>JAXJIO010000005.1:0-116385 GCA_036298675.1 Collinsella sp. | reverse complement strand
TCCGCAGCCACACTCGGGCACTTGGAACGGGGGAAACGGCGGTCGACGAAACTGGAGAGGAGGCATTACGAGCTCCTGTGCGAATTGGAGAGAACGCTCCCGCAAACTGCCTCTTGACAACTTATAGGAGCGTCGGTTTTGTTTTCGCGTTTTTTGCCATGGTTGGGGGTAAGGGGCTAAACGTAGTAGATGGGCCGGTTTCGTGGCGCGCCCCCGGCGCATAAAAGCGCCGCCACGGAGGAGGGAGATGCCTCCGTGGCGGCTGGGGGTAGGAGTAGGTCGGAATTTAGCCCTGCCGGCCGCCCGGGGCCTTTTGGCCCCGGGCGCTGCCAGCGTGCCTAGCGCTTACGGATACCCCAGACCAGGGCACCGACACCGGCCATGGCAATAACAAATGCCATGAGCAGTGCGGCGGCCTGTTGGTCACCCGTGGTGGGCAGGAAACCCTTGACCGTCTTGACGATGTTCGTCACGGTCTTGGGCGTGCCGGGGTCGGGCGTCGGCACGGGCGTCTCGGGCTTCTTGTACGTGTTGTTGAACACGATACCCTCGACGCTCTTGTCGCCCTTGGTAAAGGCAACGTTCGCCTTGAGGTTGCCCTCGCCGTCGTCGACCACGTTGACGGTCGCGGTAAAGACGGACTTGTCATAGGTCATACCGGCCTCGTCGCCCTTGACCTCGCTGATGGTGTAGACGTACGTACCAGGCTCGTCGTACTCGAACTTGTCGAAGTTGATCTTGCCGTCGGCATCGTTGGTGACGGTGGACTCGATGTCCTCGCCAACGAGCTTAAAGCTAAACTCGTCCTTCTTGAGCTCGCGTCCCTCGAGCACCTTGATGGCGCCGATGGAAACCTGCGTGGGCATGGCGTGATACTTGTTGGTAAAGCCAGCCGACTCGGTGGTTCCCTCGAGCTTGTGCGTCGCGGTCAACGTGCCGTCGCCGTTGTCGGAGACGGTGGTCACGACGGTGCAGGTCGTGCCGTCATAGGTGACACCCTTGTACAGGCCGAGCGCGTTGGGGCAAGCCTCGCGCAGCGTATACGTGTGCGTGCCGGGTGCCTCGTAGCGGATCGGGCTCAGCGTAACGTTGCCGTTGGCGTCGTTGGTGCCACTAGCGACAGTCACGCCGTCCTCGAGCAGCTCAAACGTGAACTCACCAGCTGCAAGATCACGTCCGGTCAGACGCTTGACGGTCTTGACCTGATCGGTCACGGAAGAATCGGTGGGTGCCACACCGTACGTGTTGGTGAACGTGAAGGCAGCGCCGTCATCGCCGTTGCGCACGACACTCAGGTGTCCGGCACGGTCGTCAGTCACGGTGTAGGAAACCTTGCGCGCGGTGTTGGCGTCGTTGGTCACGCCAGGGGCGCTACCGGATTCGGTCACCGTATAGGTAAAGGTGTGCGAGCGCGGAGCGGCGGGATCTGCGGGCTCGGACTCGTCGCCGGACTCGTCAGCGTTGACATCAGCGTCGGCGTCGGCTTCTTCAGCCTCTGCCTCGTCGGCCTCGGCCTCGTCAGCTTCGTCTGCCTCGGCCTTATCGGTCGCATCGTCCATCACGCCCAGGGCGCGGTTGAGGTCCTCGAGCGTAAAGTGGATCTTGCCAAAGTCCACGTTGCCGGCCGCGTCGTTGGTTGCGGTCGCGCGCTCGGGCATCGGGGCGCCCGCCTCATCGGCAATCACGGTAAAGGTGAACTTGCCCGCAATGTCTGCCGGGGTCAGGCCCTCGGCAGCCTGGAGCTTCTTGGTGCCGGCGAGCGCGGCATCAACGGCGTCGGCGCCGTAAACGTTCTCGAACAAGGGCTCGATGCCACCGTAGTCGACCGTTGCCGTCAGGGTACCGTCACCGTTATCGACGACGATAACCTTAAAGCCAAAGTACCACGTTGTAGCAGAAACGCCGTTCGGCAGCCCGTGTATAGCTTCGTAGGCCGTGTAGTTAATGGTCCAAGCGAGCTTACCGTCCTTGTCGGTACGATGGGCAAGCCCAGCAGACTCAAGATCGGCAAGCATCTTGGTGTCGTAGTGCAGCGCATCAAAGCTCACGTGCCCGCCGATATTGGGCTTGAGATTTTCATAACCCACAAGCTCACCCTGATAGGCGATGCCGAACCAGAACTCGCCGTCGGCCATCGGGCGACCGGTCAGGGTCTTGGCGGCAACGACCTGAGCAACGGTGCCACCAGGTGCATCGGTCGTAGCGCTATAGCTGTTGACGAACGGGACCACGGCGCTCTCGACCGCAGCCGCGCCGGTCTTGTACTCGGTCACCAGCGTGCCCTCGGGACCGCCGGAGACGGTCGTCGTGGCGGTGAGCGTACCAGCGGTGTCGTCGGCGATAGCGATCGTCACGGTGCGCTCGGCATCGTCGTAGGTGTAACCGGGCTGGCCGTCATTCTTCTCGGCAACGGTGTATGTAAAGGTCTTACCCGCGTCAGCCAGCGTAAACTTGACCTCATGGCCCGCCAGAATGTCAATCCGACCGACCGTTGCCTCTGCCGTCGCAGGGGACTTGTACACGTTGGCGCCCTCGTGCAGGCCGAGCGCGGTGGCAGAAGCCGCATCGGCGGGCGTCACGGTAAAGGTGAACTGACCCTCGGTCATGGGGCGTCCGCGGAGGGTCTTGCTGAGCTTGAGGCCGCCGGCCGCGGCGTAATCGAGCTCAGTGCGGTACGTGTTGGTAAAGCGTCCGTTTTCCTTCTTGGTGACGTTGGCGGTCAGGTTGCCCTTGCCGTCCTCAGTCACGGTCACCTCGGCGGTCGCGACATGCTCGTCATACGTCATGCCGGCCGCACTGCCCTTGTTCTCGCGGATTTCGTACTTATAGGTTCCGGCAGCCGTGTAGCGAATCTTGCCGAACTTGATGGCGGCGATGCCGTCCTTCGCGTCCTTCTTGCTCACGGTCACGGTTGCGGGGTCGGGCAGCGGAGTGCCCTCGGGAGCGGTGATGGTAAAGCTGAACTTGTCCGCATCCGTCCACTCGCGTCCGTCGATAGCCTTGCTCAGACCAAAGTCGAGGTCTGCATCGAGCGGGTCCACGCTGTAGGTGTTCTCGAAGGTCGCAGGCTTGTCGCCCTTCAGGACATGCTCGGCCTTGAGGGTGCCGTCACCGTTGTCTGTGATGGTGGTCTCGATGGTGTACTTGGCGTTGCTGTAGGTGACGCCGCCGGCGCTACCCTTGACTTCGCGCAGCGTGTAGGTGTGCTTGCCGGCCTCTTTGTACTCGATGGGGCTCATCGTGATCTTGCCGTCGGCGGCGTTCTTGCCGGTGGCGACGACCCTGGCGTCCTTGCCCTCGACGATCTCGAAGGAGAACTCGCCTTTCTCGAGCGCACGCCCGGTCAAAACCTTGGTCGCGGTGATCTGGTCGGTGACGCTGAACTTGTCCGGATTCGGCTTGTAGCTGTTGTTGAACTTCGCCTCGTCGGCGTCCTTCAGCTCATGCTTTGCCACAAGCTCGCCCTTACCATTGTCGGTGATGGTCGTCTCGATGGTGTAGGTCTTGCTGTCGTAAGTGATGCCATTGCCGGCGTCGCCCGGGACCTCGCACAGCGTGTAGGTGTGCTTGCCGGCCTCTTTGTACTCGATGGGGCTCATCGTGATCTTGCCGTCGGCGGCGTTCTTGCCGGTGGCGACGACCTTGGCGTCCTTGCCCTCGCCCTCGACGAGCTCGAAGGAGAACTCGCCTTTCTCGAGCGCACGCCCGGTCAAAACCTTGGTCGCGGTGATCTGGTCGGTGACGCTGAAGCTCTTGGGGGTCACGTTATAGGCGTTCTCGAAGATCGCCTCCTTGGCGTTCTGCAGCTTGTGCTCGACGCCGAGCGTGCCGTCGCCGTTGTCCGTAACCTTAGTCACGATGGTGTACTCGGCGGTGCTGTAGGTAATGCCGTTCTCGGTGGCGCCGGCCTTGGTCTCGCGCAGCGTGTAGGAGTGCTCGCCGGCCTCGGTGTAGGTGATGGGATCCATCATGATCTTGCCGTCGGCATTGTTGGTGCCGGTGACGACCACGTCGTTACCCTCGACGAGCTCGAAGCGGAACTCGCCGGCCTTGAGGCCGAGGTCGCGCCCGGTCAGGACCTTGGTCGCGGTGATCTGGTCGGTGACGCTGGAGACCTTGGAGCCAGGCTTGTAGGAGTTGGTGAACTTCGCCTCATCGGCGTCCTGCAGCTTGTGCTCGACGTCGAGCGTGCCGTCGCCGTTGTCCTTGACGATAGTCTCAATGGTGTAGGTCGTGCCATCGTAGGTAATGCCGGCGACATTACCCTTGGCCTCGCGCAGCGTGTAGGTGTGCTTGCCGGGCTTGTCATAGGTAATCTTGCTCATCGTGATCTTGCCGTCGGCGGCGTTGTTGCCCTTGGCAACGACCTTGCCGCCCTCGACGAGCTCGAAGGAGAACTCGCCCTCCTTGAGGTCGCGACCTTTCAGGACCTTGGTCGCGACGATCTGATCGGTAACGCTTTTCTCGATATGCTTCACGTTATAGGTATTGGTGAACGTAAATGCCACATCGCCGTCCGGGTTACGGGATACGCTCAGCTTACCCTTGCCGTTATCGGACACGGTGAAAGAAACCTCGCGCGACAGCTTGGCGTCGTTGGTTACGCCAGCGACCTCGCCGGACTCGGTCACGGTGTAGGTAAAGGTGTGCTCGCGCTTCTCGGGCTTCTCGCCCAGAGCATTGTTAAGGTCGTCGAGCGTAAAGGTGATCTTGCCAAAGTCGACCTTGCCGTCGGCGTCGTTGTGCACGCTCTTGCTCGCAGGCATAGGCGCGCCCTCTTCGCCGGCCACGGTAAAGGTGAACTTGCCGGTGATGTCGGCCGGGGTCAGGCCATCAGAAACCTGCAGATGCAGATCCTTCTTGCCCACAAGCGATGCCTTGACAGGTGCAGCAGTGTAGGTGTTCACAAACTTGTTGCCGGCGTCGCCGTAGACAGCCGTCGCCGTCAGGGTACCATCGCCGTTGTCGACAACGGTCACATACGCGTCAATTGCCGACACGGTAGCGCTCACGCCCGCGGGCAGCTCGCCGGTCTGCTCGGCAGCGATGTAATGAATGGTCCACGTGGGTTTGCCTGAGCTAACATCAAACGATGCCTTGTCTTCCTTGACCAGCTTGGCGAGCGACTTGGTCGTGTACGTCAGCGGACCGAACTCAACCTTGCCACCCTTGTTGGTTGCATTCAGCAGAACCTCGTCGTGCCCCGCGTAGCTCAGCGCAAACTTGAATTCGTCATCGGCCATCGGGCGCCCTGTGAGCGTCTTGGTAGCCTCAAGCGTCAGCGGAGTTTCCGTCTTGGCGTTATAGGTATTCGTGAACACCTTGTCCTCGGCCTTTGTAACCTTGGCCGTCAGCTTTCCGGCAGTATCGACGGTTACCTTCACGGTAATCTTCGCGACGTTCTCGCTGTAGGTGATGCCGCCCAGTTCGCCTGCGACCTCGCGGACCTCATAGGTGTACTCGCCTGGCTTGTTGTAGGTGATCTCACCGAAATCGATAGCCGCTTTGCCCTTGTCGTCCGCATTCTGATTGGTCACGGTCACGGTTGCAGGATCGGGCAGCGGAGCGTCGTTCTCGGACGTCGCGGAGAGCTCAAACTTAAACTCATCGGTATCCGTCCAGTTGCGGCCCTCGAGCACCTTGGTCAGGCCAAAGTCGGCCTTGGTACCCACCGTTGCCGGCGTCATGTCGTACGCAAAGCTAATCTTGCCGTTGTTGCCCAGGTGAACGTCAACCTCCGTGGCGTTGTTGTTCCACTTGGGGTTGAGCACGTCATCCGCGGTACTGGTGCGGTTGTCGCCCACACTCTTCTTGGTGGTGTGGAGTTCGTCAATAAAGGCAAGGCGTGCGGTTCCCTTCTTAAACGACAGGTTTCCGCTCGTGTCGCGCACGAAGGCGTCCTCAGAGCTCGCGGCGTCTTCGCCGGTAAACTCGATAACAGCAGTACGGGATTCAACCTTGCCGCCTTCGCCCGCTACCTCAAACTCATCCTTGTAGTAATAGGTGCCCTTGGCAGCCAGCGGGATCGAGTCCTTCGCTGGCGTCGTGCAGTTCTTATCCGTGTAAATGGGGGTCTGCTTCTGGAAATAGTAATAGCGGTTGGTGTCGGCGGGCTCAAAGTTCGCGATCGTATCGCCCAGATCGCCGCGGTTCCACTTGTTCGCGTAGAAGCTAACGGTCTTTGAGTCGTTCTCCGTTTTGGTCGTATTGCTCTTGATGTAGTCCTCGAGCCCCGGTACGTTCTTGGGCGTAAACAGGTTATTGAGCACGTCTTTCTTAACGCTCGAGGTGTAGCTCACCTGAATGGGCTCAGTATCGTCGACCGTAAGTACACCATCGGTGATCTTAAAGTGGCGCAGCGGAATCAGCGACGCGGGGATCTTGACCGTTACGATATCGCCGGTCCGGGGCTCGCCCTTTCCGGCATGCTGAACAGTGATGACCAGGTGCGCGGCATCGTCAGCAAATGTGTAGGTATCGACGTTGCCCTCGATCTTTGTCGGCTTGTCAAGCGTCGTGCCGTTGTAAATAAAGCCGTCGACCTGCATAAAGTCGCCCAGCCTATCGGTAAACGTAATGTAGCCGGACTCATGCTCGCCATAGCCGTCATGAACTTCGGTCGGGTAACCGGCCTTGATAATGCTTCCCGAGATCTCTTCGAAGATCTTCTCGAGCTCAGCGGCGTTGGTTGCCGACTTGTAGTAATTGGCGTTTTCTGCACGTGTGCCAAGCATATCGCTCGTATACGACTCTGCGTCGGGATAATTGCTCGACACGGCATGCATGAACTTGTTCTCATTGCTTGTGTCTCTAGCCGTGGGGACGGCATTGGGATCTGCGCCGTCAAAGATGCCGATCGTATAAATGTCGGAGCCTTTATTCTTGAGACTCTTGGCACTTTTGATGGCGCTATTGGCAACACTTGCCTGGAATCCACTTGAACTCGTAGGTGAACCATCGGTGAAGAAGACGACGACCTTCTTGGCGTCGGCACGAGCACGATCAGACGAAAATTGCTCATCAGCCAGCTCCAAGCCATAGTCGGCGCGCGTGGAACCGGCAGGACTGATGGAGTTGACCGTACTCTTTAGGTTCTCCGCACCTTTACCTTTGCCCTTGCTGCAGAGCGTCAGGTCCTTCATGGTCTGCGAGTAGTTGTAGGTGTAGCCGCCTTTGCGATAAGTGCCGTTGCCGACCTGATTAGTCATATCGCCCGAAAACTTTACGATGGCGACCTTGTGCTGCTTGGACTCGTCCGAAATCTTTGTATTCTGCTCCGCAATGGTGTCAATAAAGCCATTGGCGGCCTTCTTTAGCGCTTTGATACGCTTTGTGTTGTCGCTCTTACCCATGGGGTCATCCATCGACCCAGAAGCATCCAGCACCATCACGATGTCGAGCGGCTTGCCGGAAATCGTTGTATCGGATGTCGAAGAGATGGCAGACAGCGTGGTCAGGAAATCTGACTTTCCGTCCTTGACCGCCTTGACCGTCTTGTCGGTCCAGATTCGGCCGACGTTTTGAGTTGTAGTTTCCTTGCCGTCAATGCCGCCGGCCCAGTACTTCCAGTGGTCGCTGGTGTCGTAGTCGACGATCTTTTCACTCGCCGTCGGTCCATCCATTCCTGTGCTGGACCTGGCGTTGGCCTCGGGCAGCATGGCGAATGCTGCAGCCGGCAACACAAGCACTACGGCAAGTATCACCGCCAAGAGACCCCTCGTGTACTTACTCATCGCGTCTCCCTTCTCGCGGTCTCAGACCTTGCATCAGCCTAAAGTTACGGAATGAGACACAATTAGGGCAGGTGACACATGTTCCAGATTCGGTTTTGGGCGTGAGACAAATGTCTCACCAAAGTTGAGACACGGCGTTTTCGCAGGAAAACGGGTGCGACTCGGAGCCATCAGGCAAAAATAACCCACTTTCCTCCGTCCTTGGGGGATCAGGGGCTGTTACGGATATGGTGACATTTAAAAAGTATGCGGGATTACGGGGCTAAAGTCGGGACCCTCATACATACCGCCATTTTTTGAAAAACGGCAGGCTATCTACCTGCGGTTTTGTTTTTACGGTTTACAGTATGGTCGGAGGTTCGCTATCCAGCCCCGTAATCCGGCATAGTTTTGTTCGCGACGGCACAACCGCGCGTTTAAGCGCGGGGCCGGTGGGGCATTTTTGCCCCACCGGCCCCTATTCCAGCGCTATTCCGGCTTGGTTTCTACCGTGG
This sequence comes from Collinsella sp., assembly GCA_036298675.1. Taxonomy (GTDB): domain Bacteria; phylum Actinomycetota; class Coriobacteriia; order Coriobacteriales; family Coriobacteriaceae; genus Collinsella. The sequence goes on along the minus strand of JAXJIO010000005.1, from coordinate 108,158 downwards.
GGGTCTTGTCCGCTGCGACTGGGGTGCGGGCGGTGTCCATAGTCAGGCAGTGCTTGGGGCAGCTCTCGATGCACTCACCGCACACCACACAGGCATACGGGTCGATCGACCACGTTCCACCCTTGCGATCGACCGCGAGCGCGCCCGCCGGACAGCGACGCGCACACATGCCGCAGCAGATACACACGTCCATGTCGTTGACGATATGCCCGCGCAAGCGCTCGGGTGCCGCGAGCTTCTCCTGCGTATAGCACACCGTTACCGGCTGCTTGACCATAGAGCCCAAGGCCGTCTTGGCAAATGTCAGCAAACTCATGCCGCGCCTACCTTTCCGTGCAGCTAATGCAGGGGTCGATGGTCAGGATAATCATGGGCACGTTGGCAAGGAGTACGCCCTGCAGCGCATGCGTCAGACCCGCCAAGTTCTGCGACGTCGGCGTGCGCACGCGGAAACGGTCCAGGTTCTTGGTGCCGTTGCCGCGCACATAGTAATACGCCTCGCCGCGCGGCTGCTCAATCACAACCTCGCCGCGCGCGCCGTCGGCCGGCGTAAGCTTGGTGCGCCCGCCAATCCCGTCGTGCGGAATCTTGCCCACAAGCTCCTTAATGATGTCCATGGCCTGCGTGACCTCGGCGCAACGCACCTGGCAGCGGGCATAGCAATCGCCATCGGTAGCAACGATGGGCTCAAACGCGGCCAAGTCCGCATAGGCGCCGTCGTCAAACATGCGCACGTCGTAATCCACGCCCGATGCGCGCCCAAACGGACCGACCATCGAAAGCTCCAGCGCGTCTTTCTTGCTAATCACGCCCACGCCATGCAGGCGCTCGCCGCAGCTGTTGTCGTCCAAAAACGTATGCACCAGGGCCTCGTAGTCAGGACGCATGGCATCGAGCGTCTGGACAATGCCCGCCAGCTCGGAGCCCTCGATATCGTGCTTAAGGCCGCCGATCTCGTTAATCGACAGAATCACGCGCCCGCCGCAAGTGCTCTCAAAAATCTTGAGTATCTGCTCGCGCAGGGTCCATGACCGATAGAACAGCGCCTCGAAGCCAAAGGCGTCGGCGAGCAGGCCCAGCCACAGCAGATGCGAGTGAATGCGCGAAAGCTCATGCAGAATGGTGCGGATATACTGCACGCGACCAGGCACCTCGATGCCGAGCATGCCCTCGCAGGCGCTGGCATAGCCGCAGCTATGGCCCACGGCGCAGATGCCGCAGATGCGCTCGGCAATGTAGCCAAACTGATGCATATCGCGCTTTTCGGTGAGCTTCTCGAGTCCGCGGTGCACAAAACCGATCTGCGGAATTGCCTCGATGACGCGGTCGTCCTCGATCACCAGGTCCAGATGAAGCGGCTCGGGCAGCACCGGGTGCTGCGGGCCAAACGGAATAACGGAGCGATGTGCCATGGGCCTTACGCCTCCTTTTTCTGCTTGTCGCGGGCGGCCTTGGCGGCAAGCGCCGCGCGGACCTTGGCTGCTTTCTCGGGATCCATGGCAGCGAGCTTTGCCTCCATCTCGGCAGCCTTGAGCGCGGCCTTCGCAGCAGCCTCATCGTGCTGAGCATCGGAGCCGGCAGCCGCAGCGGGCTGAGCAGCGGCGCCCGCGGCATCGCCGGCGCTCGCAGCGCCCTCCCCTGCAGCAGCCGCAGCAGCGGCGGCCTTTTCGGCAGCGGCCTTGCGCGCCTTGGCCTCGGCGGCGGCACGGACCTTCATGGCCTTCTCGCGCGCGGCCTTCACCTCGGGCGTGATAACGCTCATGGGCTCGGCAGTCGAAACATGGTAGAAAAAGCCCTTAAAGTCGATCTGCATGTCGGTGACGGCAAGCCCGAACAGGTCGTGCGCTTCGTTCTCAAACGGGAACACCGCGGGGTAATACGAGCTGATGGACGGAATCTCCTGGTACCGGTCGATACCCTCGACTACCAGGTTCTCAATCACATAGTTGCCGTCCTGGGCGATCTGCTCCTGGGCAGCACGAACGTTGATGAACGTATAGACCAGGCGATACGAGCCGTCGTCGACGTTGCGCTCGGCGTGCATTTGCACAAAGCGCGCGCCGACGCCCTTGAGCGCCTGGACATGAGACAGGAGCTCGTCAATCCCGACGGTGGCATAGATAGCCTTTTGCATTACTCGGCCTCCTTTGCAGCGGCGGGCGTCTCAGCAGGTGCGTCGCCAGCGGCAGGCGCGTCGCCGGCCTCAGACGCAGCCACAAACCCGCCCTCGCCCAGCTCAACGCCACCATCCCAGGTAGCGGCGCCGCCCACGGTAAGCGGATCGCCGCCAGCACGCATCACGGCCTCCTTCTGATCCAGGATGCCGCACGCCTCCACGATGGCATCGATCACCGTCTCGGGGCGAACGGCGCACCCGGGCGCGTACACATCCACGGGAATCGCGCGGTCCACGCCGCCGATCACGTTATAGGCATCGCGAAACACGCCGCCCGAGCACGCGCAGATACCGCATGCCACCACACACTTGGGCTCGAGCATCTGGCTGTAGATCTGGCGCACGACAGGCAGGTTCTGGGCATTGACCGACCCCGTCACCAAAAAGATATCCGCATGCTTGGGGTTGCCGGTGTTGACCACGCCAAAGCGCTCCGCATCGAACAGCGGCGTGAGCGAGGCCAGCACCTCGATATCGCATCCGTTGCAGCTCGAGCCGTCGTAATGAATGACCCACGGCGAGCGCGACATTTTATGATCCATGGATGCCGCCTCCTAAATAAACACGTCGACGAGGATGGGCATAAGGTTGAGCAGGCCAAACACCAGCGCCACGCCCCATCCGAGCCTAAAGCAGCTGCGCCAGGTGCTACGGGCGAAGGTGTTGTCGATCAGCACCTCGACAAAATACGTCGCGACCATCACGACCAGGGCAACCACCCAGCTCACCGGGTTGTCCCAAACAAAGAACATGCCCACCCACATCAAAAACAGCACGGTCTCGCACCAGTGCATAAGGGTCATCTTGGCCAGCGTGCCGCCGCTCATCTCGGTGGCGACGCCCTGGACAATCTCCTGATGCGCGTGATGCGAGTACGAAAGGTCAAACGGCGACTTGCGTAGCTTGATGGTGAGCACCGCAAGCAGCGCGAGGAAAATGGGCGCACTGTACACGATGATGGGCGCCGACTGCCCGGTCACGGCGATGGAATCAAAGCTGTCGGTGGCGAGATACAGGCCCACGCTCATCAGCAGAACGGCGGGCTCGTAACTCATAACCTGCAGCAGCTCGCGGTCGGCGCCGACCTGGGCAAACGGGCTTTGCGTCGAGGCGGACGCCAACACCACAAAGATCGCGGCGAGCGTCACCATAAAGGCGCACAGCAGCGTGTTGGAGCCCGACACAAAGATGCCGCCACCCACGACGGTGAAGATGAGCGCACACGCCATGTAGGTATCGTCCATGGTGTTTACGCTGGCAGGAGCCTTGCGCAGCAGCTTGGCCACATCGTAGAACGGTTGCAGCAGACGCGGTCCCACGCGGCCCTGCATGCGGGCCGAAAGTTTGCGGTCAGCGCCGTCGATCAGGCCGCCCACAAACGGTGCCAGCAGGGCAAACGCCACGGTGCCTATGAAGATGCCCACGACGCCCGAACCTTCAAAATACTTACCGCGCAGCACCGAGGGCGCACTCATGGCAAGTCTCTCGGGCCCAATCCACGCGCAACACAGCAGCGCAAACAAGATAATGCTGCAGCACACGACGCTACCCGCGGGGCCAATACGTTTCTCGCCAAGGGCGTCCTCCGAGTACCAATTGCGCTTTTCGGCCTTCACCTCGCGTCCCATCGAGCCGCGGAAATGGCGGTAATTGTCGGTTCCCACACCCGAAAGATATACGTTTACGTGCGGTTTGTTGCTCACGCGGAATGAAGTCAGCAGCACCACGGCGATAAACGCCACGATAACCACCATCAGATACATGGCGTCCTTGCCAATAACGTACGGCACGCGGCCAAACACCATGGCCAAGTAAGGCGACACCAGGCCGCTCGAGATAACCGGGAACGCCACGCAGCACAGAATCAGCAGCGCGGCGATGGTGTTGAGGGCCATCCATTCGGTCTTATGGACATTGACCTCAACGTTTTGAGCTGTGGGGTCGACGCCCGAAAGCTTGGCGAGCCACTTGCCCCAGAAGAAGAACGTCGCGGCCGAGCCAAAGGCCAGCACCATGATCATGAGTACGTTGCCGGTCTGCGCGAACGCCACCAGGGCGCCCCACTTGGACACGAGCATGCCAAACGGGGCCACGAACATGCCCATGATGCCCAGCATCATCAGGCGCGTCAGGTGCGGCATGCGGCTGAACATGCCGTCCATGTCCTCGATGTTGCGGCTGCCGATATGATGCTCGGCGGTGCCCACGCACAGGAACAGCAGCGACTTGGCCACCGTGTGGAACAGGATTAGGAAGATGGCGGCCCACACGGCCTCGGGCGCGCCGACGCCCAGGCAGGCACTGATGAGGCCCAGGTTAGAGATGGTGGAGTACGCAAGCACGCGCTTGGCGTTGCTCTGCGAGATGGCCATGAGGGCAGCAAGCAAAAACGTGATGGCGCCCACGCTGGTGACCATAAAGCCCGTCACGGGATAGGTGGCGTAGAGCGGGCTGAGCTTGACCATCAGGAACACGCCGGCCTTGACCATGGTGGACGAGTGCAGCAGCGCACTCGTGGGCGTGGGGGCGACCATGGCGCCGAGCAGCCAGGTGTGGAACGGCATCTGGGCGGCTTTGGTAAGGGCGGCGAGCGACAGTAGGACGACCGGCATCACCAGCAGCGCGGACTGCGCGGTTCCGGCGCCGGAAAGCTCGATCATGCCCGAGATGGTCAGCGGCATGCCGTTGAAGTGCAGGAACATAAGGCCCGCCAAAAACGCGATGCCGCCCAGCATGTTGAGGATGATCTGGGCAAAGGCGTTTTTGATGGCCTCGGGCGTGCGCGTGTATCCAATCATGAGGAACGAGCACACGGTGGTGATTTCCCAACCGCAGAACAGCCACTCCAGGTTGTCGCTCGTCACAATGACGAACATGGCCGAGAGGAACAGGAACATAAGCGCCAGGAACTGCGGGCGACGGTCGGGCGCGGTCTGCCCGCGCACCGCGGCCTCGTGCTCGTCATGGGCCTGGAAGTCCTTCATGTAGCCCAGGGCATACACGCAGATTAGACTGCCGACGATGCCGACGGCGAGGACCATGATCACGCTCATGTAGTCCAGGTAGAGTGGCGTTGCCGTGACGGCTTCGGCCGCGGGCAGCGTCATGGCTGCAAAGGCGAGCGAACCCACCAGCTGCACCACGCCGAGCACACCGGTAAGCGCGTTCCTATATTTGAACGCGTTGTACAGGATAACGGCGCACAGAATTACGTCGATGACGGAGCTGATGATCGAGAGCACATGCGAGGTGCCGGGGGCGACCTCAAAGCTCTGCGGACCCGTGCCAAAAAACATGACGGCGACTACAACTGTCACCGCCATAATAATGCCGGAGCCTATGAGCCCCACCGCATCGCGGGCGCGGTCACCGCGCGCGAGCAGCATGCCCAGCGCCGGTACCAGCGGAAACAGGGTAAGGAAATACAGTAGCGTCATACCATCACTCCCCCATGCAAAAACGCTGCAATTGTTTAACGTTATAACTCAATTACGGGGTTGCGGTGGCAGGTTTTCGGTCAACTGGGGAGTTTTAGGCGTACGGGGCAAGGGCACGTCCGCTTTGGAGCAGAGAGACGACGCTCCCCTATCGCAGCGACAGGCGCGCGGGCCACTGCGCGCGGTTTATTGGCCACTTTGGAGGATGTCCCGACAGGCTCGCGCCGGTCCAAAAAGTTGGCGCGGCAAGAAAAATGCGCCCCTGTGGGCGCACCATCCCGTTTGCTATTCCGCCTTTTTAACGCGCGGTTTGCGACCGCGCGGCTTATCGACCAGTGCGGCCTCACCGCTCTCGCGGTACTGACGGCACCAAGCCTTGACCGAAGACTCGCTGGGAATCTTGTGCTTGATCATGGCCTCGCGAACCGTCAAGCCGTTTTCCAGACGGTCCTTAACCACAGCGAGCTTTACGTCGTACGAGTAGGTGTGATGATGCGAACCGGCATTGAGAACGGCGTCGGCACCGCCCACGGCATACGCGCGGGCCCACTGACGAGCCGTGGCCTGGGGAATGCCAAGCTCCGCGGCGAGGGCGCGATGACCGACCCCCTCTTGGAGGATCTCGACGGCGCGCTGCCTAACCTCGGGCGCATGCGTGCGAGTCCTAGTTGCTTCCGACATACCTGCCACTTCTTAGCCTTAACCGTTAATCTGCTTTCTTACGTGCAAGTTAGATAGTAGCATTTTACTGTTTGCTCAAAGCAGTTAATTAAAATAGACGCGGCGTTATCTGGGCATTTGGCACCAAATTACGACATTTCTTTATCGATTATTTACGCTGGTAGCTGACTCGCAGCTAATCGTCATTCGCTTGTCAACAAAATTGGCATCTCTTTATGTCCTTTGGTATAGAGGATATAGTTATTAACCCCTCCCCCAATAATTTTGAGTGATCTGCAAGACAGTAGACGTCCTCACTCCTCATGATTACCGCGCATTGCCATCCACCGGAGCAAAACAAAAAGGGCGGGACCTGCTGCGCCTGCAGACCCCGCACCGGTTGACACCCGACGGGACACAGCCGGGCGAGACGGATCCGTGCTACCGCCCCGCCTGGCCGCGATGTTCAACTACAGCTCGTTGGCCGCATGATACGCCGTGCGAATGGCGCTCGCGATGTCGGCGGTGCGCTCGCCCGAGCAGTCGCCCACGCAGGTCACGGGCACCGTCACGCCATCCAGGTCAAACGCGTTGGCCTTGGAGCCCACGGCCATCACCACGTAATCGCAGGCGATCTTCACCGGCTCCTCGGCACCGTCCTCGGTGGTGCGAACAGCCTCCACGCCTTCGTCGGTAATGGCGGTCAGGCGGGTCTTAACATGCTGCTCCACGTTGTGCTCTGCAAAGTCGCTCATAATCAGCGGCAGAATGGTCTCGGACTCGCCCGCGGCAATCTTGTCGAGCATCTCCACGATCGCCACCTCGCAGCCGTGCTGCAGCAGATACTCGGCAGTCTCGGTGCCCACCAGGCCACCGCCAATGACAGCGACGCGGCCGTTGAGCTCCGCCTTGCCGGCCAGCACGTCCCAGCTCGAGACGACCTTCTCCGAGTCGGCGCCCGGAACGGGGATGACCACGTCGTGCGCGCCCACGGCCACAATCGCGGCGTCGGCGGCGTTGAGGTCCTCAGCGGTAGCGGCATGGCTGAGCTCAACCTTCACGCCCAGGCCAGGCAGAATCTTCTCGTAGTACTCGACCGAGCGCATGATCTCGTCCTTGCGCGGAGGCGCAGCCGCCAGCACAATCTGGCCGCCCAGATGATCGCTCGCCTCGTAGATGGTCACGTCGTAGCCGCGCTTGGCCGCCACGCGCGCGGCCTCCAAGCCGGCAATACCGCCGCCCACCACGGCGATCTTCTTGTCGCCCTCGCCCGGCTTGATGGCGATGGTCGCCTCGTCGCCGTTCTCGGCATTGAGCACGCACGAGATGTACTTGCGGTTTTGAATCGCGTCGACGCAGCCCTTGTTGCAGTTGAGGCACTCGCGGATGGGCTCACCCGTGGCGGCCTTCAGCGCAATGTCGGGGTCGCACATGAGCGAGCGGCCATAGGCGATGATGTCGGCCGCGCCGTCTTCCAGAATTTTCTCACCGGCCTCAACCGAAACAACACGGCCGACGGTTGCCACCGGCACGGAGACCAGGGCCTTGACGCGCTCGGCCACGGGCAGCGTCCAGTTGTAGGGCATGGCGCCCATGGGCGGAATGGTGTCGCCCATGTTGCCCGTGTGGTTGGCCTGCGCAACCTGGATCATATCGATGCCCGCGCCCTCGAGCAGCTTGGCGAACTCGCAGGCCTCATCGGGCTGCAGGCCGCCCTTGCCGCGCGGCGTGCCGTCGGGGTTCTCCATTATCACGGGGAGCTTGTACTCCACCATCAGCTGCGGCGCGGCCTCCTTAATGGCGGCGACGACCTCGAGCGCATAGCGAACGCGATTCTCGAACGAGCCACCGTACTCGTCGGTGCGCTGGTTGAGGATGGCCGAGCACAGCGAACCCACCAGGCGGTCGCCGTGGACCTCGATGGCGTCGATGCCGGCCTGCTGCGCGCGAGCGGCCGAGGCAGCGATGGCCTCCTTGATCTGGGTGAGCTGCTCTACGCTCGCCTCGTTCACAAAGTGCTGCATGTCGTGGTGCAGCTTGGCGTAGGCCTGGTTGCGGATCTCGTTGGACTCGGCCATCTTGGCGGCAAAGGTCTCCTCGTCGCCGGCGGCCTTGGCCTCCTGCGCGGCCTTGGCGGCGGCCATGGAGCCCATGACCATGCGGCCGACGCCGGGCACGTCGTACTCGGGGTGGAACAGCTGCAGCGCGACCTTGGCGCCGTGCTTGTGGACGGCGTCGGCCAGCGCCTTAAACGTGGGGATCTGGGCGTCGGTCGCCAGCTTGGGCGTGGGGCTTGCGGTCATGACGGGAGCGACGTCGCCGATGACGATGTAGCTCACGCCGCCACGGGCCAAGCGCTCGTAAAAAGCCAGGCTGCGCTCGCCAATGGAGCCGTCGCGCTCCTCGTAGCCGGTGGTCAGCGGCGGGAACATAATGCGGTTCTTGAGCTCAAGGGGGCCAACCGTAATGGGCTGGAGCAGCTTGGATGCAGGTGCGGTCATGGACATTCCTCTCTTGTAGGCGCGGCGGCGATGATGCCGCGTAGTTGTCTAGAGGATATGGCATGGGGGTACAGCGGCACAACGAAAATCGGCGAATATCAGGTGGCGGCAGGTGGATGGGGGTGGGCGGGGTGGCCCTTCGGTTTGTCTCAATCTGTAACAGTTACGCGGCAAAACTGGGTCTTACTGTTACAGATCGAGACAAACCAAACCCGCCTGCTAGAAAATCTCAATCTATAACAACAACTCGGCAAAATCCGTCCCTCGTGTTACAGATTTAGACAAACCGTCCAGGCGGGGACTCAACATCTCAATCTGTAACACCTAGCCGCCCAAATCGGGTCTAGATGTTACAGATCGAGATTTTGTTTGAGAGGCTGAGAATTGGACCGAAAACACGGTCCCGGAATAAAAAAGGCTCGCCGGCTAGGCCGACGAGCTGCAAGTTCTTGGTCGCGGGGGCAGGATTTGAACCTACGACCTCCGGGTTATGAGCCCGGCGAGCTACCAGACTGCTCCACCCCGCAATGTCTGGGCGCCTCATGTGCGCAGGAAAGAATATTACGCGGGAGTTCGGTAAACGGCAAGGAAAATCTCGTAGAGCATAATTCCTTCATATTTAAACCCCTCAGCCCATATCACCGTAAACGAATCGCAGCCGAGCGCCGCCGGCAGCGCGTATACAATGGTGCGCGTCCTTTTACGCCGACACCTGGAGTAGACATGCTGCTCGCTATCGATATGGGAAACACGCAGACGGCCATGGGTCTGTTTGACGGAGACGAGCTGGTGCAGTCGTGGCGCATGCCCACCGACCGCTCCTATACCGCCGACGAGATCCACGTGCGTCTGATGGGCTTCTTTAAGATGTACGACCTCTCGCTCGGCGCGGTCGACGCGATCGCCTTTGCGGGCGTGGTGCCGCAGCTCTCGCGCGAGTGGCGCGCCGTGGCCAACCGCATCGCGGCAGACGCCATCGTCATTGGGCCGCAGACGGCGGCCGTGACCAAGCTGCGGGCGGCACGCCCCCAGGCCGTTGGTGCCGACCGCATCGCCAACGCCGTCGCTGCCGAGACCTTCTACGGCGCCCCGGCGATCGTGGTGGACTTTGGCACCGCGACCAATATCGACGTCATCGACGAGGACGGCTATTACATTGGCGGAGCGATTGCGCCGGGCATCCGCATTTCGATGGACGCGCTCGCCGCCCGAGCCGCCAAGCTCGCCAGCGTTCCGCTCGAGGCGCCCGAGCACGCCATCGGCCGCGATACCGAGGAATGCATCAAGGTCGGTGCCGTAATGGGCGCCGCCTCCATGGCCGAGGGCCTGGTCGCGCGCATGAAGCGCGAGCTGGGGCGCGAGGACGCCACCGTTATCGCCACGGGCGGTCTCGCCGGCATCGTCGCCGATTCGACCGACGCCTTCGACGTGGTAGACGGCCAACTCACCATCAAGGGTATCTGCGAAATCTACCGCCGCATGCAGGAGCTGGGATAGAGTAAACGCCAGGTCGCAGCAACCAGCCGCCAATCCTATTCCTCAAAATCGAAAATTTTTCAGTTTTGAGGAATAGGATTTTTTGCTAAGCCTCGCCGCACAACCACCTCGCCAGGTCCACGATCTGCACCCCATCGCGATCCGTGGCCTCGTGATGCGTGCGGGCAAGAATCATCTTGGGATACGCATCGCCAATGCTCAGCAGTGGCGAAATCTCGCGTTCAAACGTCTTATCCGAGCTGATGTCGTCGCTCACCTGAATGTAGAGCTTCTCGCTTCGCTTGATTGCTACAAAGTCTATTTCCTTTTTATAGAGCACACCGACGTATACCTCGTATCCGCGGCGCAGCAGCTCGATGGCCACCATGTTCTCGTATACGCGTCCCCAATCCATATCACGTGTACCAAGCAGTGCGTATTTGAACGCGTGGTCTGCCAGGTAATACTTCTCGCCGCTCTTAAGGTATTTTTTGCCGCGAATGTCGTACCGACGAACTTTATAGAAGGCAAACGCATCGCACAGGTACCCCATGTACGTGCCGACCGTCTTGTTCGTAATCTTTAGCCCATCCGCATTCAAAACATCTGTAATGTTGCGTGCCGACGTTATGTTGGAGACGTTGTCCATCATGTAATCGGCAATGCGCAGCAGTGCCGATTCGTTTCTCACGTTATGCCGCTGCACGATATCCCTCACGATGAGCGTTTTGAAGACATTGGAGAGATATTGGTAGCGCTGCTCCTGCAGTGGATAAGGGTAAGAGCCGGACATACCGCCGGTTCTCGCGTACTCATCGAAGTCGCGATCGACCTCGCCCTCGTCACTATAGAAGCGATACTCCTCAAACGAGAATGGGAAAACCTCGATCTCGAACGTGCGCCCCGTAAAGAGCGTCGACAGATCGCTCGACAGCAAAAAGGCGTTCGATCCGGTGATGAAGATGTCGTACTGCTCGGATGCATGGAGGCTGTTGATCGCGCGTTCAAAGCCGTCGCACATCTGAACCTCGTCGATAAGCAGGAAGTTTTGCTTGCCGGCCACTCGATGCTCTTTTACATAGGCGAGCAACGCGTGATACTCGAGCAGGTTCTCGAACTCATCGAGGTTGTAGTTGATATGGATGACATTCGAATTGGACAGATTTGCCTCCACGTAATCGCGGAGGGCCTCGAGCAATTTTGATTTACCGCTACGCCGGATGCCCGTGATGACCTTGATGTCCGGCACGCCAATAAGGCTCGTCAACGTGTCCATATATGACGTTCTATTGATGAGTTTCATTGACGCCTCCCTGCGGTCTTTTATCGCTATTCCTCAAAAAAGAAAATTTTTCAGTTTTGAGGAATAGACTCTGTAACGAATATACCTCGCTAAAGGCCGAGCTGGCTTAATTCTATTCCTCAAAATCGAAAGATTTTCAGTTTTGAGGAATAGAACCGAGATGCCATCCTGCAGTCACCCGAAAGCCCTCCCCGGTGCAGGCCGAGAAGGGCTTCGTTGTCATCGTTGTCTTTGGGTGCGGGCGCCTCGCGCTACAGACCGCGGATGCGTACGGCCTCGGGCGGAAACTCTTGCTCGCCGGCGTCGGTCTTAATGGTCGCGCGACCCCAGATGTCCAGGCCCGCAAACACACCGACCGCAAGTGGCAGGCCGTTGGGCGACACCGCCGCAACTTGGCGACCGAGCAGCGGCACCATGTCGAAGTACTCGCCCAGCACGGGAGCCAACGGACCGGCAGCACCCTGTGGCGTGTTGGCGACAACCGCCCAGGCGTCCACGCGGGTCAACACGGCGGTGGCTAATGCCTCGACCAGCGCTTCGTCAGCAACATCCACGCCAAGCTCGCCCAGCGCCGCGCGCTCAATATCCACCGTCACGGCACCGAACATGCCCGCGGCACCGGCGCCGCCGTTGACGGCGACGCGGGCGAGCGACGTCTCAAACGCAGGCGCGCCACACACGATGTCGCTCGGCCACTGGATGCCCACCTTGCCGGCAAGCCCCAGGCCCGGCGTTGCGGCCGTGCCCGCGAGCGCGTCCATCATGCCCATTGCGGCCACAAACGGCAGGCCGTGGAAGGCATGCATGTTCACATCGGGGCGCACGACCAGCGAAAACGTTAGCGATGCATCGCCCGCGCTCCATGCGCACCAGCCCTCGGACATGCCCTCGCGGCCCGCGTCACGCGCCGCGTCGAGCTCGGTACCGGCGGCAACAGCATTTATCTCGATCATCTACATACGCCCCAATTCGCCCACGATATGGCCCACGCGATCCTCGGGCTCCTTGACCTCGACGCCGTTGTAGCGGAAGAACCGCGCCGGGTCGTGCATCAAGTCCTCGAGCGGCACCAGCACAAAGTCGCGCTCGCCGATCAGCGGATGCGGCAGACGCAGCTTCTTGCCGCCGTGGGTCTCGCCGTCCATCCACAGCAGATCCAGGTCGATGGTGCGCGGGCCGTTGACCTTGGCCTTCTTGGAGCGGTCACGCCCCAGCTCGGCCTCGATCTTCATAAGCTCGTCGAGCAGCACCAGTGGAGCCAGCTCGGTCTTGATCTCGATGACGGCGTTGGCAAACGCGTCCTGGCGCGTCTCGTAGGCCGGCTCGCTCTCGTAGATGCGCGAGCAGTTGGACACGCAGGTCAGCGGAATCTCGGCAATCATGTCGCGCGCAGCGCGAATGTTGTCGCAGCGATGCCCCAGGTTGGAACCCACGGCCACAAACGCGCGGCGCGGTTGCGGTTTGGCAACGGCCCAGTAACCGTTCAGGAACTGCGCAAAGCCCGCAACGTCATGTACGCGCACGATGTTGGCGCCGGCCTGGATGGCGCCCAGGCACACACCAAACGTGGCGGCATCGCGCTCGGCGGCCTCGGTCACGCCCGAGACGGCGCCCACAAAGCGCTTGCGCGACACGGCGCACATGAGCGGATAGCCCAGCGACGCCATCTTGGCGGTCTCGCGCTGGATGACGATGTCTTCGTTGGCCGTCTTGCCAAAGCCCGGGCCGGGATCGATGCAGATACGGTCGCGCGACACGCCGGCATGGATGAGCGTGCGGGCCTGGTCGGACAGAAAGCCCATGACGCGGCGCATGATGGGCGCAGAATCGGGCAGGGTAAAGCGGCGGAGCTGCGAGGTGGGCACATAGGCTTCCTCACGGCGGGCGCTGCGGCGCATCATGGCGGCCAGGTGGTCGCTGGGCTCTGGTGCGGCTTCGGTAGCTGCGGGCACGGTCTCGGGTGCAGCGGCGGCAGGGGCAACCTGCTCGGCAGCCGGCGTCTCTGGCTCGTCAACAGGCTCGGGCGTGGGCTCCGGCTCGCCAAACGGCAGTGAGGGCTGTACCACACCGCCCGGAAGCTTGGCCTCAACCTTGGGCTCGCCCAGCAACTTGCCGCGACGGCGACGGGCCGGCTTCTCGGCCTCGCGCGCGGCCTCGGCAGCCGCCTCGCGTGCCTTCTCGGCAACAAACGCCGCAGCCGAGGTATCGAGCTGCACCGTCGCGTGCGTGCGGGCGGGTACGGCGACCTCGCCGGCGTGCATTACGATGACGCCGCAGGTGCTCGTCTTAACGAACTCAACCATCTTGGGATCGGTGAAGCCCGTCACGTCGTTGACAATCGAAGCACCGCAGCGCACGGCCGCCTTGGCAACCGCCACATGACGCGTATCGATCGAGACGATGGCACCCTCTTTGGCGAGCGCGCGCACGACGGGCAGCACGCGACGCGCCTCTTCGTCGGGGTTGACCGGGGTAAAGCCGGGGCGCGTGGACTCGCCGCCCACGTCGATGATGTCGGCGCCGGCATCGAGCATCGCCAGGCCGTACTCGATAGCGGCATCCGGGTCGAAGTGCTCACCGCCGTCGCTAAACGAATCGGGCGTCACGTTGAGGACGCCCATGATGCGCGGACGGTCAAAGCTGAGCTCGTACTTTCCGCACCGCCATGTCTTGCTGTCGTTCGCCATGAACATCCTCCTAAAATGCCCACGCCGCCACGCTTGGGCGCTGGCGGCGGGGTCGCTTTGCAATCAGTCTTTCTATTGTATCCGCGCGCGCGGGCTAGAACGCAAACGCGGCCGCGATGTCGCAAGAAATCAGCAGGTCGGCATTTGCATCCTGATCGGTGGGCGCCAAATTGCAAATGGCCAGCGTATCGCCAGTAAAGTAACGCGTGAGGCCCGCCGCCGGATACACTACGAGCGAGGTTCCGCCCACGACGAGGGCGTCGGCTGCGGCGATGGCAGCGACGGCACCGGTAAGCACGCGCTCATCGAGCGGCTCTTCGTAGAGGACCACATCGGGCTTGATGCGACCGCCGCACGCAGGGCACACGGGCACGCCCGCGGCATCCTCGTGCTCGCGCGCGCAAATCCATTCGGCGCTGTAGACCGCGCCGCACGTCTGACAGATATTGCGGTGGACCGAGCCATGCAGCTCAAACACCCGCCGTGAACCAGCCGCCTGATGCAAGCCGTCGATATTTTGCGTCACCACGGCGTCGAGCTTGCCGGCGCGCTCCAGCTCCGCCAGCTTGGCGTGGCAGTGGTTGGGCTTGGCGTTAAGGGCGATCATCTTGGTCCGGTAGAAGTCGAAAAACTCCGCCGGATGCGCCTCGTAGAAGCTGTGTGAGAGCATAGTCTCGGGCGGATAGGAAAACCGTTGGTGATACAGACCGTCCACGCTGCGGAAATCGGGAATGCCACTTGCCGTGGAAACGCCCGCGCCGCCAAAGAAGACCACGTGGCTATGGGTTTCGAACAGCTCAGCCAGCGCGGCGGAGGCCTGTTTGGGGTCCGATATTGCCTGCGTCATATGAGTCCTCCGTCCGTGTCTCCGGGACGGCGGCGTTCGCACTATCACTCGCGGACTCCGCCCCGCTCCTGTTGCGTTAATCTTAAGCCTGCCAACCCCGTCGAAAGGACACCATGCCTCAGACTTACACTTTCGCCTCGTGGAACGTCAACGGCCTGCGCGCCGTGCTCAAAAAGGACCCGAGCTTTATCCAAATCGCACAGGAGCTCAATACCGATATCCTGGCGCTGCAGGAGACCAAGCTGCAGGAGGGCCAGGTACAGGTCGATCTGCCCGGCTACCACCAAACCTGGAGCTACGCCGAACGCAAAGGCTATTCGGGCACCGCGGTCTTTAGCCGCCAGGAACCGCTGCGCGTGCTGCGCGCCGACGCACTGCTGCCCTACGCCGGCGAGGGCGAGGCGGCCGAACTCGTCGCCCAAGCCGCAACCGAGGGCCGCGTCTGTGCGCTCGAGTTCGACAAGTTTTGGTTCGTGGACGTCTATACGCCCAATGCCCAAAACGAGCTTGCCCGCATCGACGTGCGCATGGCCTGGGACGATGCCTACCGCGGCTTTTTGAGCGCGCTTGAGCGCGAAACCGGCAAGCCCGTCGTAACCTGCGGCGACTTTAACGTGGCTCACGAGGAGATCGACCTTAAGAACCCCAAGTCCAACCGCGGCAACGCAGGCTTTTCGGACGAGGAGCGCGGCAAGTTTACCGAGCTGCTCAACGCCGGGTTTACCGATACCTGGCGTGCGGCCAATCCGGACGTCGAGGGCGTCTACAGCTGGTGGAGCTACCGCTTTAATGCCCGCAAGAACAACGCAGGCTGGCGCATCGACTACTTCCTGGTAAGCGACGTAATCGCCGGCAACGTACGCGGCACCGGCATCCGCGGCGACATCTTCGGCAGCGATCACTGCCCCGTCACCCTCGCCCTGGAGCTCTAACCCCCAATGATCCCCCGGAGACGGAGGAAAACTGGTCATTTAGCCTTTTGGAGCCCGCTGCGACCGTCATACGAGTCGGCCCGTTTCAAAACTATGCCGGTTTACGGGGCCGAATCGCGAGCCTCCAACCACGCGCAATTCGAGCAAAATAAAGCCGCAGGTAGACGGCTTGTCTATTTTCGAAAAATGCCGGTATGGTCGGTCTGCGTCAATCCAGCCCCGTAAACCGGCATAGTCTTGATATGGCACCGAGGCAGTATTGATTCCCGCCCCGGTGCAACCGCCGCTACAGCCCGTACTTCACGACGACGCGGTTGATGCGGCGACACCAGGGCTTGTACAGAGCGACCAAAAACACGCAGGTCGCGAGGCCATGCGTGATATCGAACGGCACCGCCGTGGCAAGACGCGCCACAGCGCCCGCCCACGTGAGCGGCTGCACAAAACCGATGATGTCATACGCGTTGATCACGACGCCATACAGCAAGCCCGAGGCAAAGCCATATGCCAACAGCGCCGGCATTCGCACGGTTCCATCCGCACGGTCGAACGCGCCCGCATGCGCCAGTGCGCCACCGATATAGCCCACCAAACCCCAGGCATACATCTGCCACGGCGTCCACATGCCCTGCCCAAAAAAGAAATTACTGGTCAGCGCTGCCAACGCGCCCACCATAAAACCATTGCGACGACCAAGTGTCGCACCCGCGATAATGGCGATAGCGCTCACGGGCTTAAAATCGGGAATGGGCCCAAACAGGATGCGCCCCGCCGCGGCCAGCGCCGCCAGCACCAGCGTGGGCATGATCTGGCGCAGGCCTGGACGTGATGTCTCATAGCCCGCAAAGAACAGTGCGAGCACGAGCGCCACTACAACCAGCATGGCAAGCGCCGCCTGCTCAATGCCCGCCAGCAACGCCGCAGTCATCACCGCCGGCACCACCAACAACAGCGGAATCTCCATTTTTGTGAGTAGGCGCGAGGCGCGATGATCCGTCATCCCATCACGCCCTGTAGAACACGTTGTCGGCAAAGAAATCTGCCGGGGGCTCCATGCAGGCGATCTCGCCGTCGAACATCATGGCGACGTCGTCGGACACCTGCTCGGCAAAGTCCAAGTCGTGCGTGGCCATGATGACGGTGCCGCCGGCCTGCGCATGCTCGCGCAGGGCTCGGGCGATAATGCAGCGACTTGCCAGATCAAGGCCCTTGGTGGGCTCATCAAGCAGCAGCAGCTCCGGACCAATCAACAGCAGCTTTGCCAACGCAAGCAGCTGGCGCTGACCACCCGAAAGATCGTACGGGTGACGCGCCTCCAAGCCGTCCAGTCCCAGTTGCGCCGCACGCTCCCGCGCCAAGTTCTCGTTATATCCGCAGGTCGAAGCCCATTCCATCAGCTCGTCGCGCACCGTTTCGGCGACCAGCAATGCCTTGGGATTCTGTGGCAGCAGTGCCGCCGAGGCCGTCCCACGCACCATGCGGCCGCGCTGCAGTTTGGCGGTCTTCGCCAGCACCGAAAGCATTGTCGACTTGCCGCAGCCGTTACCGCCAACAACCGCATGCACCGCGCCAGCCGAAAACGACGCATCGAGCCCGCGCAGCACCCAACCGCCCGCGCGATCGTAGCGAAACCAGCTCCCTGCCAGGGTGGTAGCCGACCCAGCGTGCATTTTTTGGAGTATTCTGCTTCCATCCGTGCGCGGGAAGGCTTCCGAGCCGTTCTTGAGCGACGTTTGCGCCACAAATTCGGACGATTTGTCCAATTCCGAACTTTTTTTCGCGCTCGATGCGTCCACGGGCGACTCCAGAGAGCCCAAACTGTCCTCACGCCTGCTGAATACTCCTGTTTTTGCACATCGGATGGCACCCCACCCCAACATGTCATCGGAAAACAGCGATTCTCGGCGTCCCAAAGAAGCCATATCCGCCACCTCGCGCACGCGGCCGCCCTCAATCCGGTACGCACACGTCGCATACTCGAGCATCGGCCGCGGCTGATGCGTCGCCACAACAACCGTGCAGCCCAGCTCACGGTTCACGCGAAACAGCGCGTGCAGAAAATTCTTCTCGGCAACGGGATCGAGCTGAGACGTGGGCTCGTCGAGCAGCAGCACGCGCGGGTGTAGCGTCAGAACGGCCGCCAACGACAGCAACTGTTTGCGACCACCCGAAAGCGTGTCAGTATCGCGGTGAAGCCAATCTTCCAGCCCAAAGAAATAGCTGGTCTCAGCTACGCGACGGCGCATCTCGTCGCGCACTAGCCCCAAGTTTTCCAGGCCAAACGCCATCTCGTGCCAGACGGTTTCGCACACGATCTGGTTCTCGGGATCCTGGAACACATAACCCACGCGCTCCGCCGATGCCCGCACGTCCATGTCGGCGACGGGCTCGCCCAGCACGCGCAGCTCGCCGGAGCGCGTACCCGCCGGAGCGATCTCGGGCTTGAGCAGCGACAGCAGCGTCGATTTGCCCGACCCGGTACCGCCAACAAGCAGCGCAAACGCACCTTGGGAAACACGCCAATCAAGCCCCTCGAGCACCGGTGCCTCGGCCCCGGGATAGGCAAAACTAAGGCCTCGCACCTCAATCGCCGGCGCGGCCGAGCCATATGCCACACCCGCCGCCGAGCTCCTATCAAACCGAGCCATCAGCCAAACCTCTTCTCATCAATCGCATGCAACGCACAAGGCAGCACCATCCAGGCAGCGTACACGACATAGCCCGGCCACGGCGCCGGCACCGAGAGCTGCGGATAAAACGAATACTGCGTCGTCGCGATCCACGCCACTGCCGCCGTGGCCACGCCAAACAACGCAAGCCCAACCAGCGCGGCAACGTCGCTGCGCCCCAGTCGATACCGCGCATACGTCGTACGACGCGTCGCGGCACCCCACCCGCGCGAGCGCATCGCGTCCGCGCACTCCAGCGAATCTTCCATGCCCCAGCCCATCAACACACTCGATGCCCGCAAGCGCGAACGCACGGGGTCGGCCGGAGCGCGGCCCGGCACATCAATCGCATCCTGCACCGCCAACACCGTACGACCACGGCGCAAAAACTGCGGGATAAGCCTCATGCACATCGAGATCATGAGCGCAATCACCGGTGCGGCATTGCCCAGCAGCGCGAGCACCTTGTCGTATTCGAGCATCGACGCCGCCGCCTCAAACCACAGTATGCTCGCCACAAACAGCCCGCCCATGCACAGGCCGTATACCATGCTCTCCAGATACACCGCGCGCATGCCAATACGGAACAGCTCCGTCGAGCCCGAGGCGCTAAACAGCGGATTGAGCACCGCGACGATCAAAATCACCGGCAGCTGCCAGCGAAGTGCACCCAGCGTGCGGGCAGCCCCACGCGTCGCAAATCCATACGCCAGCCCGCCCGCAAGTGACAGCGCAATCAGTACCGGCTGCATCGAGAACATAGTGAGCCCCAGCGTCAGCACTATATAGAGTGCCGGCACAGCCGGATGCGACATCGAGAATGCCGCGACGGGCTCGCCGCCAAACCCCTCTCGTATGTTGTCCACGGGTACCCCCGTCCCCTCGCTCAAACGACAGCTCCGCAGCACCGCCAACGCCGCACGCAAGCAGTGCAAACGCCATGCCGGCGGCGCAAGCCTCAACCGCCGCAAACCAATCGCTACGCGCTCAACATATGCCTGCGGTATCATATTGCGCCGTGTATCGTTTCCAAACACACGTCTCTATAACGTAACAGGAGATCACATGGACGCAACCGCAATTATCCTCGCCGCCGGCGAGGGCACCCGCATGAAGTCGAACCACTGCAAGGTTTCGCACAAGATCCTAGGCAAGCCCATGGTTCAGTGGATCGTCGACGCCACCATCAAGGCCGGCTGCAGCCGCGTCGTGGTCGTCATCGGCAGCCACGCCGACGAGATGCGCGCCCTCATCGATGGTGCCTACGACAACAGCGCCACCAAGGTCGAGTGCGTCGAGCAGACCGAGCGCCTGGGCACCGGCCATGCCGTCAAGGTCGCGCTCGAGGCCTGCGGCATCACGCAAGGCCCCGTCGTCGTGCTCAACGGCGACCTGCCGCTCATCACCGCCGACACCGTCGCCAAGTTCGCGCAGACCGTCGCCACCGGCGAGCTCGCCTGCACCGTCATGACCATGACCCCGCCCGATCCTTTTGGCTACGGCCGTATCAAGCTGGGCGCCGACGGCCAAATCGAGCGCATCATCGAGCAGAAGGACTGCACGCCCGAGCAGGCCGCCACGCTGCTGGAGTGCAACGCCGGCTGCTACGCCTTCGACGGCGCGCAGCTCGCCGCCCACATTAACGAGATCGGCAACGACAACGCGCAGTCCGAGTACTACCTGCCCGACATGCTCGAGATCCTCAAGGGTCACGGCCAGGCAGTCTCCATCTTCCACTGCGATGACTACCGCGACGGCCTGGGCGTCAACAGCCGCATCCAGCTCGCGCAGCTCACCGCCATCGCGCGCGACCGCATCAACGAGCACTGGATGGCCGAGGGCGTCACCTTCATCGACCCCACGCAGGCTTGGATCGGCCCCGACGCCACCATCGGCCGCGACACCGTCGTGTGGCCGCAGACGCATCTGATCGGCCACGTCACCGTGGGCGAAGAGTGCCAGCTCGGCCCCAACAGCCGTCTCACCGACACCACCGTCGGCAGCGGCTGCATCATCGATGAGACCATCGCCATCGAGGCCGTCATCGAGAACGGCGTCGACTGCGGCCCGCGCGCCTACCTGCGCCCGGGCACCCACATGCTCGACGGATCCAAGGCCGGCACGCACGTGGAGATCAAGAAGTCCACGATCGGCGAGGGTTCCAAGGTGCCCCACCTGTCCTACATCGGCGACACCACCATGGGCTCCGGCGTCAACGTAGGCGCGGGCTCCATCACCTGCAACTACGACGGCGTCCACAAGCACAAGACCGTCATCGGCAAGGATGCCTTCATCGGTTCTGACACCATGATGGTCGCGCCCGCCCAGATTGGCGACGGTGCGCTCGTGGCCGCCGGCTCCGTCATCACCGAGCCGGTCCCGGCCGACGCACTCGGTCTGGGCCGCGCCCGTCAGGTAAATATTGAGGGCTGGGCCGCCGATTATCGCCGCCGTCTGCACGAGGACGACGAGGCATAACGTTTCGCCAAGCACAAAAGGAGCTGTTCCCACGGGGACGGCTCCTTTTTCTATCGTGACCTGCGCGACCGGATGAGTGGTCGGTTCGTGTCCGTTGACGGTAAAGACGTTATCAAGACCCGATTAACCCCGCAGCACGGTTACAATGCAAAAAGGCATCTATATGGCATTCGATGTATAAAGGAGAAGGGTAATGCCGATTAATGATCCCGAGAAGTCGGAGAATATGCGCAAGTCCATCCGCGTGTATTCCGGTTCCTCCAACCGTCCCCTCGCTCAGAAGATCGCTGAGTACCTTGGGGTCGAGCTTTCGGGCCTTACGCTAAAGCAGTTCGCCAACGGTGAGATTTACGCCCGCTACGACGAGACCGTCCGCGGCGCCGACGTCTTCCTGATTCAGTCCGTAGCCGGCGGCAACGTCAACGACATGCTCATGGAGCTGCTCATCGCCACTGACGCTGCCAAGCGCGCATCCGCCCGCTCCATCACCGCCGTCATCACCCACTACGGCTATGCCCGCCAGGACCGCAA
The DNA here is from genome assembly GCA_036298675.1 of Collinsella sp. Classification (GTDB taxonomy): domain Bacteria; phylum Actinomycetota; class Coriobacteriia; order Coriobacteriales; family Coriobacteriaceae; genus Collinsella. Next base: position 86,461 of record JAXJIO010000005.1, on the reverse strand, counting down.
AGCCGGCCCGCGCGAGCCCATCACCGCCCGCCTCGTCGCCAACCTGCTCGAGCGCGCCGGCGTCAACCGCATCATCACCCTCGACCTGCACCAGGGTCAGATCCAGGGCTTCTTCGATATCCCGGTTAACCACCTGTCCGCGCTGCCGCTGTTTGGCCAGTACTACAACGACATGCACTTCGACACCGAGAACCTGGTTGTCGTCTCCCCCGATGTGGGCCGTGCCAAGGCCGCCAAGAAGCTGTCCGACATGCTCGGCTGCGACCTGGCCATCGCCCACAAGGGCCGCCCGCGCCACAACGCCGCCGAGGTCATGGGCATCATCGGTGACATCAAGGGCAAGACCTGCATCATCAACGACGACATGATCGACACCGCTGGCACCCTGTGCGCCAACGTCAAGGAGCTCAAGGCCATGGGCGCCGGCGACATCTACGTGTGCGCCACCCACGGCATCTTCTCCGGCCCGGCCATCGAGCGCCTGAACGACGCCCCCATCGTCGAGTGCGTCGTCACCGATGCCATCCCCGTCGAGGTCGGCGGCAAGATCAAGACCATCTCGGTCGCCGAGGAGTTCGCTCAGGCCATCTCCGCCGTTTACCACGAGGAGCCCGTCTCCACGCTCGTCGGCGGCGACTTCGCGCTGTAATCCAGCGTGCATCTCATCATCTTTGGTGTTTTTAAAGGGTCGGAAGCTCGCTTCCGACCCTTTTTCTACCCCTCGACAACCTTCCCTGGACAATTAGTTCAGATACGTATTTTTTTAAAGCTCCAAAGGCCGTTCTGAGCCTTCTGAGCTCCCCGGCGAACGCCATACTGCCCAAAGCTCATCGCTTTCGAGTACGACCGCCGCATATTTACCCTCAAATCGCCCTCGAAAGCCCTTAGAAACGCCTCGAACGCCCGCCGTCTTATACGTATCTGAACTAACTGTCCAGTAGCTATCGTCAACCTTCGCGGCAGAGCTCAATTTCCTGCAATCCCCTCAACCGATTCCACCGATTTCATAACACCCAGCCGTTCATGGCGCGCAGCGCCCCGCTGAGCGAAAAGAACGGTATGGCGGTCGCATTCTGCCGCCAACTTAGTACGTTATAGCTATGACGACCGTGATTTCACATCTCTCCGCCCTCCGCGCAATTCGTCGCGCACGACGGGCGTACTCTGCCCTACCCTGGGACTCCGTTGATAGCGAACAGCAAGCACAGGCCTTGGCTGGCTGCATTCCCAACAATGACGCGATAGACTTTGGCGCACTTTCGATACTCGACGCCTGGAATGAAGATGATTCCGAACTGCTCGATCTTCTCGTTTCAAACGAAGACAACAGGCGCCCCGACAAGCGACTTCTTCAGCATATTCTCTCCACTCCTCTTCCTGAAGGTGCAATTATGCACGTCGAGGCCGACATCTACGCAACGTCTCCTGCCATGACAGCCATGCTTTGTTCTAAAAATGAATCGGTCGCCAAAACCTTGATGCTCCTTATGGAGCTGCTCGGAACCTACTCCCTTCCGCCCGAGGCAACCTACCCCATCGCCTATGACGACATCTGGCCCAAGGGCGATAGCTGCGCAGCGACGGGCGATCTTGATTGCCTGGGCGGCCAGTCGGCAGCCAAACAGCAGAACGAAACCCGCTACGAACAGGCGCACTACAAATGCGAGCCCGCCACGACCATCGAAGATCTCGAGGCGGTCGCGCGCTTCGCCAAAAGTAGCTCATACACCTCGTTTCGCACGGCAGTCAAGCTTGCCCGACCCGGATCTGCATCCCCAGCCGAATCCCTAATGTTAGCCGTTCTCGGAGCGCCCATGCGCTTTGGCGGATTCGGATGTTGCAGCCTGCCCATGGGAGGCCTGCTACTCAACTATCGAATCGACTTCGACACTCTTGCGGTTAACATGTCCTCCGGCATCCCTTACGCCATCTGCGACCTATATTGCCCGGCCGCCGGAGTCGACAACGAATACAACGGAATTGGGCATGAGCTTCAAAACGCTCGCATCCACGATGGCAATCGAAATAATGGCCTCAAGGCAATGGGCATCCACGTCCTGGTTATCAATCGCGACCAAATGAAAGACCTTGTTGCACTCGAAGCCTTCGCCCAAACGATGCATCGACTCGCAGGAGTCCGATTCCGATATCGCATCAAGGGCTATCGCAAGCGTCAGGCCGCTTGGCTCAACGCTCTGCGGGCCGGAATCGGCCTTGCGCCGGTCTAAACGGCGAATCACCCGTGCGCCGTCGAACAGGGCTGGACAGTTAGTTCAAATACGTATAAATAGACACATTGAATTAGGCTGTTTTGCAGCTATCTCTATACCATTCGCCCTATTTGAAAGCGGGGTAGACTTCAAAACAGCGTCATATGGACTAACTAAAGTTCCAAAACAACGTATCGGCATTGAATTGAGCAATTCGAGTCCTCAGAACTTATACGTATCCGAACTAACTGTCCACCTCGGATTTTGACGGCCGTCCAAACGCCCCCAAACAACCTCAATTGCCCTCCATTTGACAGCGGCAACAGGGTCGCTCACCATAGCAGGCGACAAATCAACGAAAGGATGAACATGGCAGCTGCACAGCCGCTTAAGATTCGCATGGTTGCCGGGCTTGGCAACCCGGGCGAGGAATATGCCGAGACCCGCCACAACGCCGGCTTTAAGGCAATCGACGAGCTGGCCCGTCAGGCCGGCGTCACGTACTGGAAAAACCAGGCCGGCGCCGAGGTCGCGCTCATCAACATCAACGACCCCGAGGAAGAGGGCGGCAAGCGCCAGATAGTGCTGGTCAAGCCGCAGTCGTACATGAATACCTCGGGCGGCCCCATCTCCAAGCTCTGCCGCGAGTACAAGATCAAGGCCGAGGAGCTGCTCGTAATCCACGACGAGCTCGATATTCCCGCCGGTGACGTGCGCGTCAAGGTCGGCGGCGGCCATGCCGGCCACAACGGCCTGCGTTCCATCATCGACAAGATGGGCAGCCGCGACTTCAGCCGCATCCGCACTGGCATCGGCAACCCTCCCGGCAAGATGGCCGTCGCCGACTACGTACTTAAGCAGCTGCGCGCCCGCGAGGCCGAGGATTTCCAGGACACCTGTGCCCGCGCGGCCGATGCCGCGGGTCTCGCCATCGTGCACGGCGTGATCTATGCCCGCGACCACGTCAACGGCGCCGCCTCCGCCAACGGCAAGCACTAAAACCTATCATTTAGGGACAGGTTTATTTTGGCAGGTTTTACCTGCGAAAACGCCGCGGCGGCCACATCGCAATAAACCGCGCGCCGCCATACACACATAGTGCCCCAAAGGGGGCCGGCCTCATCACAACCCGAGGACGGCCCCCTTTGCCGTTTTACCCGATAAAACTGACCAAAATAAACCTGCCCCTGTTTGGTAGGCCGAAGTGGATAACCCTGCTCCCAACCGCCGAAGACACACGTAAGTGACATGTCCATGAGGGTATAATTTGCACCGTATGTCTGCACAACGCCTGTGCGCGTACGGTTTTATTCGGGCTACCGTCCATTTCCGTGGAGGCACGGTTCGGCGGCCCTAACAAGAGAGGGGTTCTATGTATAAGATCCTGGAGAAGACGCAGTTCTCGGAGAAGGTGTTCAAGTTCCGCATCGAGGCGCCTGCAATCGCCAAGCATGCGCACGCTGGACAGTTCCTCATGGTTCGCGCCAACGAGACGGGCGAGCGTGTCCCGTTTACCCTGGCCGGCTGGAACGGTGACGAGGGCTGGGTCGAGTTCATCTTCATGGTGATCGGCAAGACCACCGAGATGCTGTCCACCTACGAGGCTGGCGAGTCGCTGCGCGACGTCGTGGGCCCGCTGGGCGTTCCCACCGAGATGGCCGAGGGCCCCTGCGCCGTCATTGGCGGCGGCGTCGGCCTGGCAATTGCCTTCCCGGTCGCCAAGCACCTGGTCGAGACCGGTCATGAGGTGCACGCCATCATGGGCGCCCGCACCAAGGACCTCCTGCTCATGGAGGACCAGTTCCGCGAGCTCCTCGACGAGGACCACATCCACATCACTACCGATGACGGTTCCTACGGCGAGCAGGGCGTTGTCACCGCTCCGCTGGAGCGCCTGCTGCAGGACAAGGCCGTCAGCCAGGTCTTCTGCGTCGGCCCCGTTCCGATGATGAAGTTCTCGACCCTCACCGCCCAGAAGTACGACACCCCCATCACCGCGTCGCTCAACCCCATCATGGTTGACGGCACCGGCATGTGCGGCTGCTGCCGCGTCGAGGTGGGCGGCGTGACCAAGTTCGCTTGCGTCGACGGCCCCGACTTCGATGCCACCCTGGTCGACTGGGATGACCTTCGTGCCCGCCAGGCCGCTTACCGTTCCGAAGAGGGCGCGTCCCTCAAGGCCTATGAGGAAAAGAGCTGCGCATGCCACTAGTTAACGGTCGTTTCGTTGCCGATATGAAGTCGCCCCGCACCCCCGATAACGAGGAGCCGGCTGCCGAGCGCGCCTGCGACTTCCGCCCCGTCGACAAGGGCTTCACCGAGGAGATGGCGCTGGCCGAGGCCGAGCGCTGCCTCAACTGCAAGAAGCCGTTCTGTGTTGAGGGCTGCCCCGTCAACATCAACATCCCCCGCTTTATCGAGCAGATCCGCGAGAAGGACTTCGGCGGCGCTCTCGATACCATCCGCGAGGACTCCATGCTTCCCGCCATCTGCGGCCGCGTCTGCCCGCAGGAGAACCAGTGCGAGGGCAAGTGCATCCGCGGCAAGAAGTCCGAGCCCGTGGCCATCGGCCAGCTCGAGCGCTTCCTGGGTGACCGCCCCGAGCTCGCCTCCACGCCCAAGATGGCCCCCAAGAACGGCAAGAAGGTCGCCGTCGTCGGCTCCGGCCCGTCCGGCATCACCTGCGCTGGCGAGCTCGCCCGTAACGGCTTTGACGTCACCGTCTTCGAGGCCTTCTTCACCGGCGGCGGCGTGCTGGTCTACGGCATCCCCGAGTTCCGTCTGCCCAAGGCGGTCGTCAAGCGCGAGATCGACGGCCTGGAGGACATGGGCGTCAAGTTTGAGTACAACTCCGTCGTAGGCAACATGGCCACGGCCGAGGAGCTGTTCGAGCAGGGCTTCGACGCCATCTACGTGGCGACCGGCGCTGGCCTGCCCAAGTTCCTCAATGTCCCCGGCGAGAACCTGCCCAACGTCTTCTTCGCGAACGAGTACCTCACCCGCGTGAACCTGATGAAGGCCAACAAGTTCCCCGAGTACGACACCCCCACCAAGCACGGCAAGAACGTCGTCGTCTTTGGTGGCGGCAACGTGGCTATGGACGCCGTCCGTACCGCTAAGCGCCTGGGCGCCGAGCACGCCATCATCGCCTATCGTCGTACCGAGGATGAGATGCCCTGCCGTCGCGCCGAGCTGCACCATGCCAAGGCCGAGGGCGTCGAGGTTCTGCCGCTCGTCTCCCCGCTCGAGTTTGTCGCCGGCGAGGACGGCTCCGTGTGCGCCGTCAAGGTCCAGAAGATGGAGCTCGGCGAGCCCGACGAGTCCGGCCGTCGTCGCCCGGTGCCCATCGAGGGCGCCATCGAGGAGATTCCCTGCGACGTCGCAATCTCGGCTATCGGTACCAACGCCAACCCCTTCGCAAAGAAGATCGGCGGCAAGATGGAGCTCAACAAGTGGGGCTACATCGTCGCCGACGAGGAGACCGGCCAGACCACCGATCCCCGCATCTGGGCCGGCGGCGACATCGTCACCGGTGCCGCTACGGTCATTCTGGCGATGGGCGCCGGCAAGAAGGCCGCCGCTTCCATCACCAAGAGCCTGCTGGGCGAGTAATCACCTACAGCACTAGCCACCAAACGGCAAAGTCCCCGTCGAGCACGCGCCCGGCGGGGACTTTTTTATACCGGCCGCCCGACCACCATAAAGGGGCGGCGCCTTCGTGGTGGTTTTGGTCGGTTAGTCTTCGAGCTGCGCCACCTTGTAGCGGTAGGCGGCGGCAATAACGTCTTTGCAACCCTCGCGGCCCAGCTTGGCGCGGTTGACGACGATGTCTTTACCGCTCGTCATCTTCCACTTTCCGGCACTGTAGCGCTTATAGAACGCCTCGCGCGCCTTCTGCTGCTGCTTGACCAGCTTGGCGCCCTTCTTTTTGTTGAGGCCGCGCTTCTTGCGCACGATCTCGACGCGGTCCTCAAAGGGCGCAGTCACCAGCACGGCGATGTGGTTGGGGTTGTTGCGCAGCAGATAATCGGACAGACGGCCTTCGATAATGCAGCTCTCGGTCTCGCCCAGATCCAAAATCACCTGGCTCATCTTTTGGAACAACTTGTCCGAGTACGAACGCGCATCGTAGCGGTCGGGCAGAAACGCCATGTTCTCCACGGCCAGGCGCTCGTCATAGGCGGCCATCTTGTCGAGCGACTCGCCCGCGCGCAGCGATGCGCGCACCAGCAGCTCGTTATCGTACAGCGGAATCCCCAACTCGTCGGCAAGCATGCGGCCAATCTCGTGGCCCTCGGCGCCAAAGTCGCGCGCGATGGTAATGACCACAGGATTCTTCTTGTTCTCCAGATCGCTCATCGCGATTCCTTTCTCTATGTGACAAAGGGGCTGTCCCTTTGCCACATTCTACGCTGCCACGATGCGACGTTGATATGCCCTCACCAGCAGCGAGATACCAAAGTTGAGCACAAAGTACATCGCAAACACCAGGCCGTAGAGCATAAGCACCTGCGACAGGTCGATCGCGTGGGCCATCACAACGTTGGCCGTGTACATGAGCTCGGCCACGTTAATACCCGAAAGATACGAGCTGTCCTTGATGACAGTCGTGCACTGGCTAAACAGCGCCGGAATGATCGTCTTAAACGTCTGCGGCAGAATGATGTAGCGCATGGTGGCAAAGAAGCCAAAGCCCTGGCTCTGCGCTGCCTCAAACTGGCCGCGCGGAATCGAGTTGAGGCCGCCGCGCACAATCTCGGCCATAACAGCGCTGGTAAACAGCGTAAAGGCGATGGTCGAAATCACAATGTCCAAACCCTGCACCGTAAAGTAGATAAACAGAATCCACAGCAGGTTTGGCGTGCAACGGAACAGCTCGATATAGGCGCTCACCAAAATACGGAACGGGCGGGGCGCATAGCTCTTGACGAGCGCCAGCACCGTGCCAAAGATGAGCGAGAAAAAGATCGACAGCGCCGAGATCTCGATTGTCTTAACAAAGCCGCCCCAAATGTAGAGCAGGTTGGTCGCGTTGAAGATTTCCATGCGCTAGGCCTCCTCTACGTTGTCGAGCCCCAGCTCGGCCAGGCTCACGCCGCGCGGACGCTCCTTGGAGCGGCGCTCGAGCCACTGCACCAGCATGGCAAGCGGAAAGCAGATAATGAAGTACATAAGGCAGCAGACGATGTATCCCTGCAGGTAACCGTACAGACTCACAAAGTTGTCGGAACGGTACATAAGGTCGCCGCCGGCCACAAGCGCCAGCACCGACGTGTTCTTGACCAGGTTGAGCGCCTGGTTACACAGCGGCGGCAGAATGATCTTGAATGTCTGGGGCAGCACGATGTACCAGTATGCCTGCGCACGGGTGAAGCCCTGGCTCTGGGCCGCCTCCATCTGACCGCGCGGAACCGCCTCGATACCGGTGCGGATGACCTCCGAAATGTAGGCCGCGTGATACAGGCCCACGCCCAAGAAGCCCAGCACAAACGGCGCGATGCGCACCGGCTGGTCGGCACCGGTTATGGCCTGCAAAAACTGCGGACCGGCCATGTACATAAAGAGCACCTGCACGGGCAACGGGGTGTTCTGGTAAAACTCCACGTACACGCGGCTTATGGCGCGCAGCACGCGCGAACGGGTGGTAGAGAACACGCCCAGCAGCGTGCCCAGCACCAGCGACAGCAGCAGACCGGCAACGACCACCTGCAGCGTCACGCCAAAGCCCTCCCAGAAGGGCCCCATGTTTTGAAATGTCGTCGACCAACGGTCGGCGTCAAATAATCCTTCGAGCATTTGATTCCTTCCTTGGACGATGCGTCTATACAAGACCCCAGGTCTTGACCTCTTGGTCGAGCCAGCCGTCGGCCAGGCGATCGCAAATCACCTGATCGACCACGGCCGAAAGGTCGCAGCCCTTCTTGGTCGCCACGCCGTAGCCCTGCTCGCCAAACTTGACCTCGGGCTGCAGCAGCTCAACGGTCTCGTTCATGTAACCGGCCAGCGTGGAGCGGTCCATGGCAAAGACGTCGATATTGCCGGCGTCGAGGGAACTCTTGATGATGGGATAGCCGCTAAAGGCCCTAAACTCGGGCTTGCAGCTAAAGCCGTTGTCCTTGATCATCTGCTCGATCAGACCCTGCGTGGTGGCACCCTGGCTCACACCAATGACCTTGCCGTCCAGATCCTCAATCGAGGTAAAGCCCGAACGCTTCTTGACCATGAGCCCCACGTAGTCGGTGCGGTACGGCGTCGAGAAATCCCAGCTCTTCTTGCGCTCGTCGGTGATGGTGTAGGTCGCCGCGACCACGTCGAGTTGGCCGTTATCGATCAGCGGGCCGCGTGTCTTGGGCGTTACGTCGGTAAACTCGACAAGCTCCTGGGCGCGGGCCTCCTTGTAGCTCACGCCAAAGACGGCAGCGGCGATCTGGTAGCACAAATCGACTTCCATGCCCTCAAAGCGGCCCTTGGCGGTGTCGTAATAGCCATAGCCGGGAACGTCCTTCTTAACGCCGGCATTCAGATGGCCACGCGACTTGATGGCCGCAAGCTTGGACCCCTTGTCGGAGCCCTCGCCGCCGGCGGAGTTGCCGCAACCGGTAAGCGCGGTCCCCGTCAGCGCGAGCATGCCGGCGCCCGCCAGCTGCAAAAAGTGGCGGCGCGACACGGCCGCCCTCGTCATATCCGTCATGTCCATCACCGCGCCTAGTGCAGAATCTTGGACAGGAACTCGCGGCAGCGCGGGTTCTCGGGGTTATCGAAGAAGTGCTCGGGCGTGCCCTCCTCCAGAATGCGGCCGTCCTCCATAAAGATGACGCGGTCGGCCACCTGACGCGCAAAACCCATCTCGTGCGTCACGCAGATCATGGTGATGTCCTCCTGCGCGAGCTCAATCATAACGTCCAGAACCTCCTGGACCATCTCGGGGTCGAGCGCCGAGGTCGGCTCGTCAAACAGGATGATGGGCTGCTTGGTGCACAGGGCACGGGCGATGGCGATGCGCTGCTGCTGACCGCCCGAGAGATTCTGCGGATACTCGCCGGCCTTATGTGCCATGCCGACGCGCTTGAGCGCAGCGATGGCGATCTCGGTCGCCTCCTCCTTGCTCTTCTTTTGCAGTTTGATGGGCGCGAGCGTCAGGTTGCCCAACACCGTCATGTTGGGATACAGGTTGAACTGCTGAAACACCATGGAACTATACTTGCGAGCCATCTCCAGGTGATTCTTTTTGGTGAGCGGCGTACCGTCGATGACAACCTCGCCCGACGTGGGCTCCTCCAGATAATCGACGCAACGGATGAGCGTCGATTTACCCGAGCCGGAAGGCCCGATCATTACGAGCTTCTCGCCACGTTTGACGGTGAGGTTGATATCTTTGAGCACATGCAGGTCGCCAAAGTACTTGTTGAGATGCTTGATCTCGATCATGTCTGCCATGAATGTCCCTTCCCTGCGTTTACATGAGTTGAACTATTGTACGGAAAGAACCACGTTTCCGCAGCCCACACTACATTCCCGTAAAGAACCCGCAACCTTCCACCCACTCATTGGGGACAGGCTTAAATGAGTACCTGCTCATTGGGCACTCATTTAAGCCTGTCCCCAATGAGTGCCCAGCCCAGCAAAAAGGGGCGCGACCATGACGGCCACGCCCCCTCAGCCTCAACTGTGTGCCACTCGGCCCCTACGCGAGGCGGGCTCCGACGATCTTTGCTGCGGCCGGCTTATCGAAGTTGCCGCCGGTGGCCTTGCCCAGGGCACCCATGACCTGGCCCATCTGCTTCTTGGACGTGGCGCCCAGCTCGGCGATAACCTGCTCGATCAGGGCCTCGAGCTCCTCGCCCGAAACCTGCGCGGGCAGCAGGCTCTCCAGGATCTTGACCTGCTCGGTCAGGTTGTCGGTACGCTCCTGGTCGGTGCCGGCCTTGATGGACATCTCCAGCGTCTCGCTCGTCTGCTTGATCAGGCGCTTGATCATGCTGTTGACGTCTTCCTCGGTCACATCGCGGCGCTCGTTAACCTCGATATTCTTCACCTCGGCCTTGACCTGGCGAATGATGGACAGGCGAACCTTGTCCTTGGCCTTCATGGCCGCGATCATTTCTTTCTGCAGCTCTTCGTTGGTCATCTGCAAATCCTCTCTAATAGCGTGGGCGGCACTCGTGCGAGCACCGCCCCATGATTACTCAGTCGTCGACGAATCGTCGGTCGAGCTCTTGGTGACGCCCTTCAGACTCACGTTATAGGGTACGTCCTTGGGCATGGGATTAACGGTGATGTCGGCATCCTTCTTGTACTGCTCTAGCCACTCGCTGTACGCGGTGCTGGCCGCCTGCGTCTTCACCACGTTGGAGACATACTTCTTGATGGCCTTGGGCACCTGGTTGATATCATCAACCTGATTATCGACATGGAAGTAGTCGGTGCACTTGATGACATGGTAACCGTACGTCGACTCGACCACGTCGCTCACGTCGCCCTTGTTGAGCCCCTCGAGCGCCGTCTGGTAGCTGTCGACGAAGGTGGTAAGCTTATCCCAGCCCACATCGCCCTTCTTCTCCTTGGAACCGGTGTCCTCGGAGTACTGCTCAACGGCGTCCTCAAAGCTCAGCTCACCGGAGTTGATCTTGTCCAGGCACTCCTGCGCCTTGGCCTTGGCGGCAGCCTTGTCCTCGTCGGAAGCGTCGGAATCAACCTTGATCAGGATGTTCGACGAGCGGCGGGCGTCGTTGTAGCTGGACAGGTTTTCGTTGATGTAATCGACAATCTCGCTGTCCTTGGGCTTGCTGGTGGGCGCCACGGCGTCCTTGAGCTTTTGCTGTGCCAGACTCTCCTTGAGCGAGTCCTTGTAGGTGTCCTCGGTATAGCCGTAGGTCTTGAGGGTCTTCTTAAAGGCCTTGGCACCGCCCGCGCTCTTGCACGCGTCCTTCCAAGCCTTCTCGACCTCCTCGTCCGACACCGTCACGCCGTTCTCCTTCTGTGCCTGTTGAAGCAGAATCTGCTGCGTGTAGGAGTCGATGAGTTGCTTGCGGTACTTCTTGGGCGTGAGGTCGTTGTCAACCAGATACTGCGCCCAATCCTCATCCTTGGTGTAGCCGTAGGACGTGCGCATGCTCATGATCTGCTTGGTCACGGTGTCCTCGGTGAGGTTGGTGCCGTTGATAGTTGCAGCAACACCGCCGGTCAGCTTGTAGCCCGAGGTGTCCTCGGCCTGCGACATAAGGCCGGAGCACGCCATCGCCGAGACGGAAAGCAGCATCGCCAGCACGCCGATGACCACCAGGACGATCTTGACGGTCTTAGACACGTACGTCTTGCGCTGCTTCTTGCGAGAGCTGGAGGCAGCGCGGGCCTGCTGCTCGGGCGTCGGCGCGGCCTCGGAGTTCTTTTTCTTATTTGCCATAGTTGGCCTTTCGCATAACGAATCGAACAAACGCCATTGTGTCACAACGCAGCCCCCGCGGCACGCTTGGTGCATTGGGGACAGGTTAATCTGCACCATTTTGGTGCAAAGGGGACAGCTCTGACAGCCGGCAGTTAGGGACAGTCCCCAAGTGCCGACTCATCCCCACCTTAGAAGTGGCGGCGGATGGCGTCGACCATGCCCTGGGGCGTGGTCTGGCCGAGCACGTCGGCTGCGGCATCGGCGTCCATAAAGATATTCATGAGCGCCTGCAGAGCCTCGACCTGGCCGCCCGGCTCGGCGATGCCCAGATTGATGACGATCTGCGCCGGCACCGGAGCGCCCATGCCAGCCATAGCGTTAAATGTCACGGGCGCGGCGGGCTTCACCACCGCGATATAGGGCTTGGCCACAAACCCCGGATCGGTATGCGGAATGGCAATGTTTGCCGCCGGCATGGCAAGACCCGTGGGATAGGCATCCTCGCGCGTGCGAACGGCGTCGAGCCAACCGGACGCAATGTAGCCACGTGGTGCAAGCTCGCCCTCGAGCCCCGCAAACACCTCATCCGGCGTTGCACACCCCCAATCAAAAAACACCAGCTCAGGCGTAAACAGCGCTTCGTTATCCGCCATGCGCTCACCTCTCTCATCTAGTCACCTGCGACGTTCTTGAATGACCAGTCGTTAAAGACCGTTCCCGATGACTACCCAAAACAAAAGGTGGCCACGCGCGCCTTGGCGCCAATGACCACCCTGACTACTCGGCTAAATTGTACTGTGCGCCGCTAGCCGCGAGGCGCGTCAATTGCGACCTTGCCGCTCTCCAGCACGTGGACGCGGCCGTCGGCGAGCATCTGCACGACCTCGGGATACAGCACGTGCTCAATCGCGTGGATGTGCTCCTCGAGCGTGTCGACATCCCAGCCCTCCTCAACAGCCAGCGCACGCTGGGCGATGATGGGACCGTTGTCGTAGATCTCGTTGGCAAAATGCACGGTCACGCCAGTTACCTTGACGCCGCGCGCAAAGGCATCGTCAATCGCATGCGCACCGGTAAAGCTCGGCAGCAGCGCCGGATGCAGATTGACCACGCGGTTGGGAAACGCCGCCAGCAGAGGCGTGTGCACCATGCGCATGTAGCCGGCCATGACCACATACTCGCAGCCGCGCTCGAGAAGCTCGTGCGCGATGATCTCGTCGGCGGCAATAGGGTCGGCATAGACATCCTTAGACAGCGTGAGCGTCTGGATGCCCGCGCGCTCAGCGCGCAGCAAACCCTTAGCCGAAGGACGGCTCGACACCACAAGCTCGATCGAAGCGTTGAGCTTGCCGGCGGCAATCAGGTCGATCAGCGCTTGCAGGTTGGTACCCGAACCGCTGATGAGCACACCGATCTTGAGCGGCTCGGCCGTATCGGTGCCGGTCGGACGGGTATAGGGCACAAAGTCCAGGCCCTCGGCGGCAGCCATCTGCTCGTTAGCGCTCATCGGAGTACACGACCTTACCGGAACCCTCGACGCACTCGCCCACGCGGAACGGCTTCTCGCCCAGCGCGACCAGGGCCTCGGTAACCGCGGCCTCGTCCTCGGGGGCGACGATCAGGCACAGGCCAACGCCCATGTTGAAGGTCTTGCACGCCTCGTTGGGCGCGAGCTCGGCCTGGCGCGACACGTAGGTGATGACGGGCGGAACGTCCCAACCCATCTCGGCGCCGTTGCGGGTGACCACGGCGTCGACATCGTCGGCGAGCGCGCGGTTGAGATTCTCGGTAATGCCGCCGCCGGTGATGTGGGCGATGGCGTGCACCGGGGCGCCACCACGCAGCAGCTCAAGAATCGGCTTGACGTAAATGCGCGTGGGGGCCAGCAGGGCGTCTGCCAGCGATGCGCCGCCGAGCTCCTCGAGCGGACGGCTCAGCTCCTCGGCCTTAGCGGCGGCCTCGGGCGTGCCCGGCTTAATGCCGTCGACGCCGATGACCCTGCGCACGAGCGAGTAGCCGTTGGAATGCACGCCGGTGGAGGGCAGGCCCAGAATCACGTCGCCGGGGCGGACGTTCGCGGGGTCGAGCATCTTGGGACGGTCGACGACGCCCACGGTAAATCCGGCAAGGTCGTAGTCGGCGGGAGCCATAACGCCCGGGTGCTCGGCCATCTCGCCGCCCACGAGCGCGCAGCCCGCGAGCTTGCAGCCGTCGGCCACACCCTTGATGATCTTTGCCATGTGCTCGGCCTCGATGTGACCGATGGCAACGTAGTCCAGGAAGAACAGCGGCTCGGCGCCCGAAGCCAAAATGTCATTGACGCACATGGCGACCAGGTCCTGGCCCACCGTCTCGTGACGGTCCATAATCTGGGCGAGCACAAGCTTGGTGCCCACGCCGTCGGTGCCGCTGATCAGGATCGGGTCTTCCATATCCTTGAGCGCGGCGGCCGAGAACAGGCCACCAAAGCCACCGATGCCGCCGATAACCTCGGGGCGGTTGGTGTCCTTGACCATCTGCTTAATAGCGTCGACGGCGCGGCCACCCTCGGCGGTATCGACGCCGGCGTCCTCGTACGTCACATGCTTGCTGTCGCTCATCTGAGCCTTCCTCTCCCACTACCGTGGCGCCGCGCGGGCGCCAAACGGTGCTCATAGTTGCGTTCATTTCGGCGCACGCCATAACAGCACGCGCCGTCATATCAACAAAACAGCAGGTAAAACCTACCAAAATAAACCTGTCCCCACATGGCAGGTTTTAGGCCTCGCCGTGCTCCTCTTCCCAGCTGCGGTCATCGTATTTCTCGACCACGGCGTCGTCGTCAAAATGCAGCGGCTTATCCAGGTTGCGGGGCTTAAAGCCCTCCATGAACTTGTCGCGGCCAAAGCTCTCGGGAATCGCCACGGGGTAGCGTCCGGTAAAGCACGCATCGCAGTAGCCGCCCTTGGGCATGACCTTCAGCAGGCCCTCGACCGAAAGGAAGGCCAGCGAATCGGCGCCGATGTACTCGCAGATCTCCTCGACCGTCTTGTTGGCGCTGATGAGCTGCGACTGCACGTCGGTATCGATACCGTAGAAGCACGGCCAGATGACCTCGGGCGAGTTGATGCGGATGTGAATCTCCTTGGCGCCGGCGTTGCGCAGCATCTTGACGAGCTGCACCATGGTGGTGCCGCGCACGATGGAGTCGTCGATGACGACCAGGCGCTTGCCCTCGATGTTGTCGCGCAGCGGATTGAGCTTCATGCGCACGCCCATGGCTCGCAGCTCCTGCGTGGGCTCGATAAACGTACGGCCCACATAACGATTCTTGATGAGGCCCTCGCCAAAGGGAATGCCGCTCTCGTGCGAATAGCCCTCCGCGGGCGGCAGGCCGGAGTCGGGCACGCCGATGACCAGGTCGGCCTCGACGGGCTCCTCATGTGCCAGCTGACGACCCATGTCATAACGGCAAGCGTAGACACTCTTGCCGTTCATGATGGAGTCGGGGCGAGCGAAGTAGACCTGCTCAAAGATGCAGTTAGCAGGCTCTTCGGCGGCAGGCACGCCCTGCTCGGACACAAGGCCCTCGGCGCTGATGCGCAAAATCTCACCGGGACGGACGTCGCGGACGTACTCGGCGCCCACGATATCGAGTGCACAGGTCTCAGAAGCGACGACCCAGCCGCCGGCGCGGGTGACATGGGTGGCAGCGTCGACCGTCGCGGCGTCGTCTTGCGACGGCAGCTGCGAAACGGAAGCGGCATCGGCCTGGTCCAGGCCCTCGTCCACGAGCTTGCCCAGCACCAGCGGGCGAATGCCATGCGGATCGCGGAATGCGTAGAGCGCCTGCTCGTTGATGAGCGTCATGGCGTAGCCGCCGCGCACGAGCTCCATGGTCTTACGAATGCCCTCGCGCAGGTGGCCCGTACGCTGGGTAAAGTAGCCGATGAGTTTGGTCGCGACCTCGGAATCCGAGTTGGAGAGGAACGGCACGCCCAGCTCGATCAGCTGGCGGCGCAGCTCGTCGGTGTTGACGAGGGTGCCGTTGTGCGCGAGCGCGATAATGACGCTATTGATGGTAGAGAGGTGCGGCTGAGAGGCTTCCCAGCTCTTGGCGCCGGCGGTGCCGTAGCGCACATGACCCACGGCCAGCTGACCGGAGAGCGTCGACAAGTCGGCATTGGAGAACACGCGGTCGAGCAGGCCCAGATCCTTGCGGACCATAACCGTACCGCCGTCACCAACAGCGATTCCCGCCGATTCTTGGCCACGGTGCTGCAGTGCACGCAGGCCAAAGTACGTCAGTCGAGCCACGTCGCGATCGGGCGCCCAGACACCAAAAACGCCGCATTCCTCATGCAGCTGGTCAGAGTCCGGATCATACGTCGACATGGCGTTCACCTGTCCCGCGGCGCGCTCGGCCGCGCGGATGGTTTCTTGAGACATGGCATCCCCTCAGAGCCTCGTATTTTGGCGTTACCCGCCTTATTATACGCACGGCGCGACGCGCTCCCCAGCGCATGAGCAGCGCTTTTTAAAAGCCCACCGAGCTAATAATCCGTTTTGCGGCCAAACATTTTATTGGTCTGCCCAGTGCAAGCGCCCGCGCCCCCATATGGCCGCCGCGTCCACCGTTGGGGATTGCAAAGTTGCAATTGGGACGTTCGTCCTGTCTTTTAGCAGGTCGGCGGCGTATCCTAGTAACCTAGGACAAAGCGAGAAAGGTTCTGTATGGATCGAAACGAACTCGACCCCAGCGTCCCCAGCGCCACGGAGGTCAAGAAGATTCCCCTCATCATTAAGGTGTACGCCGTCCTGTGCATCCTGTCCGGCGTGGGCACGCTCCCGTCGGTCGCCGCCTTTATGTGGCAGGTCATCACCGCGCTCATCAACGGCAACGCCGCCGAAAAGCTCGGCGACAATATGCTGGTCTCGGTTGGACTCATCGTCGCCGGCATCATGCTCTCTGCGGCAAGTGCCGTCATCCTGATCATCTTTGGCCTGGACCTTATCAAAAACCAGCGCCGCAACGCCGCCCGCCTGTCCTACATCCTTATTGCATTCACCGTCGTCGAGCTTTTGGTCGACGTGATGCTCCAAGGTATCGGGCTCTTCTTGCTTCGTCCCGCTATTCAGCTCGGTATCCTCATCGCGCTTTCAGCCACAGTCGATCCTACGCTTCGCCAGGAGCGCGAACTGCAGCGCCGCCTGCAGGAGATGCTCGACCGCGACGCCGCCGCCGAGGGCATGCTCGGCCGCGATGAAACCGGCGAGGGCTATATCAAGCTCAACTACTTCAACCTGTTCTGGGTATTCCTCGTCTGCTGCGTGCTCGGCCTGATCGCCGAGGACATCTGGCACATGACGGTCGACGACCCAGGCGTCTACCAGGACCGCGCCGGCATGCTGTTTGGTCCCTTCAGCCCCATCTATGGCTTTGGTGCCGTACTCATGACCATGGTGCTCAACCGCTTCTATAAAAAGAACCCCATCATCATTTTCCTGGTAAGCGCTGTGCTCGGCGCGAGCTTTGAGGTGTTCGTGGGCTGGTTTATGCAGACCTCATTTGGCGTGGTCTCGTGGAGCTACTCGCACATGAAGCTGTTTGGCATGCCCGACCCACTCGCCGTCCTTACGGGCGGACGCACCTGCACGGGCTTTGCCTGCCTGTGGGGCCTGGGCGGACTCATCTGGATCAAGCTGCTGCTGCCGAGGCTGCTCAAGCTCATCAACATGATTCCGTGGAAAAGCCGCTACTCGGCTACCGTCATCTTTACCGTCATTATGCTGGTCGACGGCGTCATGACGCTACAGTCGCTCGACTACTGGTACCAGCGCGTCAACGGCACGGAGCCGGATATTCCCGTCGCGCAGTTCTACGGCAAGTATTTCGATAACGATTACATGGAGAACCGCTTCCAGAGCATGACCATGAGCCCCAAGGATGCGACGCGCGTGTAGCGTCACGCAATGCCGAGATTATCCAACGCACAGAAAAGCCCGCTGGCAGACTGATGAACTGCCAGTGGGCTTTTTGTTGGCGAGTGCCGCTGCCGGCCTTATGCCTCGCGCTCGACCTCGCTCACACACTCATTTTTGATGGTACCGACGAGCGCCTGTAGCGCATCGACCACATGCGGGCGAATGTCTCCGCCAATGAGCACGAGCATGATGTCGTCGCCCACGGTAAGCTCGCCACTCGCCAGCCACACGCGCACATAGCCGATACCCGGCATCGCGCGCGTTGCCTCGATAGCGGCCTGCACCTTTTCGGCATCGAAGCCAAACACCATGCCGCCCACCTTATGCCCAGGCGCCACACCATCTGTCTCGACCCCACGCACCTCGGCCTTGGGCGTCGCACGCACCACGCCGTTGTGTGTCAGGTACATCCCACAATCAGCCGCCGAAACATCGGCCTTGGCTTCGCGCAGCCAAGCATCAACCGAAGGCATCGATTTGCCGCTTTCAAGCATCATTTCTCCTTTTGATTTCCAGGGTAGTCTTTTTGGGACGGGGCCCGGACACTTTATTCCTCGACCGGCGTGAGCACCATGACTGCGCGCGTATTGCTAAATGACAGCGAACGGCAGGTCACAAGCGTTACGACCTTGGTTGCCGAAGCGGCGCGATCAGTGGCATCGCTCGCCACGGCAGAGGCACCGTCGAGCATCTCGGACAAGTAATTCTTCAGTCCGTCATCGCCCTCAAAGTTGGGCGTGCGCGCCTTGGCATACGTGTCCTCGACCACCTTGGTCGCCAGCGGACGCAGCTTATACGTCGCATCGCGTGTGATGTAGTACACGTATTCCATGCTGTCGAACGTCGCTTGATCGGTCGTATCCGAAATCACGTTGAACATCGAACCGTCGTTCATATGATGACCGTAAATCGTGGTCTGCTGATCCACCATGCCCGGCGCGGTGTCGTCGCTATCCAAGAAGATGGCTCCCGAGGCATTGGCGGTGCCGTCGAACAGCGTGTTGAGGTACTTGGAGTTGTTGTTGGTCTGCACCACGGGGTAGTTGATGTTGGTGCCGGGCGCGTAAATCCAACCCACAACCTCGGGATTTGTCTGGGCAAGCGCATTGAAGTCGATAATCGGCACGCCACTGGCGTCCTTATCGCTCACATATTGCTTTTCGATTTTTTGATACGACTCGCTCGCCTGCTTGTAGCCAATCTGCGCGTTGATAAAGATGGCGGCGGCGGCAACGATCAGGCCAATGCCGATAATGATGAGCAGTATGGGAATGACGGAGCGGCGCTTTTTGCGCGGCGGCTCGGTATAGCTCGATGGCGCGGTATGCGCCGAAGAGCGAGGTGGCTTCTTGGCCGTACTGTATGACGAGGGGCGATATGCAGCAGGCGTATCCTGACGGCGATGCTTCGCCGGCGTCACGGGGCGCGGCGCGCGCGGCTGCTGAGGAGAGGATGTCCGACCCTGCTGCGACGCGCGGGCTGCTCCCGACTTGGCTGAATCGGGAATCCGAGACGCCGAAAAACGCTTTCCCTGATAGTCGGACATGGCTCTCCTTATGCTGCAAATGGACTGGCAGAGCGCTTAGGCGTCAGCCATCTCCTGCTTCATCTTCTCGATAACCTTGCGGTACTCGGGGTCGCAGGCGCCCAGAATCTGCGTGGCGTAAATGGCAGCGTTCTTGGCACCGTTGATGGCCACACAGGCAACGGGCACGCCCGAAGGCATCTGCACCATCGACAGCAGCGAGTCCATACCACCCAGATCGCTCGTCTTCATAGGCACGCCGATAACCGGCAGCGGCGTAAATGCAGCCACGACACCGCCCAGGTGAGCAGCCTTGCCGGCAGCAGCGATAATCACCTTAATACCGCGGTCGGCAGCAGTCGAGGCCCACTCATGGACCTTCGCCGGCGTGCGGTGCGCGCTTGCAATCACGAGCTCATAGGGCACGCCCAGTGCCTCGAGCTCGGCGGTGCAACCTTCCATAACGCCCAGATCGGACTTGGAGCCCATGATGATCCCGACAACCGGCTTCTGATCTGCCATAAACAAAGACCTCCTGTTGAGAGCGGTGACGCGGCGAATCCGCGACCCTTAACTACTGAGAGTAGTATAGCCGCTCCCGTCCCTGCGGTCTGCGTGGTGCTTTGCGGGCGGGCCAGGCTTTATCTTCACTCCGGTTGCTTCGCAAAGTCGTTCAGATAAAGCCTGGCCCGCCCGCAAAGCACCCCTCGACCTACCGGGGATTGCCATGACGTACGTTAGCTGAAATAAAAAAGCGTGCCCACCGTCCTTGGGTGGGACGGCGGGCACGTTTGCTTAGTTGTCGCTGGGACTACTCAGCCTTATTGCGACGGTGGAAGAAGGCACCGATCGCAGCGATGATGGCTCCAAGGCCACCGACAGTCGCGACAGTTGCCGCCGTTTGATCGCCAGTAACGGGGATCGCCGAACCGTTCTTCTTGCCGCCCTGGGCCTTGTCGCCTGCGGGCTTGCCCGCCTGGCTGCCGCCGTTCGAGCCATTGCCGGAACCCTGGTTGCCCGAACCGCCCTGGTTGCCGGAGTCGGCATCCTTAAGGCCCTCGATGGCCAGCTTGAGCTGGTCATAAGCCGCCTGGAGCTGGGTGTCGGAAGCATTCTCATCACCCAAGACATCCTCGGCGTAGGTAATGGCATCCGTCAGGGCCTTGACGGACTCGGCCGTCTTTCCCTTGGTGTCAGTCTCCTTCGCCTGCTTGACCAGGGCCTTGAGCTGTTTCTTGGTCGGGTTCTCAACTGGGGTCACCGGGGTCTTCTCGAGCGCGTCACGGGCATCCTCGAGCGCCTTGAGTGCCTGGTCGACCTCGTCCTGCGTGGCGTTCTCGTCGCTCAGGATGGCGCGGGCGCTCGCCAAGGCGTTCTGGAACGCGGTCCAGGAAGCCTCGGTGTAGTCACTGGCCTTAAGGTCGCCGGCTGCAACCTCGGCATCAACCTTTTCAATCGCGGCAGTGAGGTCGTCCTTCGCCACCGGATCGGGAACGGCCGCACCGTAGAACTTGAGTTCCGCCATGCTGCAGTAGGCGTCAACGCTGCCACCGCCGGCGTGGAGCACCTTGACGGTCACGTAGCGACCGCGCGCGGCACCAAAGCTCATCTGCTTCCAGTCGCCACGGTCGGTGAGCACGCGGCCGTCGTTGTCGAAGGTAAACGTACCCATCGACGCGGCGGTGCCCATCTCATAACCGTCGGCGGTGTCGGAGACCAGCACCTCGGCCTCAAAGATATCGCCGTTCGTGCCGCCGTCCTGGCGCGGCAGGAACGTGACGTCGGTGAGATCGTAGTCGCGGCCCAGGTCGACGGTCAGGTGCTGGGGCATACCGGTCTTATAAGCATAGTCGCTGTGCCAGAGCGTCTGCTCATCGCCGTCAAGAGCGTTGACGGCGTTGCTGCCCTCATAGTCGGCCTCGCTCGAGAAGCCGGTCACCTTGACGTTCTCGCGGTTCTCGGGCGTGTTGATGAGCTTCTTCTCATCAACGGGGCGCATCTTGAGGCCGTCGATTGCCTTTTCGATCTTGGTCGTAGCGTCTGCGACATCCTTCTTGCTATAGCTGCCCTGGCCGCCGTCGAGAAGCTTCTGAGCCGCCTCGACCGCAGCGGTGAGAGCTGCATAAGAATCCTTGGTGTAGACGGACTCGCTGTAGCCCGCGGCCTTGGAAAGCGCCGCCATGAGCGCAGAGGTGTCGACACCAGCCTTGACCTCGACCTCATAGGATGCGGTCTTGGAGGGGTCGAGCACTGACGCCACCGTGATCGTTGCCTTGCCGGCCTTGTTGGCACGCAAGTAGTAGTTCACGCTATCGCCGGCCTGAACAGCGGAGACGCTCACCACAGAGGAGTCGGAGCTCTCGACCGTCACATAGGGGTAGCCGGCGCTCTCGGGCGTGGCCTTAGCGTCGACGAGCGTAACGTCGCCCTCAAAGAACTCGGTCTGGTTCTTGCCCAGCTCGATACCCTCGATGGCCTCGACACCCTGCGTGTAGTTGAAGTTGATCTCGCGCAGTGTGAGCATCTGGTCACCCGATGCCTCAAGCGGCGTGATCTCGACCTTAGTCGCCTTCTTGCCCTTGTTCTCGGCAGAGAGGCCAAAGGCGTAGCGAGCCTGGAAGGAATCGTACTCCCCACCCGCGAACTCCTGGGTCGAGCCATCCTCGAACGTCACGACGGCCTTCATCTTCTGCACGGTGCCGTTACCGCCGTCGCGGTTGACGACCTCAACGGCATCGAGCTTCGATGGTGTCTTAAAGGCAAATGTCATCGTGGTGGGGAGCTTCACGTAACTCGGAAGCTTGCCCTCGCTGTCCCAGTTGCCGCTCCAGTTCCACAGGAACTCAAAGCCGTTGTCGCCCTCATCGTTATCGAACAGCGCGTTATAGCTCTTCTGCTGAATAAGCTTCTCGACGTTGGAACCGTCGTCGGTCGTGAGCTCGTCGTTGGTCATCGTGATGTTGAAGGCATCCTGACCGTACTCGGCAACCGTGGGCTGCGGAACGTCCGGCATCGTCACGGTACCGTCACTCGTAAACTCGAGCGCATCGCACGCCGGACCGATGAGCCAAGACGTCGAGGGCAGTTCAACCTTGCCGGCCGTCTTGGCCTTGAGTTTGAAGCTCGCCACCGCGCCAGTGCCGTTGTAGAGCTTGCCGTCGCCGCGGTTGGCAAAGGCGAGGTTGATGGTCTGTGTGCCGTCCGCGAACTGGACCTTCTCGCGCGACAGGTTCTCCATGCCGGCGGTCGAACCATCCTGCGAGATGCTCTCGGACACAAACTCAAACTGGTCACTCTTAAAGTTGACGAGCGCGCCCAGGGCGTTGACGTTCTTGGCGTCGGCCGCATAGACATCGACGGTGATCTCATCGCCGGCATCGACCTCGGTCTTGCTCGGAATCACCGCGAGCTTGCCGGCGACCTTGCCTTTCTGCTTGGTGCCGCCATCAAGCCCCGCCATGGTAAACGAGTAGTCGTAGACATCATAGACCCCGTTGCCGTTGAGATCGGCAAAGTGGTCGCGAATCTGCGAGTCGAACGTCGAGGTATCGGGCTCGCGGTTCTCGAGACCCAGATAATTCTTCATGTTGGAAAAGTCGCCATCGGAGATCGTTGCCTTGTTGAGGTTGGAACCCACAGCAAAGCCGTCCGTACCATCGGCCTTGTAGATGGCGATCTCGGACGCGGAGAAGAAGTTACCAACCGAAGCGAGCGGCGTCATACGCACGTAGCGTGCGGCCACGGCGCCGTCGAACGTCACCGTTTTGCAGGCGGCGGAGCGCTCCCAATCGACCTCCTGGCTCGTCCAATGGACACCGTCGAGACTCGTCTCGATGCGCATCTTGGTCACAGTGCCGTTGCCGGCGTCGGTACGCGGATAGTACTCGAGCTTGTCGAGCTTGTAGGCGCGGCCGTAGTCGACGGTGAGCGCCTTGCCCAGGTCGTTGCCGCCGGAGTGGAAGCCGCCGTCGCTCGTCTGGAACTCATGGTCGAAGGCGAGATCGGCCTTATGGCTGCCGTAGATCGAGCCCTCCCAGGTGATCTTCTCGGCCTCGGGCACGTTCCGCCATGGGTCGAGGGCGGAGTTCGCCGCGAGCACATCGCTCCAACGGGAGTAGCCCTCGGCGTTGCGCGAACGGATCTGGTAGGTGTGCTTGCTATTGTAGGCAAGATCGGTATGCGTGAATTCCGCTGCATCGCCCACGGCGAACACGGTGCCATCGACCTTAAGGTCGTAGGAGGTAGCACCATCGACCTTTCCCCAGGTGAGCTTAATGCTCGTGGGAGTCGTGGCGTCCTCGGGGGCAGCAAGGTTCGCTGGTGCGGAGAGGTTCTCGTTGAGGCGGTCGGCCGCGAGCGTGGCGTCGGCGTTCACGAAACCGCCCAGCTCGAGCGTCTGCTCCGCTGCAGCGACATCGGTCTTCGCAAACTTGACGTAGACCTTGGGGTTCGTGGTGATCTTAGTGTCGTTGAAGCTCTCGCCCTTCTCGGCCTCGGTGCTGTCCGCATCGCTGCCGTAGTGGTTGAGGTTGGGGCTTTCGTTGTAGAAGTAGACCGCTTGGCCAGCCTCGGGGGTCGCGGCGTCGAAAGCCTCCTGTGAGTCGACCTCGGTCACGTTGAGCGCAGTGCCGCCATTCTTGGCGATGACGCTCGCAGGCTTGGCGGACACGTTGGCCACAAAGGTCGTGGTACGGTTGGAATCGTAACCACTATAGCTGCCCTGGGACGCCGCAGCGGTAAAGGTTGCGGTGCCGCCCGTGGCCTTGGAGCTAAAGACGGTACTCACATGGTCACCGTAAGAGATATTGTCGATCGTGCCGTAGGCATTGTCCTCAGTCGTTTTGTTCTCGATGGAGGAGCCGTCGTCCTCGTACTGCGTGAAGCTGCCCTCACCCTCGGTGGCGAAGAACTCGACGATACGCTGGCTGCGGTCAGTGCCCTTGGTGTTGGTCTCGGTCACAGCCTCGGGGTTGTTGTTCTCGGCATACATCGGCACGATGGAATTGGCCTTTACAAAGAGCGGCAGCTTCCAGAGCGGAGCATCGTAGTTGTTGAGGACCTGGCCGCCGCGGTACTGCTTACCCGAGAAGTAGTCGATCCAGATGGTGGGATTATCATCGGTGCCGTAGTTGGGAAGGTAGATGCCGTTGCGAACGTCATTGCCCTTGTCATCTGCCTGGGTATCCTGATACACCGGCGCAACCAGGAAATTCTCACCGAAC
Source organism: Collinsella sp. (assembly GCA_036298675.1). GTDB lineage: Bacteria > Actinomycetota > Coriobacteriia > Coriobacteriales > Coriobacteriaceae > Collinsella. The sequence goes on along the minus strand of JAXJIO010000005.1, from coordinate 62,155 downwards.
ATATACTGGTACTGCGTCGAAGTGCTCGCGGCGTACTCGGAGTTGTCGGAGAGCAGCATGGCGCGGATCATGGGCAGGCCGGTATCGCCGTTACCCGTATCGATGTTGGCCGCCGAAGCCGCACTCGTGTAGATATAGGGCATGAGCTGCGCTTTGAGCTTGAGGTAGAAGCGCGAGATGCCCGTGTAGGGATCGCCGTGCGTCATGGGCGACTTGCGGTAGGTGCCCCAACCGTCCATGTCGAGCATAGAGGGCGTGAACGTCTTCCACTGGTAGTCGCGTGCCGAGATGATGGGGTCGCCGCCAAAGATGCCGTCCATGTCGGAGCCGATGTTGGGGTTGCCCGAAAGACTCTGACCGATATACGTGGGGATATGGAAGCGGATGTACTCCCAGTTGCCGCCGTACTGGTCGCCGGTCCAGATGCCGCCAAAGCGCTGCGTGCCGGCCCAACCATCGAGCGTAATGATGTTGGGGCGCTTGTTGGCGCCGGTCGTCACCGTGTCATAAGCCGTCTTGATGCCGTTAAGACCAAAAGAGTAGCCAGAGCCAACCCAGGCGACGTCGGTCTTGAGGGTAGTGATGCCTCCCGTCTTGACCTCGGCGTCGAAGTCGCGAAGCAGGTGCCACGGAGTCTCGGAGTTGCTATCGGGCTCAAGGTTGGACTGGGTCCACAGGCCCGTGCTCACGCCCTTGGAGTTAGCGTACTCGGTGAACTTCTTAAGGTTGTCGACGTTGGCGCGCACGGCGTTGAGGCGCTCGGCTGAACTCGTTCCGTCGGAGTTGACGCCGCCGGTCTTGTAGTAACCGTTCTGGCCATAGCCGGCACCGTAGCCGTCGTTCGGCAGGAACCAGCCGAGCGGCATGTCGTTGTCCTCGTAGTCATCGATAACCTGCCGGGCAGAGAACTGGCGGTCGAAATCGGTCGCCTTCATGTTCTCGGTATCGACCGTAGGACCTTCACCGTTGAGCGTCTCGGACGCAAGCGTGCCGTCGAGCTTGTAGCCCGTCGCCATGCCAGACTCGTACTTAACGTCGCCCTTCTCGCTCGAGGACTTGCTGCCCTTGGTCTCCCACTTCTTCTGACCCGAAGTCCTTGACCAGCCATCACGGTTATAGGCATTCAGATGACCCAGGTAGAAACCGTATTCGGGCAGCAGCACCGGATTACCGGTTACCTTGTAGTAGTCCTGCAGCATCTCGGTTGCCACGTTCGAGGCGCCATCGTTGGTCGCCACGAAGTAGTAGGCATCGAACTCATTCTCGCTGTGCGAAGTCGTGACCGTCGATGCATCCGTAGAACCGAAGTCGTAGGAACCTTCTGCGAACGTGTTTCGGAGCACGCCGTAGCCGTCACTCGTCCAATAGAACGGGTTGGGCGAAGCAACGCCGCCATCGGTCCAGTTGTTGGTGTTGGAGATGGCGATGGTCTGGTTGGTGTGCAGGAAGCGGCCGTTCTGAGTACCGCCGCCAAAGAAGTTCTCGGACTTCGCCTTGGCGAGCGTCTGGACGGTGCCCTTCTTATCAAGGTCGAGGGACGCGGACTCGGAGACCACGACACGGTCGCCCGACTTGATGCTCATCTTGCCAGTCGCCTTGTCCAGAATCACGGTCGCCTTTCCACCGGTGATCTCGATAGTGTCACCCTTGTCGACAACCGTCGCGCTCGGCTTGCTGTAGGTATCCGAGGTGTCGGGCTGGGCCTGAATCTTAGCCGTGTGGGACTTGCTACGCGGCGTGGCATACTCAGAGAACTCGCCTTTGGGGTCGACATTGTAACGGAAAATGCCGTCCTCTAGAAATGTGATACGGCCCTTGATGCCGTCGGCGAAATCGATGTCGACGACGTTCGAGGCGGACTGAGACACGGTCGCCGAGTCGACGCCCTTAAGCGGCGTGGCAATCGCCTGCTGGGGGCTAGCGAACACGAGAGTCGCCGCTGTTGCGACGAGGACCGCGCTTCCCTTCACCCACCGTTTCGTAAAAATGGAATTCCTACGCACCTGGACTCCTTCCCTCCGACATGCGGAAGTGTCGCGGACGCGCGCCCCGCAGCATGGGCGAACGCATCAACGGGGGGTGTTCGGTACATTCCGTACAATTGGCCCACCCGTTACCAAGGGGTCAACTGGTAGTAACCAGATAGCCACCTATAAGGTTGAATCAATATACATGAGCAGTTGCGCAAATTAAGTTTGGAATTCTCCCAGCGGTATAAAAATGAACGTAGATGGCGAAGTGGGTCTAACCAACCATACCAATTGGTTCTCCAGCCAGATACCACTTAAGCATAGTTTTACTTGTTTAACTGGTATTACATAACCAATACCTTTCCTCGGAAAACGGGCTTCGCGAATTATCCTGAGGGAAAGTCGTATCCGCCACCCCGCGACCCACCGGGAATTACCATGACGTACTTTGGCTGTTTTTGGTTGGAATGGAAGGTTGACGGAGGGTGGTGGGGTCGCGCGCGCAGACGTGGTGTAAGAGCGTCCTGAGGTCCGTCGCTGCAAATCCCGATGTTACTCCTTCTTGAGGCCGTGCTTCTCGACTATCTCGTCCACGATCTCCTTGGCGCGCCGCCCGAGCGCGCGGCGCCTCCCCTCCGTCGGGGCCGGCCTGCCCGCGGGCTCGGCGAAGCCCCCGGCGGCCGAGGCCTCGGAGAACACGCGCTGCTGGGACCACTGCCCCTCGGTCTCCATGAGGCTCGCGCACGTCAGGCGCAGCATCGACTCCCTCGAGGGGAAGGACTGCACGACCCTGTAGCGGCGCTTGATCTCGCGGTTGGCGCGCTCCTGGACGTTGTTGGTGCGGAGCTTGGCCCAGTGCGCCCTGGGGAAGGCCGTGAACGCCAGCGCGGAGTCCTCGGCCCGCTCGAAGACCTCGCCGGCCCTGGCGGACACCGACGCCACCCAGGGCGCCGCCTCGGCCCACACGCAGCGCGCGAGGTCGGGGTCGTCCTGGTAGACCGCGGCGTGCACGAGGTCCCTGACGGCCGCCTTGGAGTCCTCGGGCCTGCCCGAGCAGGCGCTCTGGAGGTTGCGCTGCAGGTGCGTCACGCAGCGCTGCCAGGCGCAGCCCTGGAACAGGCGCGAGACGGCGGCCACGAGCCCGGCGTGGCTGTCGGAGACCACGAGGCGGACGCCGGCCAGCCCGCGCTCGCGCAGCCCGCCGAGGAATGCCGCCCAGGAGTCCTCGCTCTCGGTGTCGACCACGTCGCAGCCCGGGAAGTGCTTGCGCCCGTCGGCGCCCAGCCCGATCGCGGTCACGACGCCCTGCGAGACGACCGACGAGCCGACCCTGCAGCTCATGTAGGTGGCGTCGAGCCACAGGTAGCGGCACGGCGTGCCCGACAGGTCGCGGCGGCGGAACTCCGCCACCTCGGCGTCGAGGTCGGAGCAGAGTCTCGAGACCTCCGAGCTCGACAGCGAGGATATGCCCAGTCTCGACGCCACGCGCTCGACCTTGCGGGAGGACACGCCGCACACGTACATCTCCTGCACGATGGCGGCCACCGAGGTGTCGACGCGCGACCAGCGCGCGAGCATGCCCTCGGGGTAGTAGGTGCCGTGCCTGAGCTTGGGTATCTCGAGCTCCACGTCGCCCACGGCGGTCTTGAGCGACCTGGGGCGGTAGCCGTTGCGGCTGTTCCCCCTGCCGTCGCTGCGCTCGTTGCGGCGCGCGCCGCACATCTGCTGGGCCTCGGAGTCCATCAGCGCGTTCATCACGCCGCCCAGCACCCTGCAAGCGAACTCGCGCGCGTCGCCGCACTCCTGCCAGAGCCTCGCCGCCTCGAGGGCCTCGTCGCGGCCGAGGCGCAGTACACTCTCTTCTTGGGGCATCGCCTTTCCTTCCATTCGTCACCTTCATTACTCCAACGACGAATTCTAGGCGGTGTCCCCTCCCTTTCAAGAAAGGGAAGAGGCGGGGCATGCCCCGCCTCTTACACCACATCTCTGCGCGCTACCGGTGGTGGACAGTTAGTTCAGATACGTATTATTTGGCCGTGCCAATTGGCATTAATGGATTGGTTTGGAGCCACTTTGGACCCAATAATGGGCTATTCTCGCCCTTGAGCGAGCGCCTCTGTCGGCCCAGAAGGCCAAAAACGGCTCATTTGACCCCAAATCGACCTTCGTCAGCCTTTAAAAAAATACGTATCTGAACTAACTGTCCAGGGACATGTCTCCCCCATAGCAAAAAGTCTCTTGGCGAATGAAAATTCGCCAAGAGACCCCATACAAAACGTGGGCTCTGTCGTTCGAATGAACGACAGAGCCCACGCTCACTTTTTATTCAGCCCTAGTCATCGCGCAAAGCCCCTTCGGCAGCACACGGTGCAGCCGAGTCACCGCAGACCGGGGCGGGAGGCGGACCTTTCTCTCGGAAAACTTCGCGAAGCCCAGTTTCCGAGAGAAAGCGTCCGATCCCGCCCCGGGCGACGGGATGAGTCTTACACCGTGTACTGCGGCAGGTCCTGCAGGGCGATGACGTCCATGCCCATGTCGTTGGCGCTACCGTGACCCTGCTGGTCCTCGCGCACCGCCTCGATGGCGCTCACGTAGGTGTTGGCGGCAGACATCGCCGTCACGCAGGTCACGCCGCGGCGCACGGCCTCGGTACGCAGCAGGTAGCCGTCGCCACGCGAGCCCGGACCGTACGGCGTGTTGATGATTACCGCGATCTTGCCGTCGGCGATGAGGTCGCCGATGTTGGGGCACTCGCCGTCGTGCGGGCCGCTGATCTTCTCCACGACCTCACACGTCACGTTGCCGCCGCGCAGCACGCGCGCCGTGCCCTCGGTAGAGCAGATATCAAAGCCCAGGTAGCGCAGGATACGCGCGACCGAAAGGATGTGACGCTTGTCGCGGTCGCACACGCTGATGAACACCTTGCCGCAGCTCGGATCGGGCAGCTTGTAGTCGATCGCCAGCTGCGTCTTGGCATATGCCTCGGGATAGCTCTTGGCGATACCCATGACCTCGCCCGTCGACTTCATCTCGGGCCCCAGGATAACGTCGGCACCGGGGAAACGACCCCAGGGCATAACGGCTTCCTTCATGCAGAACCAGTCCAGCTGACGCTCGTCGCTCGGCAGGCCCAGGCTCGCGATGGAATCGCCCGCCATGATACGCGCCGCGCACTTGGCCAGCGGTACGCCGGTGGCCTTGGAGATGAACGGCACGGTACGGCTGGCACGCGGGTTGGCCTCGATCACGTAGACGGTCTCGCCCTTGATGGCATACTGCACGTTGACCAGGCCGCGTACGCCCAGCGCCATCGCGATGCGGCGTGTGGTCTCGCGAAGCTTTGCCTGCAGGCTCTCGCTAAAGCTGAACGGCGGGATGCAGGTCGCAGAGTCGCCGGAGTGAATACCGGCCTCCTCGATATGCTCCAGAATGCCGCCGATGTAGACCTCTTCGCCATCGCACAGGGCGTCGACATCGGACTCGATCGCGCCCTCCAAGAAGCGGTCCAGATACACCGGGTAGTCGGGGCTAATGCGCGCAGCCTCGGCCATGTAATCGCGCAGATGCTCGGCATCGTAGGCGATCATCATGCCGCGGCCGCCCAGCACGTAGCTCGGACGCACCAGCAGCGGGTAGCCGATGTGCGCGGCAACGGCCTCGGCCTCCTCAAACGAGGTGGCCTGGCCCGCCGGCGGGTACATGATGCCCAGCTTGTCGAGCAGAGCGGCGAAGCGCTCGCGGTCCTCGGCAAAGTCGATGGCATCGGGCTTGGTGCCCATGATGTTCACGCCGCTCTCCTCGAGCATGCGCGCCAGCTTAAGCGGGGTCTGGCCGCCAAGCGTCACCACGACGCCATCGGGGCGCTCAACGTCGATAACGTCCATGACGTCCTCGTAGGTGAGCGGCTCAAAGTACAGGCGGTCGGACGTGTCGTAGTCGGTCGAAACGGTCTCGGGGTTGCAGTTGACCATGATGGTCTCGAAGCCGCGGGCCGCCAGCGCATAGCTCGCATGCACGCAGCAGTAATCGAACTCGATGCCCTGGCCAATACGGTTGGGGCCGGCGCCCAGGATCATCGCCTTGGGCTTGTCCGCCGGCGTGGTCTCGTCGGGAGCCACGCACTTCTTGGCATCCGGACTCGTGCGGTAGATGTTCTCGTACGTCTTGTAGTGGTACTCCGTGGCGCTCGAGAACTCCGCAGCGCAGGTATCGACCGTCTTCATGCTGGGAACCACGCCCAGACCCTTGCGATAGGCGCGCACAAAGCGCTCGTCCGAGCCGGTCAGCGCGGCGATCTCGGCGTCGCTCGTGCCGTACTGCTTGAGCAGGCGCATCGCGTCGGCGTCGATATCCTCCACACGCAGGCCGCGGATGCTCTCCTGGACCTGCACCATGTCGTTGATGCGGTTGAGGTACCACGGGTCGATGCCGCAGGTGGCATGGATGCGAGCGATGTCCCAGCCACGGCGCAGGGCCTCGACCACAAAGAAGATGCGGTGCTCGGTCGGCGTGGCCACGGCTTGAGCGAGCTCGTCGTCGCTCAGCTTATCGGCACCCTCCTTGCCACCGGCGCAGATACCCTGGTGACCGTCCTCCAGCGAGCGCATGGCCTTGCCAAAGGCCTCCTCAAAGGTGCGGCCGATCGCCATGATCTCGCCCACGGCCTTCATGCGCGTGGTGAGCGTGGGGTCGGTTCCCTTGAACTTCTCGAAGGCAAAGCGCGGCACCTTGACCACACAGTAGTCGATTGTGGGCTCAAAGCAGGCGGGCGTAGCCTTGGTGATGTCGTTGACGATCTCGTCGAGCGTGTAGCCCACAGCCAGACGCGCGGCGGCCTTGGCGATGGGAAAACCCGTGGCCTTGGAAGCGAGGGCGGACGAGCGGCTCACGCGCGGGTTCATCTCGATGACGATCAGGCGGCCGGTCTGGGGGTTCACGGCAAACTGCACGTTGGAGCCACCGGTCTCGACGCCGATCTTCTCCAAGATGGCGAGCGAGGCCACACGCATGCGCTGATACTCAAGGTCGGAGAGGGTTTGCGCCGGCGCCACGGTGATGGAGTCGCCGGTATGCACACCCATGGGGTCGAGGTTCTCGATGGAGCACACGATGATGCCGTTGCCGGCGTGGTCACGCATGACCTCCATCTCATACTCTTTCCAGCCCTCGATGGACTCCTCGACCAGCACCTCGTGGGCAGGCGAGAGCTCCAGGCCCTGGCTCACGATGGAGACGAGCTCCTCGTGAGTATGCGCGATGCCACCACCGGCGCCGCCGAGGGTAAAGCTCGGACGCAGCACGCAGGGATATCCCACGCGCTCGGCGATGGCCTCGGCGTCGGCCACGCTGTAGGCATAGCCCGAGCGCGCGACCTCCAGGCCGATCTCGGCCATGGCCTCGTTAAAGAGCTTGCGGTCCTCGCCGCGCTCGATGGCGGTCAGGTCGCAGCCGATCATCTCGACGCCGTACTTGTCGAGCGTGCCGTCTTTCGCCAGCTCGACGGCGGCGTTCAGACCGGTCTGGCCGCCCAGCGTGGGCAGCAGCGCGTCCGGGCGCTCTTTCTTGATTACGCGCTCGATAAATTCGGCGGTGATGGGCTCGACATAGGTGCGGTCGGCAAGACCCGGGTCGGTCATGATGGTCGCCGGGTTGGAGTTGACCAGGATGACCTCAAAGCCATCCTCCTTGAGCACCTTGCAGGCCTGGGCGCCGGAGTAGTCAAACTCGCAGGCCTGGCCGATAACGATGGGGCCCGAGCCAATGACGAGGATGCGCTTGATGTCAGTACGTTTAGGCATGTTAGTTCTCCTCGGTCTCAGTCGCGGCGGTCTCGGCAAAGTTCCAGCCGGCAAGGCGGTCCTTCGCGGTGTCGATGTCCAGGTAGTTCTCCTCGCCGTCCATGAGTCGCGTAAAGGCGGTAAAGAGATAGTGGGCATCGGTGGGGCCAGGCGAGGCCTCGGGGTGGTACTGGACCGAGAAGCACGGGGCGTCGAGCAGCTGGATGCCCTCGGCGGTGCCGTCGTTGAGGTTCACATGTGTTAGGCGAATGCGGCCAAAGCGCTCGTTCATCACGACCGGCGCGATTCCGCAGCGCACCCAGACGCGCAGATCTCCATCGGCCGCATGCTCGGTCTCGCCGCCGGAAAGCTCGGGGACAAGCTTGCCCAGGCTGGGGAACAGCAGGCCAAAGCCATGGTTTTGCGCGGTAATCTCCACGCGACGGCTTACCAGGTTCATGACCGGCTGGTTGCCACCGCGGTGACCGAATTTAAGCTTTTCCATCTGGGCGCCGCAGGCCAGGCTGATCATCTGATGGCCCAGGCAAATGCCAAAGACCGGCACCTTGCCGATCAGCTGCTGCACCTGCTCGTAGGTCTCCACCACGGCGTCGGGGTCGCCGGGGCCATTGGACAAAAAGACGCCGTCGGGATTCATGTCGAGCACCTCACTCGCGGGCGTGTCCCACGGCACGACGGTAAGGTCGCAGCCGGCGCGGACCAGCCCCTCCAGAATGCCGCGCTTCACACCGCAGTCGTAGGCGACCACTTTGTGACGGGCAGGAGCGGCAGTCGAAAGCGCAAAGTCATGCGTGGCAGGCAGGTCGACGGCGGCAAACTCGTGAGGCGCGGGGCAACTTACGGTCTTGACCAGGTTCTCGCCTACCAGCGCGGGCGCTGCGGCCAGACGCTCGGCAAGCTCGTCGACATCGAAGATCTCGGTCGAGATAATGCCCATCTTGGAGCCGTTATCGCGCAGGTGGCGCACCAGGGCGCGGGTGTCGACGCCCTCGATAGCGACGATGCCGTGTGCACGCAGGTACTCCGGCACGCTGACGGCCGAGCGCCAGTTAGAAGGCGTGGCGCACATGTCGCGAACGATCATGCCGCGCATAGCCGGAGCGCTCGCAGGGCGCACGGCGTCGCCGGGGAAGGCCGACTGGACGTCGGTCTCGTCGATACCGTAGTTGCCGATCTGCGGATAGGTCATGGTTACGATTTGGCCGGCATAACTCGGGTCGGTCATGACCTCAAAGTAGCCCTCGAGCGAGGTGTTGAAGCAGACTTCGCCGGTCGCGGTGCCCTCGGCGCCGCATGCACGTCCATAAAAAATGGTCCCATCCTCAAGATACAGGATGCAGGGACCGCAGGTGCCCTTGCTGGTTTTGGCCAGCATGCGCTGGCAAAGCTCGCTGGGCGCGAAGGTGCGGGCGGCAGCGCCCGCGGTATGGTTGTTCGCCATAATTCTCCTTCCCGGTCTCACAGGACCGGCTTAAAGGTGTGTAGTTAGGCCTCGCGGTATTGTAACCGCAAGCATGCCTCATGGCGTTAATTTCATCGAAATGTTTACGAAATGATAATTATGACTTTCTATGCATAATGATTTCTCTGGGACGGGGATTAAAAAATCATCCCGCGGGGCTTGTGGCTCACGCGGGATGATGGCCTCTTATTTTTTCTTGTCCTGCTCCAGCAGTTCGGACGGTGTGCGATCGGGCTTGCCGCCGCGGAAAATCTCGCGGCCATGCAGACGATGTTCCAGGTCACGCTCGGCCTTTTCCTCGTCAATCTTGGTCTGGCTCACCACCGGGTCCTCAATCAACGACGACACCGAGTTCACCTGCTTCTGAATGCGCTCGGCGATGGTGTCATCCATACTCACGATGCGCATCTTCCAGTCGATACTCGTGGCGTTGGATGAGCTCTTGGTCCACACGAACGTCAAAATGGCGCTCTGGTGGCCCCGCGCGGGGAACATGCCAAAGAAGGAATCGTGCTGAATGTTGCTATCCTCGTCGATATAGGCGTGAACGTTATACACCACGCGGTCGATCTTGTCGTTGAGCAGCGCGTTGGTCGCAAGCGCCGCGGCCTGGATCTGCCCGTTGGACAGCAGCTCGAGCTCGTTGGCAGACGATGTGTCCAACACCGTCACCTCGACCGTGCCCGTACGCTCATCGGCTTCATCGACGGTAAAGTCGAGCGGGAACTGCGTAAAGCCGTTGCCCCACTCGAGTCCACCCTTGAGTGCTGTAGAAACGGTATCAACCGAAACGCTCTCGGACAGGTTGGCGGTATTCAGACGGCGCATCACGCCGTAGCCGATCTGCATGCCCACGATCAGCACCAAAATACCGATGACCACGGCCATCGCGGTCTTCGTAATGGTATGGCTCACCTGCGAGCCCGAAGGATCGTCCTCGGACAGCGGGTCGATATGTTTTGCCTGGCTCGCGCGGTCCTCGCTGCGCAGCTGTGCTAGCGCCGCTTTGTCACCGCGCTTGGCCGCAGCCTCCTTCTCACGCATGCGCTCGGTACGCTTTTTGGCAAGCGTAGGATCCAAGACGCCGGATGCATCGATTTCGGAGAATAACTCCGTCACTTCTTCCGGAGTCAAAGGGTTCTTGTCAGCCATAAACTTCCTGTCATATCAATCAGTCGAGCTCGTGCGCACGCGCACCTTCGAACTGCATTCGATAGTAACGGGCATAGGTGCCGCCACGGGCGAGAAGCTGTTCATGCGTGCCACGTTCCACAACGCGACCATGCTCAACGGTCGCAATCTCATCGGCGTGTTTAATGGTCGAGAGACGGTGGGCGATGATGATTGTGGTACGGCCGCGTGCCAGCTCTTCGAGCGACTCCTGCACCGCCTCCTCGCTCTCGTTATCCAAAGCACTCGTCGCCTCGTCCAAGATCAGGATCTTGGGGTTCTTGAGAAACACGCGCGCGATGGCAACGCGCTGCTTCTGTCCGCCCGAAAGACGGCTGCCGCGCTCGCCCACCACGGTGTCGTAGCCCTGTGGAAGCGATTCGATAAAGGTATCGATATTGGCGCGACGGGCGGCGTCGGCGATCTCTTCCGCCGTAGCGCTCGGCTTGCCGTAGGCGATGTTCTCGCCAATCGTACCGTCAAACAGATAGACATCCTGCTGCACCAGGCCGATGGCGCGACGCAGGCTCTGCTGCGTCACATCACGCACGTCCTGGCCGTCGATGCTAATGGATCCGGTAGCCACGTCATAAAAGCGCGGCAGCAGCGAACAGGTCGTGGACTTGCCGCCGCCCGAAGGGCCAACCAAAGCGATGGTCTGCCCGGGCTTGATGGACAGGTCCATATGGTCGATAACGGGACGCTCGTCGGCATCGCCCTCGCCCAGCTCGACATCCTCGTAGTTAAAGCACACGTCGTGATACTCCACGGCGCCGGCAGTCACCTGCAGATCCGTAGCGCCCGGCTTGTCCTGGATATCCGGCGCGGTCGAGAGCACCTCGTCCATACGCTTAAAGCCGGCGATAGCCTTCTGATACGTTTCGGCCGAATTAACGAGTGTCTCGAGCGGCGTGCAGAACAGCGAAATATAGAGAGCGAAGGTCGCCATATCGACCGCTTGCAGCTGCCCCTGGGCGACCAGCCAGCCGCCCAGCAGCACCACGATCACATAGAGCACGCCCGAGAGCAGGCCATACGTCGCAGTATAGACGCCCATGGCGTGATACATGTTCTCCTTGGACGAAAGATAGCGATTGTTGGAGGCGCGGAACTTGAAGCGTTCGGTCTCCTCATTGGCAAAGCTCTTGACCACGCGCATGCCCGCCAGCGAATCCTGCAGCTGTGCATTGATGCCGCTGATCTTTTTGCGGTTGTCGCTAAAGACCTCGCGCATGCGCATGTTCTGCCAAAACATGATGACCGCAAACGCCGCCGTCACCACGGCCATGGCAAGCGCCAGCACCGGGGCGATGGTAAAGAGGATCACAAACGAGCCGACGATCTCGATACCGCAGATGATTATCCACTCGGGTACGTGATGCGCTGCCTCACAGATATCGAACAGGTCGTTGACCACGCGGCTCATCATGTCACCCGAGCTGTTGCGATCGAAATACGCAAAGCTAAAGCGCTCGTACTGATCGAACAGGTCCTCGCGCATCTTGGACTCCATGCGCGCGCCCATCACGTGGCCCCAGTAACTCACAAAGTAGCGGCAGGCGCAACGGATGGCATACATCAGCACCAGGCCAACCGCGATCATACCGAGCGCCTGCATAATAGCAGCCTGACCCTGGGTAAAGAGCCCGCCGGTCAGATTGCGCAGGATAATGGGAAACGCCAGGTCAATGGCGGCAAGCACCAGGGCGCAAACAGTATCGGCAACAAAAAGCCCCATCTGGGGCTTGTAATACGAAAGAAACCTCTTCAGCATGTGATCCTCAAAGATATATCAGCAACGTAAGGCCCTGAGACAAAGCAATCATCAGTGCTTGTCCCAGGGCTATCCCCACTCGTTAGAGCTCCGCGCCCCCAAGGCGATGCGCGATGCTATCGCAGGCCAAGGCGCCTACGACGGTCTTGGCATCTTCGATCTTGCCGTCGAGCACGGCGTCGATTAGCTCGTGAAGCGGCACCAGATCCACGTTGACAAACTCGTCATCATCGGGGTTGGGCGCATCAAACTCGAGCTTGGTGGCCAGGTAGATGTGGATAATCTCGTCACAGAAGCCGCAGGACGTGACAATCGACGTCAAAAAGCGAATGCGACCGGCCCTAAAGCCCGTCTCCTCATGCAGCTCACGCTTGGCGCAATCGAGCGGGTCCTCGCCTGGATCGAGCTTGCCGGCGGGAATCTCGACCGTCACGCGGTCGATGGCGGTGCGGTACTGACGCACCAGTACGATCTTGCCGCTCTCGGTCAGTGCCACAACGGCCGCCGCACCCGGATGGCGAACGATATCGCGGGCGCTGCGGTGACCGTTGGGCAGTTCAACCTCAAGACGGTGGACGTCGAGGATCTTGCCCTTCCAGGCGCACTCCTCCGAAAGAATCTTCTCGTGCAGCTCGGCATCGTGCGGGTCGTCGTCGCCCAGCACCAGCGCCGGCTCGTCAGCGACCTCGCCACCAGGCTCGCCCTCGGCGTGCCCATACATGCGGCTGTCCTCCTCGACGATCTGCGCATCCACGAGCTCTTCGTTCTTCTCGTCCATCCGTCTCATCCCTCTCGGACTTTAGGCATCCCAGGCGTCGCGGCCACGCAGCGCGCGCAGACCGATGTCATGACGCAGGGTCTTGCCCTCAAAATCAATCTTTTCACAGGCCTCGTAGGCAAGGTTGCGAGCGTTCTCGAACGTGTCGCCCAGCGCGGTCACGGCAAGCACTCGGCCACCGTTGGTCACGAGCTGACCGTCCACCACGGCGGTGCCGGCATGGTACACGGTCACGTTCTCCATGGCCTCGGCGTCGGCGATGCCGGTGATGACTTTGCCCTTCTCGTAGCTGCCGGGGTAGCCCGCGCTCGTCAGGACAACAGCCACAGCCCACTCGTCACGCCAGTCGAGTTCAATCTGATCGAGCTCACAGTTGGCACAAGCCAGCATGACCTCGACCAGGTCGTTCTTGAGGCGCGGCAGCACGACCTGCGTCTCGGGGTCGCCAAAGCGGGCGTTGAACTCCAGCACCTTGGGGCCGGCGGGGGTGAGCATAAAGCCGCCATACAGGCAGCCGCGGTAGTCGATGCCCCCGGCAGCAAGCTCGGCCACGGTCTGTTCCATGACCTTCACCATCGTGGCGTGCTCTTCGTCGGTCACGATGGGTACCGGGCTGTAGACGCCCATGCCACCGGTGTTGGGGCCCTTGTCGCCCTCGAGCGCACGCTTGTGGTCCTGCGAAGTGGCCATGGGGCGCACGGTCTTGCCGTCGGTAAAGGCCAGCAGCGAGCACTCGGGACCAACCAGCATCTCCTCGATAACCACGGTGCTGCCGGCATCGCCAAAGGTGCCACCAAAGCACTCGCGCACGGCCCCCTCGGCCTGCTCAAGTTCGGTCGCCACGATAACGCCCTTGCCCGCGGCAAGGCCGTCGGCCTTCACGACCAGCGGGGCGCCCTGCTCGCGCACGTAGGCGAGAGCCGAAGCCTCGTCGGTAAACGAACCATAGGCTGCCGTCGGAATGCCCGCACGCTCCATGAGCTGCTTGGAGAACAGCTTGGAGCCCTCCATCTGGGCGCCCTCGGCACCCGGGCCAAAGCAGGGAATACCCGCCGCGCGCACGGCGTCGGCCACGCCCGCTACGAGCGGAGCCTCGGGGCCAATTACCACGAGTCCGCATCCGTGGCTCTGCGCAAACGCCGCCACGGCCGCAGGATCGCAGTCGTCGAGAACAACGTTCTCGCCGCAGCTCGCGGTGCCGCCGTTACCCGGCGCAATGTAGAGCTTGCCGGCGCGCGGTGATGCTGCGAGCTTAGCTGCCAAAGCATGCTCGCGGCCGCCGCTGCCCAACAACAGGATGTCGATGGTTTGAGTGTCCGCCTTCAAGGGTGCCTCCTCTATGGATGAACGGCCCGCTCCGCGCGAGCCCTTTGCAAGCAAATATACCCCTCGGCCGCCCGTCCGGGCTGCAAAGGGGTATATCGCAATAACCAAATAGTCCCGATTACTTCCAGAATCGGTTGATGATCTGCTCGCGACCAGCGCCAACGCCAATGAACGTCACGCGGGTGTGTGCCAGATCCTCGATAAACGCCACGTAGTCCTGAGCCTCCTGCGGCAGCTCCTCAAAGCTGCGGCAGCCGGTGATATCGCACTTCCAGCCAGGAAGCTCCTCGTAGATGGGCTTGGCATGTTCAAAGCGCACCTGGTGCTCGGGCACGCTCGTGTAACGCTCGCCATCGACGTCATAGGCAACGCACACCTTGATGGTGTCGAAGGCCGAAAGCACGTCGAGCTTGGTCACGGCGATGTCGGTGAGGCCGTTGACGCGCGAGGCATAGTTGGCGATAGGGCCGTCAAACCAGCCGCAACGACGACGGCGACCGGTGGTCACGCCGTACTCATAGCCCTCCTCGGTCAGCGTGTGGCCGGCCTCGGACTCATAGGAAAGCTCGGTGGGCATGGGGCCCGAACCGACGCGGGTGATATAGGCCTTCATGACGCCCAGCACGCGGTCGACGTTCTTCATGCCCACGCCGGAGCCGGTGATGGCGCCGCCGGCGGTGCAGTTGGAAGACGTCACGTACGGATAGGTGCCGTGGTCGATGTCGAGCAGCGTCGCCTGGGCGCCCTCAAACAGCAGGTTCTTGCCCTCATCGATCATGTTGTTGAGCAGCAGGCTCGTCTCGGTGATGTAGGGACGCAGGCGCTCGGCCATCGGCAGGTACTCGTCGCAAATCTGGTCCACGGTGTAGGTGGGCAGGTTGTAGATGAGCTCGAGCTCGGGGTTCACGCGGGCGAGAGCGGTCTCCAGCTTGTCGCGGAACAGTGCCTCGTCCAGCATGTCCTGCATGCGCAGGCCAATGCGCGCCATCTTGTCCTGATAGCACGGACCGATGCCGCGCTTGGTGGTACCGATGTTCTTCTTGCCGAGCTTCTGCTCAAAGGCGCCATCCAGATCGATGTGGTACGGCATGATGACATGCGCGTTGCCGCTAATCTTGAGGTTCTTGGTGGTGATGCCGTCGGCCTCGAACATATCGATCTCCTCAAGGACAACCTTGGGGTTGACGACGCAGCCGTTACCGATCACCGACACGTGATCGGAATACATGATGCCGGAGGGCACCTGGTGCAGGCCGTACTTCTTGCCGTTGACGACGATGGTGTGGCCGGCGTTGTTGCCTCCCGAGTAGCGCACGACGGCATCGAAGTCGCCGGCGACCAGGTCGCAAATCTTACCTTTGCCCTCATCGCCCCACTGGGCACCGACCAAAACGGTTGACGGCATGTTTACTCCTTACATTCATGGACTGTCTACGCGCCACGCCGGCACGCAGAAGCACAAAACATTCCCAGTATACCCGTGCAACGGGCGCCTGTCCTACTCCTCGGCATGTGCCCCATCAAGCTCATAGAACTTGGTGGATGCCGGCAGGAACATCAGATCGACGTCGCCGATCGGGCCCGAACGGTTCTTGGCCACGACGATACGCGTAACGCCCTCGTCGGGTCGATCGTCGCGCGAGGCCTCGGCCTCGTCGGCGGAGCGGTCCAAGAACATAACGATATCGGCGTCCTGCTCGATGGAGCCCGATTCACGAAGGTCGGAAAGCTGCGGGCGCTTGCCGGTACGGGATTCGACCTGACGCGAGAGCTGCGACAGCGCGATGAGCGGGATCTTGAGCTCCTTGGCCATGATCTTCAGACCACGCGACATCTCCGAAACCTCGACGGTACGGCTCTCGGAGCGGCGTCCCGGCGGAGGACTCACCAGCTGCAGGTAGTCCAGGATGATGATTGCCTTCTCCTTGTTATGGAGCATGCGGCGGCTCTTGGCGCGAATCTCGGTCACTGTGGTGCCGGGCGTATCGTCAATCAGAATATCGAGCTTGGACAAGGTCTGCGTGGCCTCGTTGATATTGGCCCACTGCTCGGGGCTAATGCGGCCCATGCGGAAGTCACTGATCGAGATCATGGCGTAGGCGCAAATCAGACGCTGGGCAATTTCTTTGCCCGACATCTCCAGCGAGAAGAAGCCGACGGTATAACCGGCAGCGGCAGCGTTGAGCGCCAGATTCAGGGCGAACGACGTCTTACCCACAGCAGGGCGGGCGCCGATAATGATGAGCTGGCCCTCGCGGAAGCCCATGAGCATGCGGTCGAGTGACGGGAAGCCCGTGGGCACGCCCGCAGCCTGACCACCGGCCTGACACACTTCCTCGGCCTCGTTATAGGCCTCAACCATAAACTCGGTCAGCGTCTTGTAGCTCGACTTGACCTCGCGTGCCGTGACCTTGAGCAGCTTGCTCTCGGCTAGCTCCACGACCTCTTTGGTGTCGGTGGGGGCGTTATATGCCAGCGCGTTGATCTCGTTGGTGGCGCCGATCAGCTCGCGCAGCATCGAATCGCGACGAACGATGGCGGCATGGTGCTGCCAGTTCACGAGCGACAGAGTCTGACCCATCAGCTCCAAAATGTAGGCCTCGCCGCCCACGGCATCGAGCTTGTTGATGCTTCGCAGGTAATCGATCAGCGAGATGGAGTCGATGGGAATGCGGCTGTTGTACATATCGACCATCGCGGTGTAGATGGTCTTATGAATGGGCCGGTAGAAATCATCGGGCTGCAGCTCGACCTGGGCCTCTTCGACCACCTCGGGCGATAGCAGCATAGCGGCCAGTACATTGGCCTCTGCATCTTGGTTTTGGGGAAGACCCAACTTTGAGCCGCGGTCCTCGACCGTCAGCCCCGTCTCCCTATCGTCATATGCCATGAGCATCCTCATTCATATCGCTTGCGAGCATCCATAGTATCAGCCACGGTCCCAAAACGCGCCGCGCGCCGCCAATCATCACCGAACCAAACGGATGAACGGTCCTGTATATAGGACTTCGACGCAACGTTCACCATGACACTCACTCAGCGCAAAAAACAAAAGGGCGCCCTGGTTTCCCAGAGCGCCCTTCTTAGAACAAGATTGTTGCGTTGCAGCAAATGCTACTCGGCAGCAGCCTCAGTCTCGACCTCGGCGGTCTCGGCCTCGGCGACCTCAGCGGCCTCCTCGACCTCAGCCTCGGCAGCGAGCTCCTCGGCGGTAACGCCGACGAGAACGACAACCTCGGCCTTGATCTCGCGGTACAGCGAGATGGCAACGGTGTGGGCACCGGCAACCTTGATGGGCTTACCGAGCTCGACGCGCTTGCGGTCGATGTCCATACCGAGCTGAGCCTTGATGGCGTCAGCGACCATAGCGGCGGTAACGGAGCCAAAGAGGATGCCCTCGTCGCCGACCTTGACGTCAACGGTGACCGTCTTGCCCTCGAAGGCAGCCTTGGTCTCGTTGGCGGTAGCCAGACGGACGGCCTCGCGCTTGGCGATGTTGTTGCGACGCTCGTCAAGCTGCTTGAGGTTGCCCTTGGTGGCGGCAACAGCGAGCTTCTTGGGGAACAGGAAGTTCTCAGCGTAACCCTGAGCGACCTCTACGACGTCACCCTCGCCGCCCTTGCCCTTGATCTCATCGAGAAGAATAACCTTCATGATGCGTCTCCCTTCTTAGCCGCGGTCGCGGTTGCCACGAGAGGAAACCACGGGGACGGTGTACGGCAGGAGAGCCATCTCGCGGGCGCGCTTGATGGCGTTGGCGATGTCATGCTGATGCTGCGTGCAAGCGCCAGTGACGCGACGGGGCTTGATCTTGCCACGGTCGGTCATGTACTTACGGAGAAGCTGAGTGTCCTTATAGTCGATGAACTCAGTGTTCTCCTTGCAGAACTGGCAGTACTTACGACGCGGCTGACGTGCAGAAAAATCATTAGCCATGTCAAAATACCTTTCATTTGGCAACTTCGGCGAACCGAAGCCGCCTCTCACTCAAAAATAGGTGAACAACCCTTAGAACGGGATGTCCTCATCGTAGACGTCGACCGCGGGCGGCGTAGCCACCGGCGCGGCAGGACGTGCTGCGGGCGCGGGAGCTGCGGGGGCGTAACCGCCCTGATCGTAGCCACCCTGGCCACCACGGGAGCTCATAAACTCGATCTCATCGACGATGACCTCAAGCTTGCTCCGGCGCTGGCCGTCGCGCTCCCAAGAGCTGTAGCGCAGCTTGCCCTCGATCGCGACCTTGTTTCCCTTTGCCAGGAAACGGCTCACGGCCTCGGCGCGGGTGCCGAACATGGTGCAGTCGACAAAGTTGGGATAGTCCTCCCACTCGCCAGTCTGCGCGTTGCGGCGACGATCGTTCACGGCAACGCCAAAGGACAGAACCTGGGTTCCGCCGGCGGTGGCGCGCAGCTCGGGATCGCGGGTGAGGTTACCGGTGATGTTCACTCGATTGATGCTCATAACTCACTACTTCCTCTTGGGGCACAAGCCCAGTCCAAAACGACAGTCTTACTCCTGGTCGTCGCGACGGACGATCATGTGGCGGACCACAGCGTCGGTGATGCGCAGGACGCGATCAAGCTCGGCGATCTGGGTAGGATCTGCGTGGAAGTTGATGAGGGTGTAGTCACCATCGGTGAGGTCGTTGATCTCGTAGGCGAGCTTGCGCTTGCCCCACTCGTCAACGGAGTCGACCTTGCCAGCGCCCTCAGCGATCGTGGTATCGATACGCTTCATAACAGCGAGACGAGTCTCGGGGTCGAGCGACGGGTCAACAAAGAACAGCAGTTCATAAGCCTTCATATTGTCACCTCCTCTGGGCAAATGTGGCTTCAGGTCGTGAAGGTGCGCCTGAAGCAGGAAAAGACTTGGTAATAATATCTTTCAACCTCCTAGGCTGCAAGAATATGCAGCTACAACCTCATGACCTCCACATATGCCCATACTCGCACGACGTTTCATGCGCATTCCAACCAAATGCTGACCAAAAGCTTGACGGATCTGTGGACAAGATACGGTGCCGTGAGGACAAGCTGAGCCAAGTCGCAGGTCAACGGGCGCATGGTTGTGGTCGCAAAATGCATACCAGTGGCCCACAGCACCACCCAAAGATTTTTAAATTCATTGCCAAATCGCTTATAAATACCCCTTTTGAACAATTGAGTTGATCAACTACGCTGGTCGGAAGCCGTTTTTTGGCATCTCAAACCCCGCTGCAACGCCAAACGCGGCCAAGCGTTTTAAAAAATGCCAACTTTTCTGTTTGCACTTTGCGATTCCTCGTGTATACTGACTTTCGCATTTAACGGAGAGTTGTCCGAGTGGCCGAAGGAGCACGATTGGAAATCGTGTAGGCGTCAAAAGCGTCTCCAGGGTTCAAATCCCTGACTCTCCGCCAGTTAATTCCAAAGCAGGCCTTTGAGCCTGCTTTGTTTTTACCCCACGCGGAGGGGTGGCAGAGTGGTTGAATGCGGCGGTCTCGAAAACCGTTTGGCCTGTATAAGGTCACGAGGGTTCGAATCCCTCCTCCTCCGCCATTTTGGTTGAGAAAGCTCCCAAGAATGGGAGCTTTTTTTGTTTTGATTCTCTAACAAGCAAATACGGCGGAGGAGGAGGGATTCGAACCCGCCAGGGCGCGACGCGTAAAGAAAACGCGCCCGTGGCGCGTTTTTAGCGCAGCGCGGTCGGCGTAAGCCGACCGGATAAATTTTGAGCAAAGCTCAAAATTTGAACATCCCTCCTATTCAGCCACGCCCCCATCGCGTTCAGCATCAGTCCAGATCCCCAAACATGGGACCTACGCCCCCACCCGATCCCAACCGTTTACCGAGCAATAGGGTCGCCACGCCCACCAACCATGTACTATGTACGGGCATTGTCTAAACCCACAACCCAAAGGACCCCATCTTGCCCGTCGTCGCCGCTATGACCGTTACCTCACGCGCCACGGATGCCATGGTCGCCATCCCGTTTTGGCTCGAAATGTTCGCCGTCGTCGCGGCATCGATCTCGGGCGTGTTGGTCGCACGCGAGCACAAACTCGACCTGGTGGGCGCCGTCGCGCTCGCCGTGGTCTGTGGCTTGGGCGGCGGTCTTTTACGCGACATGACGCTGCAGGTGGGCAACGTCTACATCCTCAACCAGCCAATGGCGCTGCCGCTTTCCATTGCCACGGCAGCCATCATCTACATTTTCCCGGCAATCGTCGACAAACCCGAAAAACTCATTCCCCTGCTCGACATCATCTCGGTCGGCATCTATGCCGCCACCGGAGCGGACAAGGCGCTGGTCTACGGCTTTGCACCGGCGGTGTGCATCATGATGGGCTTTTTTACCGCGGTGGGCGGCGGCATGTTGCGCGACGGCTTTATGGGCGTGGTTCCGGGCATTTTCCAACGTACTAACTTTTATGCCATCGCCGCCATCGCCGGATCGACAAGCTATGTGTGTCTCGTTATGAGCGGCATCATGAGCAATGTCGCCGCGCTGGTCGTATGCGTTGTCGTGACCATGGGTCTGCGCTGGCTCTCGCTGCGCTTTGACATCAAAAGCCCCACCGAGGAAGACATCGCACGCTTTTTGCACCGCAAAAAATAGGTGGCGCGGGCCCATCCTTCGAAATGCAACCGAGAGGTTCTTTTAGAGCGCCCGCGCGTTGGGTACCCTGTTAGGTATATGCCAAACACCTAACAAAAGGATCAACCATGGCTTTCAATCAAACCGCGGCGGCGCCGTCACACAAGATGCGTCGCTGCCTGCTTATGGCATTCGCGCTCATCGCGCTGGCGATCACCGCGCTTCCCACGGCGTCGTTCGCCGGCACGGACACCGCAGGCAACGTACTTGCGACCGACAATGACGCCAATCCGTCCGGCGTCGAAGGTGACCTGTACTGGGCAGGTCAGGACCTCAACTTGGACGATACGTCCATCGACCGCGATATCATCGCCGCGGGCGATACCCTCTCGATCCGCGACTGCACAGTGGGCGGCGCCGTCCGTCTGGCGGCACGCACCATCGACATTGCCAAGACCGCGGTTGATGGCAGCGTGACCATCGCTGGCCAGCATGTCGTGCTCAATTCCGACAGCACCGCCAACTGTTTCTACGCGATAGGCGAGACGGTTGCTCTGCGAGGCTCCACCAAGTCGGCAGCGCTCGCGGGCGATACGGTGACCATCGATGGCACCGTCGATGGCGATGTCGAGGTTTGGGCCGACAAACTCATCCTAGGCAAGAACGCCCACATCACCGGCACC
This sequence comes from Collinsella sp., assembly GCA_036298675.1. GTDB lineage: Bacteria > Actinomycetota > Coriobacteriia > Coriobacteriales > Coriobacteriaceae > Collinsella. The sequence continues at coordinate 40,618 of JAXJIO010000005.1, read as the reverse complement.
GTGAACGCGCACGTCTCCGAGGACCCCGAGCGTGCCGCGGGAGCCGAGGTCGGCGCGCTCAAGATCGACCGCACCGAGAACGAGGATACTTCCACCGTTAACGATGTCATCGGCGGCATCGTCGCCGCGGCACTCTCGACCTGCTTTGTCGCTCTGCTGCTCGAGCTCGTCTTTCCGCGCGCGACCGCCGGCGCCGCCGGCATGCTCCACCAGCGCCCCATGCCCCTGTGGGTGAGCGGTCTTCTGGGCACGGTAGCCATCGTCCCCGCCGTCCTGCTGTTGATTATCTCTATTGCCGGCCTGTCGCTTGCCGGAGCCCTCATGTGCGGCGTTATCGGTATCGCGCTCGTCTCTGCGGCCTTCGCGGGTTGTGCCATCGCGCGTATGGTCGGACACAGCCAGAACCGCTACGTCATGGCAGCCGTCGGCGGCATAATCGCGGGCGTGCTCACGGCAATCCCTCTCGTAGGCAACTTCATCAGCGGCGTAGCCTTCGTCTTCACGCTCGGCTACATCATCCAGATCATCTGGCGCAACGCCCACCTCAAACCGCAGCAGCCGGCCAACACGCCAGGACTCCCCACCGCTTAAGCTGGCCAAACCACCACAAAGGGGCCAGTCGCCTTTGTGGTGGTGCAAACCAACCTGACCCCATTGCACCAAAAAGGGCGCCGACCGCGATGGTCGACGCCCTTTCTTGTTAGACGCTATAAAGCTCAGCGCTTATTTGTTGACCTGACCGGCGCGGACGGCGGCCTTCTTGCGGTCGGTGGCATTGAGCAGACGCTTGCGCAGGCGAATATTCTTGGGAGTGATCTCCACCAGCTCGTCATCGGCGATGTACTCCAGCGCCTCCTCCAGCGAGAAGGTGCGGGGCGGCACCAGCTGCACGGAAATATCGGAGGTCGAGGAACGCTGGTTGCCCAGGTTCTTGGTACGGGCGATGTTGACGACCATGTCGCCGGCCTTGCTGCGCTCGCCCACGATCATGCCCTCGTAGCACTCGGTGCCCGGCTCAACAAACAGCTGGCCGCGCTCCTGCAGCGTGCCCAGGGCATAGGCAACGGCCTTCTCGGTGGTCATGGAGATCATGGCACCGTTTTGACGGTTGCCGATCTCGCCGGCGTAGGGACCGTACTCCAGGAAGGTGTGGTAGAACACGCCCTCGCCGTGGGTGACGTTCATGATGCGGTTCTTAAGGCCCATGATGCCACGCGTCGGGATCTTAAACTCAAGGTGCGTCACGATGCCCGAGGTATCCATGCTCGTCATGATGCCACCGGAGGTGCCGAAGACCTCAACGACCTTGCCCGAGTACTCGTCCGGGCACTCGACGACGGCCTGCTCGACAGGCTCCATCTTGTTGCCGTTCTCGTCCTTCTTAAACAGAACGCGGGGACGACCGACCTGGAACTCAAAGCCCTCGCGGCGCATGGACTCCATCAGGACGGACAGGTGCAGAATGCCGCGGCCAGAGACCTCGACGCCGCTCTTGTCCTCGAGCTCCTCGATCTTCATGGTCACGTTGTTCTCGGCCTCGTTGAACAGGCGCTCCTTAAGCTGGCGGGCGCCCACGATGTCGCCGTCACGGCCGACGAGCGGGGAGGTCGAAGCCTCAAAGACGATGGACAGGGTCGGCGGGTCGATCTCGATGGGCTCGAGCTCGACGGGGTTCTCGGGGTCGGTGTAGACATCGCCGATATCGGTGCGGTCAATGCCCACGACGGCGGCGATATCGCCGGCGCCGACTTCCTGGCACTCGGTGCGGCCCAGGTAGTCGAAGGTAAAGAGCTGCTTGACGGTAGCGGTGGCGCTGGAGCCGTCGTTCTTGACGACCAGAATCTGATCGCCCTGGTGAATGGCGCCGGAGTACACGCGACCGATACCGATGCGGCCAACGAAGTTGGAGTGGTCGATGGTCACGCACTGCATGGCCAGCGGGGCATTCTCGTCAACCTCGGGCGCGGGCATGTCGTCGATGATCATATCGAGCAGCGGATACATGTCCATGTTGCCGTCGTTGGGGTCAAGGCGGGCAAAGCCGTTGACGCCACTGGCGTAGATGACATGCTCCATGGCAAACTCGAGCTGGTCGTCGGTGGCGCCCAGGTCGGCCATAAGGTCCAGGCAGTCGTTGTAGGCCTTCTCGGGGTTGGCACCCGGACGATCGATCTTGTTGATGACGATCATGATCTTGAGGCCGGTGTCGATAGCGTGACGCAGCACGAAGCGGGTCTGGGGCATGGGGCCCTCAAAGGCATCGACCAGCAGCAGTGCGCCGTCGGCCATACGCAGCACGCGCTCGACCTCGCCGCCAAAGTCGGCGTGGCCCGGGGTGTCGATGACGTTGATCTTGACGTCCTTGTACTCGATAGAGATGTTCTTGGCGAGAATCGTGATGCCGCGCTCGCGCTCCTGGTCGTTAGAATCCAGGACGCGGTCCTCGACCTGCTGGTTGGCACGGAAGGCGTCCGTGGCACGCAGGAGCTTGTCGACCATCGTCGTCTTGCCGTGGTCGACGTGAGCGATGATGGCGATGTTCCTCAGATTGTCTACGCGCATGTAGTTCCCCTATCTTCTATCTATATACAACCGGCACGCGTATGCGACCCGCCCAGCAATGCAACGCTCAGCGGGAATATTGAGCCTTTTACCGAAAACTCGTTTATTTTAGCGATTTTAGATGAGAGGGGTTTCCTCACCTGCAGGTTCAGGGTCGCTCCACATAAAACCATCGCCGGCGCCCATGCCCTCATACAGCACATATGCCGAAAAACCACTCTCGAGCGTGGTTTCGAAGAAGCTCACGAGCAGAGCATCGTGATAGCCGCCGTCAATCTCGACGCAGCCGGTGTAGCCGATGGCATAGCGAGCGATACGGCCCAGGCCCTCGTCCTTAAGACCCATCTTGTGCTCGGAGATAAAGTTGGTGGCCGCCTCGAGGCACGCCTCTTCGCCATCCTCATCGAGCGCCGCCAGATAACGGTTGGAAGCGGCGTCCTCAATTGCCACGACCACGCCAGGGTTTTCACCGGCGGCAAGGTCGTCCAAGAACGCGCCGATCAGATCGCACACCATGGCGTCGAGCTCGGCGGAGACGTTACCGGCGTCCTGCATATCCTGTGCCATCTTTAGACCTTCCCATCGAGTCCGGCGTCGTTACAGTTCCTGTGCCTCGGCGGCGATCTTGGCGGCAGCGTCGCGGGCGCGCATCATATCCATCGCGCGCTTGTCGAGCACCTTGATCTGACTGGTCAGCATTACCGCGTCGACCACACCCCAGATCACCAGGCCCGTAGAGATCGAAAACCCAAGCGCACCAACTGTACCACGAAGGCGCGAACAGATTGCCGCGACAAGGGCGGAGATGACAACCATCTTGATAAACGAGCCGCGGCGTTCGCGAAGCGTGCGGGCCTGCGTCACATAGGCAATGCGCGCCGCCTCAGAAGCCTCAGAGCGCATCTGGGCCTCGCGCGCGATAGCCGCTGCCTCGGCCGACATGCCGCCGGCCATCAGCGAACGCTCCACAACCTGAACGCCCCGCATTTAGAAATCATCGGGGGAGAGCGTATGGACGAACTCGTCGAACTTCTCGAACTCCTGCTCGTCGTCGACTTCCTCGGCGCGGGTAGAAACAGTGCCCAGGCGATTCATGATGTCGTCCTCCACAAACATGGGAGCATTGCTGCGCACGGCAAGGGCAATGGCATCGCTGGGGCGGGCGTCGATCTTGCGCTCCTCGCCATCGGCCAGTACGACGATTGTCGCGTAGAACACCGGCGGCTCGGCGCGAACGATCTCGATGCGCTCGAGTTTGGCGCCCAGGGCGCCAACAGTATCGAGCAACAGGTCATGGGTAATCGGGCGCTCGGCGCGGCCGCTATCGATGCCACGGCTAATGGCAGCAGCTTCAAACGAACCAGTCTGAATGGAAAGGGAACGCAGCGGCGCGGGCGAGTCCGATTTGCTGCTGCGCTCACGAAGCACAATAAGCGATGGCACGGGACCGGCGGCCATGACGATGGTCTCTATGTCGACACGAACCATGGAACACCTCCGGTACGTAGCGGTTAACACGCGGCAGCCCGCCGCATTGAATAGCTATACTACCCAATCTTTCGCACAGCACACAAAACCAAAATGAGATTTATCGCAGACAAGAAAAAAGCCCCGAGGCAACGCCCCAGGGCTCTTCACAGTTTTGATGGTGGACCTGACAAGATTCGAACTTGTGACCTCCCGGTTATCAGCCGGACGCTCTAACCAACTGAGCTACAGGTCCATCATGGTGGAGGTTAGGGGGATCGAACCCCTGACCTCAGGCTTGCAAAGCCCGCGCTCTCCCAGCTGAGCTAAACCCCCACGGAGACAGTAATAAACACCCCAGCGGCGACTCGGCTCTCGCTGGGGTGTTTATTGCGAAAGAAAGTGGTGGACCTGACAAGATTCGAACTTGTGACCTCCCGGTTATCAGCCGGACGCTCTAACCAACTGAGCTACAGGTCCATCGCGCAAGGGATATATTAGACGAGTCGTTACGCGCGCGTCAACAACTTTTTTGAAAATCTTTGGAGGGCGTGTCAGACGGCTGGGCGAGATGGGTTAGGTTTGCTGCTCGGGCAGTCCTGCGCAAGACGAAGGCCACATTAAGTGGCCTTCTTTGCGTGCGGAACTCGCGACAAACCTAACCCATCTCGCCCAGCCGTCTGACACGGGGTTCCAAGCTTGTCAAAAAAGCGGTCGGCGCGCAGTGCGCCGACCGCCGATATATGGGGTCTGATGTTTTTGACCGGAGAGGACTACTTACTCGTCGAGGAGATCCTCTGGCATGTCGTTGCCGTCGCCTAGGTCGACTGGAGCCTCTTCGGTGTCGGCTGCGGCCTCGGAACCTTCGCCCTCGGGCTTCTCTTTGGCGGCCGTCATGCGGGCCACGGCGCAGATGCGGTCGTTGTCGTCGACGGTCATCATCTTGACGCCCTGGGTGGCGCGGCCGGTCTGGCTGATCTCGTCGGTCTTGACGCGAATGACCGTCGCGCCCTCCGTCACGATGAACAGCTCGTGCTGCGGGCCCACCGTCTTCATGGCCGCGAGGTTACCCTTACGCTCGGTCATTTGAATGGTGTAGACGCCCTGACCGCCGCGATTCTGCTCCGGGTAGTCCGCGACCGGCGTGCGCTTGCCGTAGCCGCGCTCGGTGATGACGAATAGATCGCCGTTGCCGTTAGTGACTTCCATGCCCAGAACGCTCACGCCGTCCTTCAGACCGATACCGCGAACGCCGCTGGTATCGCGGCCGGTGGCGCGCACCTGCTCCTCGGAGAACATGATCGCCTTGCCCGCGGTGGTGGCCAGGATAATCTTGTCGCCCTCGCGCACGCGGCGCACGTTCAGCAGTGCGTCGTCGTCGCGCAGGTTGATGGCAATGAGTCCATCGCGGCGGCTGCGGTCATACGCGCTCATCACGGTCTTCTTGACCATGCCGCTCTTGGTGGCAAACATCAGGTACTCGTCGGCCGGGAACTCGCGGCAGCTGATGACGCTCGCGATCTTCTCGCCGTCCTCAAAGGGCAGCAGGTTGACGATCGCGGTACCGCGCGCCTGGCGCGTACCCACCGGCAGCTCGTGCACCTTCAGGCGATAGACCTTGCCCTTGCTCGAGAAGAACAGCACATACTCGTGCGTGGACGCGATGAACATCTCGTCGATAACATCGTCCTCTTTGAGGTTGACGCCCGATACGCCCTTGCCGCCGCGCTTCTGGGCGCGGTAGGCAGCCACCGGGATACGCTTAACGTAGCCGGTGTGGGTGATGGTCACGACCATATCCTCGTCAGCGATGAGGTCCTCGACATCCAGGTCCTTCTCAACCTGGCTGATCTCGGTGCGGCGCTTGTCGCCAAACTTCTTGGAGATCTCGCGCATCTCTTCCTTGATGACACCCAGGATCTTCTCCTCATGCGCCAGCAGGTCCTCGTAGTAGGCGATGGCACGACGCAGGCCGTCCAGTTCTTCCTGAATTTTGTCGCGCTCCAGGCCGGTCAGGCGGCGCAGCTTCATCTCGAGGATGGCCGTGGTCTGCTCGGGCGTAAAGCCAAAGCGCTCGATCAAGCGGCTGCTGGCCTCGGAGTCGGTCTGCGAGGAGCGGATGATGCTAATGACCTCGTCGATATGGTCGAGAGCCATCAAGTAGCCCTCAAGGATATGCGCTCGGGCCTGGGCCTTCTTAAGGTCGAAGCGGGTGCGGCGGGTAACGACGTCGACCTGGTGGTCGATGTAGTGCTGCAGCATCTCGCGCAGGCTCAGGCATTTGGGGACGCCGTTGACGAGTGCCAGGTTGTTGGCGCCAAAGGTCGTCTGCAGCGAGGTGTACTTATACAGGTTGTTGAGCACGACCTGCGGAATGACGCCCTTCTTGAGCTCGATGACCAGACGGATGCCCTTCTGGTTGGACTCATCGCGCATATCCGAGATGCCCTCGATGCGCTTATCGTTGACAAGCTGGGCGATCTTCTCCTGCAGGGTGCCCTTGTTGACCATGTAGGGAATCTCGGTAAAGACCAGGCGGCTGCGGCCGGTCTTGGTGGACTCCACGTGCGCCTTGGCACGCACGGTAATGGAGCCGCGGCCGGTCTCGTAGCTCTGCTTAATGCCGGCGCTGCCCATGATGATGGCGCCGGTGGGGAAGTCCGGACCGGGCATGATCTGCATGAGCTCGTCGACGGTGGCGTCGGGGTTGTCGATCAGGTAGCAGGTGGCCTCGATCGCCTCGGTGAGGTTATGCGGGGCGATGTTGGTGGCCATGCCGACGGCGATGCCCTGACTGCCGTTGACCAGCAGGTTGGGGAAGCGCGCAGGCAGCGCCTGGGGCTCGGCGAGTGATTCGTCGTAGTTGGGCTGCCAGTCGACGGTATCCTTCTGCAAGTCACGCAGCAGTTCCATGGCGGGCTTGGCCAGGCGGCTCTCGGTGTAACGCATGGCCGCCGCGCCGTCGCCATCGATGTTGCCGAAGTTGCCGTGACCGTCGATGAGCGGCGTGCGCATGGAGAACCACTGCGCCAGGCGGACCATGGCCTCATAGACCGCGGAATCGCCATGCGGGTGGTACTTACCGATAACTTCGCCGACCGTCCAGGCCGACTTTTTGTGTGGGCGGTTGGGGTAGATGCCGCTCTCGTTCATCGCGTACAGGATGCGGCGGTGTACCGGCTTTAAGCCGTCGCGCACGTCCGGCAGGGCACGCGCTGTGATAACCGACATCGAATACTCGATGAACGACTGCTTCATCTCGCGACCGAACTCCGAAATCTGGAGCTGGCCGCCGTTGATGTCCTCGCCGGCCGAGGCGCCACGATCGACTTCGCCAAAGCTCTCCTCGAGCTCGGCGTCGTCGTCCTCTTCCTCATCATCATCGGCATCGGGGTTATAGGCGTCCGGATCGCCGTCCTCGCCCTGCTCAGCACGGGCAAGCAGGCGCTTCAGATCATCGGGCATACCGGCATCGCCGGCCTCGTCCATATCCTCGTTATTGTTGATATCGTCTGCCACGTTACCTCCTCATGGTTTGCGTGGTCTATTAGTTCCCTACCGCGGAGACGGCTTTTCCAGGTGCCGCAGATTCGCTCGAAAGAGGAGGGAAGCGTACTTGGGTACGCGACCGACGATTGAGGGCGAAGGTGCGGTGGCTGGGAAAGCCCAACAGGTTAGGCATCTAAGAAGCGTGCGTCATGCGCATGCTTCTCGATATATTCGCGGCGATAGCCGACCTCGGAACCCATCAGTTCGCGCACGGCGCGGTCCGCCACCACGGCGTCCTCGATCGACACGCGCTGCAGAATGCGGGTCTTGGGGTCCATCGTCGTCGAGGCAAGCTGCTTGGGGTCCATCTCGCCCAGACCCTTGTAGCGCTGGACGGTGTAACCCTTGCGCTTCTTGGTGATCTTGCCGTCCTTGGCCTTACCGTCCTCGTCGTTGTCGTCGGGGTTCAGCCCCAGGCTCTGGATGGTGTCGCGCAGGATCTCGTCTTCGGGCTGGCGGCCGTTGGGATACACGTAGTGAATCTTGTTGCGCACCTTGATGCCAAAGATGGGCGGGCAAGCGACGTACACGTAGCCGGCGTCAATCAGCGGGCGCATGTACTTGTAGAAAAACGTCAGCAGCAGGATGCGGATATGCGCACCGTCGACGTCTGCATCGGTCATGATGATGATCTTGTGGTAGCGCGCCTTGGTGATATCAAAGTCGCCGCCGTCGCCGGCGCTCGTCGTGACGCCGCAGCCGATCGCAGTGATGAGTGACTGGATGGTGTCGCTCGAGAACGCACGATGATCGCCCACGCGCTCGACGTTCAAAATCTTGCCGCGCAGGGGTAGGATCGCCTGGATGTCTCGGCGACGGCCGTCCTTGGCCGAGCCGCCTGCCGAGTCGCCCTCTACGATAAAGAGCTCAGTCAACTCGGCGTCGCGCACCGAACAGTCGGCGAGCTTGCCGGGCAGCGACGCCGTCTCGAGCAGGCTCTTGCGGCGGGTCGCCTCGCGCGCCTTGCGGGCGGCGTTGCGCGCCTTGCAGGCCTGCTGGGCTTTCTTGACGATCTCGCGAGCGGGCTTGGGATGCTCCTCGAGGTAATCGGCAAGCCCGTCGGTCACGATCTTGAGCGTCAGCGCGCGCATATAGGAGCTGCCGAGCTTGGCCTTGGTCTGGCCCTCAAACTGCGGATCGGGCAGCTTGACCGAGATAACAGCCGATAGGCCCTCGCGAACATCGTCGCCGGTCAGGTTGGCGTCTTTTTCCTTGAGCAGGTTCTGCTTGCGAGCGTAATCGTTAATCACGCGGGTGAGTGCGGTACGGAAGCCCTCGAGGTGCATGCCGCCCTCGGGGGTGTAGATGTCGTTGGCAAACGACATGACGTTCTCACCGTAGCCGCTATTCCACTGCAAGGACACCTCGACCTCGCCCATCTTGGTCACGGGCGCATCCTGATCCGATTTGCCCTCAATATAGATGGGCTCCTTAAAGGCCTCGGGGACATCCTTGCCCTCGTTGAGGAACTTGACGAAGTCGATGATGCCGCCCGCATAGCAAAACTCCTCCATATGGGGAGTCGCCTCGCGCTCGTCGGTCAGCACGATCTTGAGGTTCTTGTTGAGGAATGCCGTCTCCTGCAGACGGTTGTGCAGCGTGTCGAAATCGTAGATGCAGGTCTCGAAGATCTCGTCGTCGGGCCAGAAGCTGACAGTGGTGCCCGTCGTCTCCGAAGTGCCCACAACCTCCATCTTCTTGACGGTCTTGCCGCGCGAAAACTCCATCTCGTAGATGTTGCCATCGCGGCATACCTGCACGACCACACGCTTGGACAGGGCGTTGACGACGGAGATGCCCACGCCGTGCAGGCCGCCCGAGACCTTGTAGGCCGAGTTATCGAACTTACCGCCGGCGTGCAGGATCGTCATGACGACCTCGAGCGTCGGGATCTTTTTGATAGGATGCTCGTCGACGGGGATGCCGCGCCCGTTGTCGACGACCGTGATGGAGTTGTCGGCGTGGACCGTCACCTGAATCTCGGTGCAGAAACCGGCCATGGCCTCGTCGACGGAGTTGTCAACGATCTCCCACACCAGGTGATGAAGACCGCTGGCGCTCGTCGAGCCAATGTACATGCCCGGGCGCTTACGAACGGCCTCGAGACCTTCGAGAATCTTAATCTCGCCGCCATCGTAATCGTTTTCGTTTGCCACACGTCCTCCTTCAGTTAAGAAAATGTGTACAGCCTTACTAGTTTATCGTAAAAAAATACCCTCGGGAACGAGGGTATTTGGCTCTACAAGGCCACCAGATGCGATTTAAGGCTCTTTTTTGCCCTGCACGCCCTTGGCCCACTCGGCACTGGCTCTCATGGCGTTCTCGAGGGCCTCGCGCAGTTTTTGGTCCTCGATGGGTGCCACTTGGTGCTCGATCTCGGCACGTTCGGCATCGCTGAGGTCGGCATGCGGAGCCGGCGGACGCTCGGCCACGGCCGGACGCAGACGCTCTTTTGCAGCGGGCGGTGTGTGGCCGGGGGCGGTCGTCTTGAACACCAGGCCGTCGACGTGCGCGCCGGCGCGCTCCATGCGCGCGCGGATAATCTCGCGCAAAAGTGTCATCTCCTGCGTCCATGAGGGCGAATCGAGGTACACCAGCAGTTCGTTGGACTCGGGCAGGTAGCGCAGCCCCGTCACATGGCGTCCCTCGCGCGTGCCCGAGCACACTGCATTCCAGGCGTGATAGACCGCACGAGACTCCTCCTCAGCCTCCATTTGCGCGCGGCGCTCAGGTGTCGCGGCCGCCAGGATGCGCTGCTGCTCGGTATCCAAAAAGCCGCCAAAGGCAACCATTCCGCTCTCGCGCACGTAATTAGCACGTCTCACCCATGCTCACCACCTTGGCTCGATCAAGCAGGTCATCGGTAAAATACCCCAGATTGGTGGTGGTTATGACTGTCTGGATATCATCACCGATCAGCTGCAGAAAAGCGCCTCGGCGCCCGGCGTCGAGCTCGCTCATCACGTCGTCCAAGAGCAGCAGCGGCGCGGTGCCCAAGATATCACGCGCCACGGCCACTTCTGCCACCTTCCAGGCAAGCACCAGCGTTCGCTGCTGGCCCTGGCTGGCAAATGAACGGGCCGATCGGCCCGCGACGGAAAACTCAATCTCGTCGCGATGCGGACCCACAAGCGTCACGCCGCGGCGGATCTCCTCGTCGGCGTGCTCATCGAGCGCCGAGAGCATGTGCTCATACGCCCACCCCCTGAGCTCGTCGCGATCCTCGGTGCGAGGCAGGTCGCCAAGCGTGGACACATAGGACACGCCGGCGGGCTCGCCAGATGCCACGCGGCCATAGGCGTCGCGCACATGGCCCGACAGTCGGTCGAGCAGAGCCAGACGATGCACGAGCAGGGCCGAACCGGCGCGGGCGATAGATTCGTTCCAGGCGCCGAGCATCTCGCGGCAGCACCAGGTCTCCTTGAGCAGGGCATTGCGCTGGGTCACGCAGCGCCCGTAGGCACTAGCCAGATCGGCATAGCGCGCACTCAGCTGAACGCCAAAGTCATCAAGTGCGGTGCGGCGCACGCTGGCACCCCGCTTGACCATATCCAGGTGGTCCGGGCAAAACAGAACGCTCGGCAGCACCCCGCGCACGCCGGACGCAGCGCAGCGCTTGCCGTTGCGACTAAACGAACGCTTGCCATCTTCCACGCTCAGTCCCATGTCCAGCACGCGCCCATCGCCTTCGAGCCTCAGCTCGACCTTGCATGAGCCCACGCCGTCGTGCACGAGCTCGGCTGCGGTCGGATGCCTAAACGAGGCGCCACTCGTCAGTAGCTGCAGCGCCTCTATGAGGTTGGTCTTTCCCGCCGCGTTGGGACCTGCGAGCACTGTCACACCGTCGCTCAGGGCAAGGCGATAACTGTCGAAGCTGCGATAGCGCGCAACGGAAAGATCGCGTGCGAACATGGTCATGGGCAGCGTTAGATGCGTACCGGCATGACCAGGTACAGGTAGTTGATCTTGTCGTAGGACTTGAAGATGCCAGCCTGCGAATAGCTCTTGAGCTCCAGCGTAATCTCCTTCTCCTTGGACAGGGCATTGAGGCAGCCAAAGATGTAGTGGTAGTTGAAGGCGATGGTGCCCGACTCGCCCTCGGCCTCGACATCAATCGTCTCCTGCGCCAGGTCCTGGTCGTTGGAAATGGAGGACAGGCCCATCTGGCCGTTCTCGACGTCAATCTCAAACTTGACGGCGGGGTTGGCGCTCGCGATAACGGCCACACGCTTAAGGGCGGCGTTAAAGGCGGCTACGTCGATCTTGACGCTCGTCACGCACGAATCGGGGATGAGCTGCTTGTAATTGGGATATACGCCCTCGATGCGGCGCGACACGTAGGTGGTGTTGCCGGCCTCAAAGACAACCTGAGTGTCGGTTGCGCCGATCATGATGGTCGCCTGGCTGGCCATGATGCTCAGCGCGTCGTTGAAGGCGTCAGCAGGCACGTTGAGCTCAAAGGAACCTTCGAGGGTCGAGGTCTCGACCTGCGTATCGCACACGGCCAGACGGAAGGAGTCGGTCGCCACCAGGCGCACGGTGTTGTTCTCGACCTTCATGTGCACGCCACCCAGGATGGGGCGGGCCTTGTCAGTCGAGGTGACGCGCCATACGCGGCTCACCATTTCGGACAGGATATCGGTCGGCAGCTCGACGGCGCTCTCGATGGCGTATGCCGGGAACTCGGGAAAGTCGTTGGCATCGAGCGTGTTGAGGCGGAAAGAGCTCTTCTCGCAGCCAATCAAAACCTGACGCTCGGACAGCTCAAAGGTGACCGGGGCATCGGGAAGGGTCTTGGTGATGTTGGAGAGCATCTTGCAGGGAATCACCATCTCGCCCTCCTCTTCGACATGAGCCGCAATGCGGTGACGAATCGAGATGGTGTAGTTGGAGGTCTGGAATTCCAAGATGCCGTCTTGTGCCTTGACGAGCACGCCCGACAGAATGGGAAGGGTGGATGCCGAAGCGACGCCTTTCATAACGACGCCGATGGCTTGCGTAAGCGAGCTCTGGCTGACGGTGAACTTCATCTTTTAATACCTTTCTATAGATATAAATATCTTAATAATAGTAATAGTACTGACGAAACTGTTGATTACTCCTAAAAGTGCAGGTCAGCCCTAAAAAGAGAATCGACAGGAACCTGTGTGCAACCGGGTGTGTTTTCCACGTTCAAAACCTGCGCAAAACTTTTCATCACCGCGGCTCGAGTTTTTGACACCTTATGACCGCCGTTTCGACAAGTTTTCAACAGGTGTGTCCATTTACCTATGAGCGCAGTGTAATTTTATCGCGCAGTGACTTGAGGTCTTCGGTAACAGTCCGGTCTTCCTGAATCATCTTCTGGACCTTTTTATAGCTCGTGCTGACGGTCGAGTGGTTGCGGTTGCCAAACTCGGCGCCCACGGCCGTCGTCGTCATCTCGCACATCTCGATCGCCAGGTAGATAGCGATATGGCGCGCCTTGGCGATATTGGCGTTGCGGCGAGGCCCGATGAGTTCCTCGTGCGTCACACCGTATTGCTCTTCGATGACGGACTGGACCGTCTGCACATTGATCTTCTTGGCCGATGTGTCGAAGTACTGGTTGGCGATGGCGTCGATGTCGTCAAAGGTGAGCTCCCCGCCTTCGCGCTCGCGATCGCCCGCTTCGCCGGCACAACGCTCGCAAAAGCTCTCGAGCTCGCGGATGTTGGTGCCCGAGACCTCGGCCATGTGTTTAAAGTGCGCGTCGGTCAGATGTCCGCCGTCGCCCCCGTAGGCCGCCAGTAGCGAGTCGTTGCCCACCTCGGGCGCGGCGGCGATCGTGTTCTCGTAATAACGCTGCAAAATCTTGTACTTCATCTCGTAGCTGGGCTCCGCCACCAGGCACAGCAGGCCGGCATTAAAGCGACTGGTCAGGCGCTCGTCCATATTAAGGTCCTTGGGCGCGCGGTCGGCGGCGATCACGACCTTCTTGTTGTTACGGATAAATTCGTCCATCAACTGGAAGAAGTAATCCACGCTCGCGCGCTTGCCGATGATGTTCTGGATGTCATCGATGATAAGCACGTCGACGCCGTGGTACGCCTGCATAATGGGGGCGTTGCTCTTCTTTTGGCGGTCGAATTCTGTCATCAAGTCGTCCAGATATGCCTGCGAGTTGGCGTACTTCACCTTGATCTCGGGCGATTTCTCTGCCAGCTCATTTTTGATGGCGAGCAGCAGGTGCGTCTTGCCCAGGCCCGATTTGCCGTAGATGAACAGCGACGTGCAGGTGCCGGGCGTGTCTGCAAGCATGGCGAATTTGAGCGCCGATCGGTAGGCAAGACTGTTCTCCGGTCCGAAGACGAAGTTTTCAAACGTGAATTTCGAATTTGCTGCGAGGGGTGCCCCGTCCGCGTTTTTCTCGACTGCCGTCGGGGCCGCCGAAGGCGCTGCCGGCATTGCGGACGAACTCGCGCTTTTCGCCGGTGGCCTGCCATTCATTTGGGTCATCATGCGGCGGAAATCGTCGGCGGACAACGTGTTTTTGATTGCAATGCCCGATTCCTCGCCGGGTGTCGCCTCGTGTGCCACGGGCATATGCGTGGCGGTCGGGATGGGTGAGGGGGCTGGCTCTACCGCCGGTGCGACCGAAGCGGCCGGCTGCGGTGTCATGGTTTCACGGGAAACATCGTCGCGTCGAGGTCCGGGCGCCGGCGTTGCCGCTGCGGTGGCGGTCTCTGCCGGGCGAGTGTCCGGGGCCGTATTTGCCGAGGCGCCTTGCGGTGCCACGATATTGAGCGCAATCGGTGCAAAGGCTATTTCTTCTAGGTACGCCTCGATGGTCGGCTGATGCTTTTTGAGCTGGGCGATGGCAAAGCGTGAAGGGGCCTCAATCGTCAGAGTGTCCTCGGTTAAACTCACAGCGCGCGATTGTCCCAGCATATTGATGAGGCGTGCATCTTGGCCGTCGCGCTGACAAAAGGCGATGGCATCTCCCAGGATGATGCTTGCTTCCTCGTCCACTGTTTCTCCCGTTCCTTAGCTTTGGGCTCGCACGCGAGCGCTGCCTATTTCGGTCAGATGATATTTCTGGCCATGTTTGATTACCAAGCCGGCCTGTGCCAAGTCGTTGAGCGTTCGCGACCACGTGGGCGCTGAGTTTCCAAACGCTCGTGCCAGGTCGGTTGCGCCACACTCCTGGTTTTGAGCCAGATAGCCCAGTGCCGCTTCGCCGCGCTCGCTCACGAATACGTTTTGCTGCGGCTGTGCATATTGATTCGCCGCATTAGGATACATCATTTGAGCTGCTGGTTGTTGAGAACTCTGCATGGGCAGCGGCTGCTGTTGAAAACTTTGCGGCCACTGTTGGTAAGGCTGCGGAGGCATCTGCTGGGCCCATGGGTTGTACTGCGCCTGGGGCATTTGTTGGTACGGCTGCTGGTATCCCAGCGGGTATTGCTGAGGATATGGCTGGGCATACCCCTGCTGCAGCATGTATTGGGCGGGGTATCCCTGGGGATACGGTTGGTAACCCATCTGCGGGGCGCTCGGCGCACCCGTCGGCTGCTGCGGCATGGCGGCGGGTTCCTGACCTGTCATCGCCGTCGTATCCGGCATCATTTGTGCCGCTGGCTCCGGCGCTGTCTGGAACTCCTGCATATGCTGCATGCTTGGCTGTTGCATCGGCATGGCTGGTTGTTGTGTCTGCTGTGCCGCCATGGGCTGTTGCGAATATGTTCCCGGCAGGGGGTATGCCTGCTGTTCCGCCTCGGGTCGCACAGCTGCCCCGCGCCCGCCAGCACGCTCGATTTCCTGAACGCGCTTGGGGCTCAGGCTTACCGTCACGACGGTGCCGTTGCCCATGTTGTCCTCGATGGAGACGGCGCCGCCGGCGTTTTCCAAGTACTCCTGTACCATCGGAAACCCGGCGCCGGTACCGCGGATATACCGTTTCATCTTGCTGTTTGCGCTGGTTACGCCAAAATCGAAGGCACGCTCTTTGTCGTCGATGCCCGGACCCTGATCGGCAAAGCGGATGGTATCGCCACCGTCGAGAATCGAGATGATGGGCTCTGCAAAATGCGCGTGGATAAAGTTTTCGACAATCTCGCGGATAACCATCAGCGAGATGCGTCCTCCCTGCTCTTTCATGCACTGGTAGACGGTGTTGGTTGTCTCTTCCAAGTAGGTACGGACGTCTTGCGGTTCGATGACGATGACACGCGGTGTCGACAGCATGTCATCGTAGACCGCGATGCGCGCCGCATACATGGCCTTTGGTGCTTGTGCGGTGTCCTGCTCACCCTCGTTGCGTTTTTCGCGCACGCCGGTGATGTGCTCGTTGTCGGGTGCCGGATCACCGGAATCGACCATGGTGTAGAAGTCGTCAGACATGCCGCTCGCAATCTTTCAAAAGGTTTTGAACAAATAGTAGCTCACCGCGCAATGTTTCTCATCTTTCGACAAGTTTTCAAAACCTGTTGAAAACTTTGGAAAACTTGTCGAAAAGTTCTCAACATTTCCAACATGACCTGTTGAAAACTCGATGAAATTTCGTGAAAAGTTGTCTGCTGCCTCAAATGCCGATTCTGCTTATGGGGGAACCGTGTACTCTTTGCAACCTTTTACCTTTGATTTCTTGACATTTGAACATTGATTTCCCTACAATCTTCAAGCTCACGTGTCTATATCTGCGTCCGCGCCCCCGCGGACACTCGAAATGCAGCAGGAGGAACTTAAGATGAAGCGTACGTATCAGCCTAATAAGCGTAAGCGTGCCAAGACCCATGGCTTCCGTGCCCGTATGGCCACTAAGGGTGGTCGTGCCGTGCTCGCCCGTCGTCGCGCCAAGGGCCGCAAGCGTCTCACTGTCTAGCAGCGATACACACATCTCGCATGAAGACTATTAAGTCTCGGCAAGATTTCGAGCATGTGTTCAGTCAGGGGCGTCGTTTCAATCACCCTCTGATTCGAATGACCATATGTGAATCGGTTGGCGAAGGCGACTCCGGAAGGGTCGCCTTCGTTGGTGCTAAACGACTCGGTTGTGCTGTGGTGCGCAACCGATCTAAGCGTGTGATGCGCGAGGCCGCCCGCAGCTGTGGATTTCCCGTTGCGGGTCATGACATCATCTTGTTCGCGACTCCCAAGACGAGGGTTTCCTCGCCGCAGGAGATGGACAAGGCGTTGCGTTCGCTTATGAAACGCGCCGGCGTTGCCGGGGAGGAGCGATGAGCAATCACGTTTTGCGACGTGTTGCCATCGCTCCTATTCGCATATATCAACAGGTTATTTCGCCCTTATTGCCTGACGCCTGCATTTATTACCCAACGTGCTCGCAATACGCTATCCAGGCGATTGAGAAGTACGGTGTTTTGAGAGGCTGCTGGCTTGCCGTGAGGCGCATCGCTCGCTGCAATCCCCTGCACGTCGGCGGTTATGACCCTGTGCCTTAGCGGGCACTCGCTATCGGAGGAAAACTTACATGTGGGATTGGATCGTTAACATCCTTTTCGAGCTGCTCAAGCTCATCCAGACCTTTGCGGTCGACTGGGGCCTGTCCATCATCATCCTGGTGGTCATCATCCGTCTGCTGCTGACGCCGCTCATGCTCAAGTCGACCAAGTCGACGGCTCGCATGCAGGTGCTGCAGCCTAAGATGCTCGAGATCCAGGAGCGCTATGCCGACGATCCCCAGCGTCAGGCCGAGGAGATGCAGAAGTTCTACAGCGAGAACAAGTTCAACCCCATGGCTGGTTGTCTGCCGCTGTTGATCCAGATGCCCGTCCTGTTCGCCCTGTTTACGCTACTGCGTAACCTGCCGAACTACTTTAGCGACGGCACGTTCTCGTTCTTCAACATCCTGCCTGACCTTACCACCACGCCGAGCGCTTCCTTTGCCGATGGCTTTATGGTTGCGCTGCCTGCGCTGATCTGCCTGATTCTGTTTGCTGTCTTGACTCTGATTCCGCAGCTGTATATGTCTCGCAATCAGACTGGTCAGCAGGCCCAGAGCATGCGTATGATGGCCGTCGTCATGACCGTCATGATGCTTTGGATGGGCTGGAGCCTGCCCGTCGGCGTCCTGCTTTACTACGATGTGTCTTCTGCCTGGCAGGTTATCCAGCAGATCTTTGTGACACAGAAGGTTATCGACAAGGCCAAGGCCGATGAGGAGGAGCGCCTCAAGAACGCTCCGCTGCAGGTCGAGGTTACCCGTCGCGAGAAGAAGCCGCGTCCGCACAAGAAGAAGTAGTCGGGATATCAATCTTATTTAGGTACCTAACTTTTGGAGTACGTTATGTCTGAAGAGATCGTCGAGGATATGCTTGAGGAGGTTGCCCCGCAGATTGCGGGCGATTATCCCGAGATTGCACAGCGCTACAAGGCCGGTGAAGAGCTGAGCGATGAGGAGCTCGACACCATTGCCGATGTTGCGATTTCCATTCTGCGTTCCATCCTTTCGCACTTCGATGCTGCCAACTCTCCTATTGATGAGTACGAGGGCGACGAGGGCGAGCTGATTTTGGATGTTACGGCTCCCGATCTTGCTGTTCTCATTGGCCGTCATGGTCGTACCCTTGATGCCCTTCAGGTTATGTTCTCTTTGCTGGTGAGCCGCAAGCTTGGCTTTAGGTATCCGGTTGTGGTTGACGTTGAGGGCTACAAGAGCCGTCGTCAGGACAAGGTTGCCTCTATGGCTCAGTCTGCCGCCGAGCGTGCCATCCGTACTCATAAGAGTGTTTCGCTTCCGCCCATGAATGCCTATGAGCGCCGACTGGTTCATATTGCACTTCGTGGTAATGATTCCGTCGATACCCATTCTGAGGGTTCTGACCCTGATCGCCATGTGGTGATTGTTGCTCGATAATCTACTCGAGCTTATGCTAAGGGGGCGTGGTTTCCACGTCCCCTTTTTTTGTCAAAAGTTCTCGATACACTGATTTTTGTCAGAAAGGAGCTTCTGTTGTTTGTACTTACAGATCAGCAGGCTGACGAGATGCTCAGTCGTCTGTCTTCCTATTGCAAAGAGTATTCCCTGAGTGTAACTGATACTGAGCTGAGGAAATGTATTCAGCATTTGGATTTGGTTCTTGAAACAAATAAGACAACCAATCTCACCCGTATTCTTAACGTAGAAGATGCTGCGGTACTCCATATCCTCGACTCACTTGTTTTGCTCCCTTATGTCAATAAGGCTCCAGAGGGAGCTTTGCTCGATATGGGAACTGGTGCTGGCTTCCCTGGTATTCCATTAACAATCACCACGCATCGTATGGCTACTTATATTGACTCTGTTGGCAAGAAGGTTGACGCTGTCAATACATTTGTTCATGCTCTTGGATTGAAAAATGGTCATGCAGTTCATGATCGCCTTGAAGAATATGCTCGAAGCCATAAGAAGCAGTTCTCTGTTGTAACCGCCCGCGCATTGGCCCCTCTACCGATTCTTGTTGAGTATGCCGCTCCGTACCTCAAGGATGGTGGGCTATTTGTTATCACGAAGGGCAATCCTACGGATGAGGAGCTTGCTTCCGGCATGTCAGCGGCTAAGATCTGCGGCTTCACCTTGCTTCTGAATGACGCAATTGATTTGCCTGAGGGCTTGGGCCACAGGGAATTCATTGTTCTTAAGAAGAGCCATCCAGCATCCGTTACATTGCCTCGTGCAAATGGCATGGCAAAGAAGAATCCGCTTGCCTAGATGTTTCACGTGAAACATAATAGATACCAACAACTTGCAGTGTTTCACATGAAACATGGCGGTTGATATCGAATCGGAATGTTTCACGTGAAACATCCTCCGTTTGACAGCTTTAATACACACCAGGAGGGACCGTGGGATTTCGCGACGTTAAGCGTTCGAAGAGCGCAAAAGACACGCGTATTATTGCAATCATCAATCAAAAAGGCGGCGTCGGTAAGTCAACGACGGCTGTAAACCTTGCAGCAGCATTGGGTGAGCAGGGTCGCAAGACGCTGATTGTCGACTTTGATCCGCAGGGAAACAGTACCAGTGGATTTGGAATTGAAAAAGAAGACCTTGACCAATGCATCTATGATGCATTGTTGAATGACGTACCGGCAGAATCGCTTGTTCTTGATACAAATTGCAAAAAGGTATTCGTTATTCCGGCGACAATTCAGCTTGCAGGCGCTGAAATTGAGCTCGTAAGCGCAATTGCTCGTGAAACCCGCCTCAAAGATTTGCTTGAGCCGATTCAGGACGAGTTCGATTTTATTTTCATTGACTGTCCTCCTTCGCTCGGCCTGCTTACCATTAACGCTTTGACCGCAGCAGACAGCGTTTTGATTCCGATTCAGTGCGAGTATTACGCACTCGAGGGCGTTACGAAGCTGCTTGAGTCAATGAAGATGGTTAAATCACGTCTGAACAAGGGCTTAGACACCTATGGTGTGCTTATGACCATGTATGACTCGCGTACTTCGCTGTCGAATCAGGTTGTTGAGGAGGTTCAGTCGTACTTTGGTGATAAGGCTTTTAAGACTCTAATTCCCCGTACAGTAAAAATATCTGAGGCTCCGTCTTTTGGAGAGCCGGTAATTACCTATGCACCTCAAAATAAGGGTGCAAAAGCGTATATGAACCTTGCAAAAGAGGTGATCAAGCGTGCCTAGTGCAAAGAAACGTGGCGGATTAGGACGTGGACTCAATGCTTTGGTCTCAGAAGCCGAGTATGAGACCGGCGGTTCGGCTGCATCGGCTTCAAATGACGCATCTGAAACAAAACTACCTATTGAGGATATTGTTCCCAACCCTAATCAGCCGCGAATTCACTTTAACGAAACTGAACTTCGTGAGTTGAGCGAGTCGATCCAAGAACATGGCGTGTTGCAGCCGTTGTTGGTTCGCAAGCATGGAAACGGCTATGAGATCATCGCTGGTGAGCGTCGTTACCAAGCATCAAAGCTTGCTGGTCTTGAGGAGCTGCCTGTCATCATTAAAGAAGTTAATGATGAGGAAATGCTCGCTCTTGCACTTATCGAGAATCTTCAGCGTTCTGATTTGAATCCCGTCGAAGAGGCGAAGGGTTATCGTCAGCTCATTGATGCCAGTGGGATGACGCAGGAGGCGTTATCAAAGGCTGTCAGTAAGTCTCGTTCCGCAATTACAAATTCACTTCGTTTGCTAGATCTTCCCGAAGTCGTACAGCAGATGATTTTCGAAGGCAAGCTTACAGCCGGTCATGCGAGAGCGATTCTTGCAGTTCCATATGAAGATGCCAGGATTCGACTTGCTGAGAAGGTTGTTGCAGAAGGCCTTTCCGTCAGAGCGACAGAAAATCTTGCTCCGTTGTTTTCTGCCGGAGAAACACCTAAGACGCCGAGGCCAGCAACACCTCAGTCATTCAAAAAGGCCGCTCGAGTCCTTCGTCAAGTATTTAACACGAATGTGCGCGTGAAGAGCTCGCGTGGCAAGAACAAGATTGAAATCGAGTTCAAAGACGAAGAGGAGCTCTCCCGTATCCTTGGCGAAATGATTCAATTCAGGCAGGAGGATCAGGATGAAGAATAAGGTTCTCGCGGCCATTGCGCTGGCAACCACTGTCGCTGCTGGTGCTTTTGTTGGATATAAGCTTGCGACAGATGATGAACTGCGCGGTCGACTGCTGCGCGGAGCTCAGGATATCGTCGATATATCCAAAAAGAAAATGGATGTGATGACCGAAGATGTCGCTATGCGTACTGCTCAGGTTACTAAGAATCCCAAGATTAACCAAGATTGGGTTAACCATCAGTGGGAAAATGTTGGTTATTAGGTACCTAACAATTACTTGCCTGTTTTTGAAGGGGTCCTCGTCTGATTCATGAGACAAGGACCCCTTATTTTGGCTAAAACAAAGCTTAGGTAAATTAAATCCAGCAGCATGAAAACAAATGAAACAGCCCCGGTTGCATTATCTGCAACCGGGGCTGTCGGATGTTTCACATGAAACGTTATGGGGCACAGACTCCCCTATGCGTTCTTCTGGACCTTAAAACGTTGCTTCAGCTGACCGCAGGCGGCATCAATATCATTGCCGCGAGAATTACGGATCGTGGTCTCGATGCCACGAGACTCAAGGCGACGCTGAAGATCCTCAACCTTATGAATCGGCGACGGCTTGAGCGGGCTGCCCTCGATGTCGTTGAGCTGAATAAGGTTAACGTGGCACAGCGTTCCCTCGCAGAAGTCGCAGAGCGCCTGCATCTCGGGGTTCGTGTCATTGACGCCTTCGATCATGGCATACTCATAGGTTGGGCGGCGCCCCGTCTTCTCGGTGTAGAGCTGAAGCGCCTCGTGAAGGCGGAGCAGCGTGTACTTCTTAACACCGGGCATGAGCTTATTGCGCGTCGACTGGATGGCGGAATGCAGGGAAACAGCAAGCGTGAACTGCTCAGGGATGTCGGCGAATTTGCGAATACCGGGAATAACGCCGCTGGTAGAGACGGTGAGGTGACGGGCGCCGATACCGATGCCATCGGGGTCGTTGAGGATGCGCAGTGCCTTGAGAACCTCGTCATAGTTAGCAAACGGCTCGCCCTGGCCCATGAAGACGACGCTCGTGGCACGCTCGCCAAAGTCGTTGGAGACATGAAGTACCTGGTCAACGATTTCTTGGGCGGTCAGCGAGCGCTTGAGGCCGTTGAGGCCGGTAGCGCAAAAAGCGCAGCCCATACCGCAGCCGGCTTGGGTGGACACACAAACAGACAGCTTGTTGCGACGAGGCATGCCGACGGTCTCGACGGAGATGCCGTCGTGATACTCGAGCAGGTATTTACGAGAGCCATCCTTAGACACCTGCTTGGTGAGCTCGGTCGGCGTATCAAAGGCAAAAGCCTCTTTAAGCTGCTCGCGGAAAGCCTTGGGAAGGTTGGTCATATCGTCAAACGAACAAACGTTCTTTTCAAAGACCCATTCGATGAGCTGCTTCGCGCGGAAGGCGGGCTGGCCAAGTTCGGCCACAAGCTCGCGAATATCGTTTTGGCTCAAGTCGCGAATGTCCTGAGATTTAGTCCTGGGATTCATGGAAGCCTTTCGATTTTGGGGAAACGTAGAGGGTATCGCTACAATATGGTATCAGCTGCAGAAATTATAGAGGAGGAGTCTGCCCATGCCGGGTAAAAGCCTAGAGAACATGCACGTAGCGGTCTTGGCGGGCGGTCATTCCGCTGAGCGCGAGATCTCGCTCAATTCGGGAAAGAACGTCGTGGTGGCCCTGAAGGAGGCCGGCTACACTTCGGTGGAGCTGCTCGACACGGCTGCCGATGATTTTATGGTAACCATGGCGACCGGTGGTTTCGACGTGGCGTTTATCGCCATGCACGGTGCCGGCGGCGAGGATGGTGCCATGCAGGGTGCCATGGAGACCCTGGGTATCCCTTACACGGCTTCGGGCGTGCTCGCAAGCGCATGCGGTGCCGACAAGGAGGTCTCTAAGCTCCTGTACGCCAAGGCGGGCATTCCCATTGCCCCCGGCATTGCGCTCGAGGTGGGCGATGAAGTCGATATCGATCATATCGTCAAGGTTTGTGGCGAGCGCTGCTTTGTAAAGCCGGCCGTTAACGGCTCCAGCTATGGCATTTCCCTGGTCCATGAGCCCTCCGAGCTACCCGCGGCAATCGCTAAGGCGTTTGAGTACGGCGACAAAGTGCTGGTCGAGAAGTGCATCGAGGGTACCGAGATTACCGTCGGTGTATACGGTGAAGATGACGTGCGCGCTCTGCCGATTGTCGAGATTCGTAAGCCCGAGGACTGCGAGTTCTACGATCTGGACGTGAAGTATGTCGACCCTACGGACATCCATCGCATTCCGGCGCAGATTTCACCCGAGAACTACGCTCGTGCCCAGGAGCTCGCCTGCGCTGCCCATAAGGCCCTCGGTTGCCTGGGTATCTCGCGCAGCGACTTTATCGTGAGCGAGGACGGCCCCGTTATCCTCGAGACCAATACCATTCCCGGCATGACCGACACGTCGCTGTATCCGGATGAGATTCGCCACACCGATGACATGACGTTCCCACAGGTCTGTGACAGTCTGATTCGTATGGGCCTTCGTCGAGCGGGCATTGCATGCTAATCGAGGACGCTGTTTCGTCGGGAACGCCGCAGTTTGTCATCGATTCCTATGCCACGCTTGCCGAACGCGCCAAAACCCAATCGTTTGGTCTCATCGAGGAAGATGTTATCGTCCTCGATACCGAGACCACGGGTCTTTCGTTGCAGGACAACGAGCTTATCGAGATATCGGCTGCCCGCCTTTCGGGCCGCGAGGTTGTCGACCGGTTTGATACCTTCGTGCATCCCAAGCAGCTGATTCCCGCCGAGATTACCGAACTCACGAGCATTACAAACGCCGATGTGGTGGATGCCCCATCGGCCGTCGAGGCCGTGGCCGCTCTCGCCGATTTTGTCGGCGGCTGCCCGGTGATTGCGCATAACGCCACCTTCGACCGTTCGTTTATCGAGTCGGTCAAGGGCGGTGTCAACGTCAGCGACATCTGGATCGATTCGCTGGCGCTGTCGCGCATCGCGCTTCCGCGCCTGGCCTCGCATAAGCTGTCTTTCATGGCCGATCTGTTTGGCTGCGACTCAGTGTCGCACCGCGCCAACGCCGATGTCGACGCCCTGTGTGGTGTGTGGCGCGTGTTGCTCGTGGCGCTCACCGACTTGCCTCAGGGCTTGATGGCGCGCCTGGCCGACATGCACCCCGACGTACCCTGGTCCTATCGTCCCATCTTCTCATTCTTGGCGGGACAGAACCCCGGTTCCATCTTCTCTCTCAGCGCCGCCCGTGCCGACGTACTCAAGGCCGATCGCGCCGATGATCGCGTTGATGCGGACGAGCTACCGGTCCTTAAGATGCCGAGCCGCGAGGAAATCGAGGCGGACTATGCCCCGGGCGGTCTGGTTAATCGCATGTATCCCACGTACGAGCCGCGCGATGAGCAAATCGCGATGGCGCTCGAGGTCCGTGACGCGCTCGTTACGGGAACGCATCGCGTGATTGAGGCGGGGACGGGCGTCGGCAAATCGATGGCCTATCTGGTGCCTTTTGCCGAGGCCGCGCACCGCAACAATATCACGGTTGGTATCGCGACTAAATCGAATAATCTTGCCGACCAGCTCATGTATCATGAGCTGCCCAAACTTGCCGAGCAGCTGGACGGAGGCCTATCGTTTTGCGCCCTCAAGGGCTATGACCACTATCCATGCTTGCGTAAGCTTGAGCGCATGAGCCGCGGCCAAGTCGAAATTACGACTAAGCGTGATCCTGCCGATACGCTTACGGCAGTCGCGGTCATCATGGCGTACGTGTGTCAGTCGGCCGATGGTGACCTCGACTCGCTCGGCATTCGCTGGCGCAGCGTCAACCGTCCCGACTTTACGACGGCGTCGCGCGAGTGCGCCCGTCGCCTATGCCCGTTCTTCCCCGATAAATGCCTGGTCCACGGCGCCCGCCGTCGCGCGGCGCATGCCGATGTGGTGGTCACCAACCATTCCCTGCTGTTCCGCAACGTTGCGGCCGAGGGCAGAATCTTGCCTCCGATTCGTCACTGGGTGATCGATGAGGCCCACTCCATCGAGCGCGAGGCGCGCCGTCAATGGGCGCGCGTGGTGTCGGCGGATGAATCGTGCGTTCTGTTTGAGCGCCTGGGTGGCTCGAGCGCCGGTGCGCTGAGCCAGGTTTCCCGCGATTTGGCAACCTCGGAGGGCTCTACGCTTTACCTGGGTCTTACCGCCAAGGCGACGTCGACGGTTGTACGTGCGAGCATGGCGATTGCCGATGTGTTTGACGGCGTTCGCGAGCTTGGCCGCCGTGCCCGCGGGGGCTATGACAATGCGAACCTATGGATTGGCCCCGAGCTGCGCGAATCTGACGACTGGCATGATTTCTTACAGTCGGCCTACACTGCCATCGACGCATTGGAACAAGCTGACAAGAGCGTCGACGCGCTGGTACAGGCCGTTGCCGCCGACAAGCCCGAGGTTGTTGTCGACCTGGGTGATATCTCGCGCCGCCTACACGAGTTGGCCGAGAACCTCAAACTCATCATTGACGGTACCGACGAACACTACGTGTACTCGCTGCAAGTCAATCGCAGATTGCGCGCCGGCGGCGAGTCGATGACCGCGGAGCGCATCGATATTGGTGAGGCCTTGGCAACCGAGTGGCTGCCCGAGGTCCACACGGCTATCTTTGCATCGGCGACCATGACGGTTTCCAAGAGCTTTGAGCACTTTAACCATGCCGTCGGCCTCGATCGCATCGGTGCCTCGACATCATCGTCGCTGCACTTGGATTCGAGCTACGACTTCGATTCGAATATGGCCGTGGTCGTGGCTGGGGATATTCCCGATCCACGCGATCGTGAGAGCTATCTTTCGGCGCTCGAGCGTGTGCTGGTCGACGCTCATCTTGCCATGGGCGGCTCGGTGCTCACGCTGTTCACCAACAGGCGTGACATGGAGGAACTGTACGCTCGCGTCGAGCCCAAGATGGCTCGTGCTGGTCTGGAACTCAACTGCCAGCAGCGCAACTCGTCTCCTCGTCGCCTGCGCGATCGCTTTATCAACGAACCGACCTCATCACTCTTTGCGCTTAAGGCCTTTTGGGAAGGGTTTGACGCCAGCGGCGAGACGCTGCGCTGTGTCATCATCCCCAAGCTGCCGTTCTCGAGCCCCACAGACCCGCTCTCATGCGAGCGCAATCTGCGTGAAGACCGCGCTTGGGCGCGCTATTCGCTGCCCGAGGCCGTGCTCGAGGTCAAGCAGGCCGCCGGTCGCCTCATTCGCTCATCGACCGATTGTGGCGTACTCATCTTGGCCGACCCGCGCCTGGTGACGAAGGGCTACGGCAAGAAATTCTTAACGTCGCTGCCCACGAGTTCCTATCAGCGCATCGAGTCGGCACAAATCGGGCACTATCTACAGCTGTGGCGCGCGCGCCACGAGCGGCGCCGCTAAAGCGGACAGACGAGGGATTTTGCCATATCGCACAGACGCTCTGACAGGGCGGGGTCATCCAGGATGCGGATGGCCCCGCCCGCTGCGATTACCTGGCTTAACAGCCAGCGCTCGGAGCCGTAGCGCACGTTTACTGTTGAGCTGTCCGCTCCATTGGGTTCAATCGACATGACGCCGGGCCAGTCTAGGCGCTCTGCCAAGGCGCGCGGCATGAGAAGCTTCGCGCTCCGCTCCGCCTGGGCGAGGGAGTCATGGAGGGTCGCGGGCTCCGGTGCGTGGCGCACGACGGAATCGTCGGTCAAGGTCAGGCTCTCGATTTTATCCATACGATAGGTACGCTGTTCGTCGACCGCGACATCCCAGGCAATCAGATACGTTTGGTCGCCGTTTGTTGTGATGCGCAAGGGGTCGACCAAACGCTCACGCGCTTGTGCGTCATCCATCGAGCGATACGAGATGCGGCAGCGAACGCCGTCCCGAATGGCGCAGCTCAGCTGCTGCCAGTGCGATCCGTGGGCGACGGTGTCAAAGACGCGCTGGTTGTAGCCGAGCTCTTTGGGAAGAAGGGCGCGCCGTATTCGAGCCGCCGCTTGGGGTTCGATCCCCAATGATTCAAGTTCATGGTTGAGCACAGCGCCCTCGGCGGCACTCAGACGCAGCGGTAGCACGCGCCCCGCATCACCGGTGAGGACCACGCACTCGCCGCGGCGTTCGCAGATAATACGTGCGCCCGATTCTCGGTCCGCAAGTGTCGAGACGATCTCGAGAATCTCGTCGAGCGATGCCCCCGTGATATCAAAGCGACAGCAAAGCTCGTCTCGTGTCATGCCATTCTCGCCGGTGGCGTAGAGGGCCTCCATGATGTCGATGGCGCGCGAGAGTC
Organism: Collinsella sp.; assembly: GCA_036298675.1. Classification (GTDB taxonomy): domain Bacteria; phylum Actinomycetota; class Coriobacteriia; order Coriobacteriales; family Coriobacteriaceae; genus Collinsella. The sequence continues at coordinate 13,220 of JAXJIO010000005.1, read as the reverse complement.
TTTGCTCGCTGGTGAGTTTACGCACGGGCATGCTCGTGCACCGTCCTTTCGATGAGGTGATTCCACGCCTGCTTGAGAGAATCGGGGGCGACGGGCCTCATGCCATCCATGGCATGGGCCATGCAAAACGAGGCTGCGGCTTCAAAGTCGCGCACGTCAACGGTCCAGGTCCAACCTGCTTCGGTGCGCATGAGCTCGCCTCGTCCGCGCGTGAGACCGCTGATCATATCGGCCTGCGCTTCACGCGCGAACGAGAACGTGGCCGCAACAGGTGGGCGGTCGGCAAAATCAAACTCAAAGAATAAGTAATCGTTGAGGTTGAAATCCGCAGGAATGGCGTAGGCTTTCGAAGGTCTCCAGGCGCGAATGATGCGGTCGCAGCGGAATGTTCTGATATTGCCGGTGGCATTGTCGAGGCCACAGAAGTATGCCGTACTCTCGCGCTCGAACATGCCGTAGACGCAAACGGTCCGCTCGCGTTGCTCGCCGCGTCCGTTTTGGTACAAAAAGCGCAGTGCGCAACGCTCGGCAAAGGCACTCCATACCGCATCGACGGCGGGAGAGCGGCGGATCGGTGCCTCTCCTGTCGTCGACATGCCGGTGAGGTAGGCAATCTTGGAGCGAATGTCGGCAAGCGGCGCGGCAAAGGTGGATGAGCCTGCCGCGAGTGTCTGGTCGATGGCGTTGAGCAGGATGTCGGCATCGTCTGCGGTGATGAGACCGCCCGCGGCAAACGTGTGCTCGCGGTCGATCGTCCACGCGCTCTCCTCGGTTTCCTGCGCTCCGGCAGCACGAACCTCCCTGATAACGATGCCGCGTTCGAGCAGCTTGTCGCGATCGCGGCGGAACTTGCGCTTGTCTGAGTCGATATTGCCCGAGCCGTATCCCAGATCGGAATCCAGGACGATTTGCTCGGTCGTCAGCGGTTCGGGAGAACTGTTGAGTACAAAGAAAAGGTTGAGGATGCGCTGAGCCGTTTTATCGAAACCGGGCTCGGGTGCCCCCTTTTTAATTGTCGCGGTCGCGTCGCTTGCCGTCATAGAATCCTCGCATGAGAAGGTCGTTTGATGCCATGATTTTAGTCTGATATGGAGATTAGGCTATATCCTTGTCCGCTCGCGGCGTTAAGATGGCCCGAATTCGGTCGTTTGCGCTCGCTCGGGGTATACTTTCGACTATATACGGTTCTAATGTGCATGCATTGGGCCTATTTGTCGGATTATGGATGTGGAGCGCACATGGCGAACACCCAGAACTATATTAACCACCTGCTGCAGAACACCGGCATTACGCCGGCGTGCAGTGAAGAAGAGCGCCTGGCTGCCGAGGATATCGCTCAGATTTTCCGCAACCACGGCTTTGACCCCGAGGTGCAGGAATTTAATGCTCCCGCGCCCAGCAGGTTGGCGTTTGCCGTTACCGGTATTCTCGCATTTGCCGGCGCCCTGCTGATGGGCATCGGTGGCGGTATCGGCTTGGTCGGCACCTTGCTGGCCATTGTCGGTGCCGTGCTCTACGTGCTCGAGCGCACGGGGCATCCCGTGGTTTCGCGCCTGGGAAAGACCGGTGTGAGTCAAAATGTCATCGCCTATCACAAGGCCTCGGGCCCGCTTGCGTCTCCGCGCAACCGCCCGGTCGTCGTGGTGGCCCACTATGATTCCCCCCGCGCCGAGCTCCTTGCTCGCGAGCCCTACGCTCCGTATCGCGCCCCCATCGCCAAACTCCTGCCTGTCGCCACGATCGCGCCCGCGGCTGTCGCCATCCTGCGTATCCTGCCGCTTCCCGGCGTGCTCAAGGTGCTGCTGTGGGTTGTCGCGATTCTGGCCTCCCTTGTGGCACTGGCCAACGCCGCCAATATCATCTCCAACCGTTTTGTGCTTCCCTACACGTCTGGCGCGGTGTGCAACAAGTCCTCTGTTGCCGCCATGCTCGGTGTCATGGACAACGTTGCCCCCTATCAGGGCGAAAACGAGTTCCCCGACGACATTCCGTTCGATACCTATTTTGGCGAGCAGAAGCGTCGCGCCGAGGAAATGGCGCGCGCGGCGGCCGAGTATGCCGCGGCCCAGCAGCAAAACGACTACGGCAACACCATTGAATATGAGGAACCTTCCTACGACGAGGACGAGTTTGGCCAGCCGGTGGCGCCGGTCGATGTACCCGAGCAGGACGAGGCTTTTGATGGACAGATTGATGGTTTTGAGGGTGCCTCTGCCGACGAGACGCTGATTGGCGTTATCGCCCCCGAGGCTCAAGACCAGACTGTCCAGGCCGAAGTGTCCACCGGGGAAGAGTCCACCGCCGAGCCGGCGGATGAGCCCGCGGTGGTCGAAGTCGCCGAGCCCAAGCTCTATCGCAATGCCGCCGGCAATATCCGCTTTGGTTCGGATGCCATCCGTGCGCTCGGCATGCTTCCCGAGCCCTGCACGCTCGATTACGAAGAGGGCGAGGAGCCGACGTTTGAGCCGGAGTCAGCTCCCGTTGCACAGGAGCCTGCGCCCGCGGCCAATACGGCTGTTGCTCCCGCCGAGCCGGTCGCTGCCCCTGTTGCTGCCGCGGAGTCTGACGCAAAGCCCACGCTCGATCCTGCAGCCGGTCTGGATATTCTGGCGCCTGCCGCTCCGGCACAGGTTGAAGACGAGGCCGCTGACGAAGACTATGACGAGTATCCGCAGCGCGTGTCCTATGAGAGTGACACCGATTTCTCGGCCGAGCTTCCCTCGACAACGCCCCATGCCGATATCGCTTCCGCGTTCTCCTCGATTGGTGCCAGCGCTTCAAGCTTCTTTAAGGGTGCCTTTGCGAAGGGCAAGAAGTTCGTCGACGACTTTGAGGAAAAACGCGCCGCTGCCCGCGAGGCCGCCGAGCGGGAGGCCATCGCCCAGCAGCAGGCCGCCGAGGCCGAGCGTGAGCGTGCGGCACAGGAGTTCGAGCAGAGCGAGGCCGAACAGCCGGAGCCTGTCGATGTCGCCGACGCCACGACGTCCTTCGAGGCTCCGCAGCCGACATCCGCTGACGTTGCCGAGGCTACGACGTCCTTTGAGGCGCAGCAGCCGGCCGATGGCACCATGTCATTCGATGCCACGATGACGTTTGAGAAGCAGGGCACCGCAATTGCCGAGCCCCTTTCCATCTCCGATGATGCCCAGGACGCCGCCGATGATTCTGTTGTCGACGAGGCCGATTCCGTTGAGGCCAGCGCACCCGAGCAGGTCGAGGCTCCTGTTATGGAGCAGGAGCCCCCTGCGATTGACGAGGCTCCCAAGACGGATGAGTCCAGGCCCTATTCTACGCAGATCTTTACCATGCCCGCGCCGAGCGACCCCGGTGCCACGGTGGCCCATGTCGCTCCCACGCAGGACGAGACAGTGGACTCCCTCATGGCGCAGATTTCGTCTCAGGTGCCTCCGCGCCAGCAAATGAATATCCCCGATCCGGCCTCCGCGCCCGCGCCCTCTTCGTCGCCGCTGGCCTCGGTCCCCGATCCGTCGCTGCCTTCGATGCAACAGGCCAACGTCGCGTCCCGCACGTCGCTGTTCGATCTTCCCGATCCTTCGGCACAGACACATGATCCCTTTGCGACGGCGCAGGGCCCCGAGCCCACGTCGGCACCGGTCGCGACCCCCATGCCCATCTCCTCGGGCGCACAGCCGCTCGAGACCATCTCGGCTCCTGCTTCGACGGGCGCCAAGCCGCAGAAGCGTGGCCTGGGTGGCTTGTTCGGTCGCAAAAAGAAGAACGAGCAGGACAGTATGAGCGACTGGCTGGGCGTCGAGGACGATTACGATGCCAAGAAGTCTGGCCGTGGCATTGGCTCGTGGGATAACTTCGAGGATGACGACGGTTGGAAGGGCGGCGCCACCTCTTCCGATGGTGCTTCTGCCGAGGATATGCTCTCGGCCGTTGCCTCCATGGGTGACGATGAGCTGCTCGGCCACGATATCTGGTTCGTCGCAACGGGCGCGTCCGATTGCGACGGCGCCGGCATGAGGGCGTTTTTGGCCTCGCATCGTGACAAGCTCCGCGGTGTGTTCTTCATCAACCTCGAGTCTATCGGTGCCGGCAGGCTTTCGGTGGTAACGGTCGAGGGCGAGCAGCAGCTGTTTAAGGGCGATCGCCGCATCATGAATCTTGTCAGCAAGGTGTGCAAGTCGTTCCACGTCGATTGTGGTGCGTTCGAGATGCCCTATGCAAAAACCGATGCATCTGCAGCGCTCGAGGCGAGCCGTCGCGCCCTTACGATCGCCGGTGTGGACGGTCCGCGTCTTGCCTGCGCTCGCACCGAGGATGACCTGCCGTACAACGTCAATCCGACCAATATCGCTACGGTGTCCGAGGTCGTGACCGAGGTCATTCGTCGTTCGTAGACAGACCCGCTAAGGAGTCAGCGTGTTTTCGTACATCAAGCGCCATTGGCCCATCTATCTGATTTTGACCCTGATCGCTGTCGCATTGGGTTTTGGGGCCGCGTATGTCGTTGGCGTTAAGGGCTCGACGCCCGAGACGACAATGAACGAAGAGGTGGAGCAAGAGCAAAGTTTGGGTGCCGACGGTATTTCCGAGTCCGATCAGGCAGCCATCGATGGCGGTTCGTCATCTGCTGAATAGCCGATTCATCGTTTATGCCCAAGGCGGGCGAGCCGGGAGACTGGCTCGCCCGCTTTTTTATCGTGCTAGCGCTTCTTTGCGGCTGACTTAAGGCGAGCGAACCATAGGGCCGCAGTGCCCGAGGTCAGGAGTGCGGTGATGCATGCGGCGACGGTAACAGACCCCGTTGCCGGCAGGTTCTGAGGCAGGGCGCATCGTTGGATGACGCGGTCCTCATCATGCGCCTCGAGTTTATCGCCACCGCCGTTGCGACAAAGATCGACGTGCGCGCTGTTGGCAAGTGCGGTTTGGGGCGTATAGGACGACGTTGCCTGCATATGCACGACTGCGCCTCGGGCATCCGAGCTAAGGGCCGCCTTGGCATCGTCAAGATCGTCATGTTCGTCTTTAAGGTCATCCCGGGTCCAAGAGCCCGCCTCGCTTCTGGTTGTAAAGTCGGCGGCTACCGTACCGTATTCAAAACGGATGCCCGTGATGACGGCGTTGTCTGTAAGATCAATCTCTTTCGTATCGAGCGTGACGGACTTGTCCGTCGGGATATCTGCTTTCCATAGGTGCCACCCGTCGTAATCGACGAGACGCACATCGTCGCCCAGCAGCTTTGTGACCTCTTCCGTTTCGAGCCAAGGATTGCGATGCCCGTCGTCAAGCGTTGCATTGACCTGCTTGCCCGTATCGCTTGTTCCTGCCGGAGACGTTCGATACCACACGTTGCACAGCCCGTTTAGATCACCGATCGCAATAGGGGTTTCAACGGCAACAAGTTTCGCTGCGCCATCTTTGGCGCACTCAAGGTCGTCGGTGATGGTCAACTCGTCGACCCAGGTGCTCGACTCATTTTTGGCGTCGATGGTATAGGAGAAGGCGCCTTGCGTATCGGCCCGTGCTTTGGCTCGGTTTTTTCCGTCGCCGTTGGCAACGAGTTTGCTTACGACTGGTTGTGCAATCTCTTGGCGCTTATCGATGCTTCCCCTGATTTCGATGGGGGCATCCTTCATGGCCATGGTTTGAACTTCTCCCGTGGCCTTTACTTCAAATGTTATCTCTTCGGCAAGGTCGTAGGTACGCGGAGACATCGTTTCGCGCAGGGTGTAGGTGCCGGGTGAAAGGTGCTCAATGCGGTGCGGTTTGCCGGATGAAGTCCAAGAATCAATTTCGTTGCCATTGGAGTCGCAGAGGACAAGCTCAGCGCCTGTCACTTCCTGACCTCCGCACGCGTCGACTTTGGAGACATCGAGCTTGGTGTAGTCGTTGGAAACGTCAAGGTGCACTTCGATTACGGGCGTTTGCTGGTCAGCGTACGACAACTTCACAGTGTGTGGGGTCGGGTTGAGCAGATAACCTTCGGGCGCTTGTGTTTCGACGACCTCGTAGGTGGCGGTACCGCATCCCAACGAAAGATGGTCGACTCGCGCATGCCCCCGTTCGTCGGTTGTAACGGTGGCGACGGTTTCGCCATCCAGGGCGACGATGCTGCCGTCGGTTCGCACGATGTCGCCGTCAGCGCGGATGTCAAACGTGGCTCCAGCGAGGGCGCGCCCATCTACAACATCCGTCTTAATGATTTCGATGCTTCCGGTTGCGGCGTCGTCATAGAACGAGGCGACGGCGACCGGCGTCAGATTTCTGTCGGCGGGAATCGTTATCTCCAGGTCTTCTCCGCGCAGATATGGTTCCTTGGCCGATGCCTCGCGCACGTAGTATGTTCCGGGATTAAGTGATTCGGGCAGCGTGACGGCGCCGGCTGTATCGGTTGTGAAGGTATTCATTACATTGTGGGCCGGATACCAACATGTTTGCGAGACGGGCTCGTGGTGGCTATCGAGCAGCTGGAACGTAAAGCCGGCAAGTGGTACGGTGCCGCCGGTCTGAGCATCGCGCTTTACAATTTGAAGGTATGTCGATAGGGCATGGTTGTCAACGATGTACTGAAGCTCGGCGCCGTCTGCGATCTGCTCTGCTGTGATGGTCCATTCCCCTGCTTGCTTAAATCCTTCAGGGACCGTTTCTGCAACCTCGCGAACGGTGTAGCCCGCGCGGTCGTAGGGAATGGCACCGTGAGCGCCAGCGGGTCGCTTGCCTGCGCCAAACCATGCTTCGGGCTGGTCTTTGGTGGAGGCAAAGCCGTAAACGTTTGTGGTCAACGTGCCGACGACTTGTTGGGAGCTATTGCTGACAACTTCAAAGACGACGCCTCCCGCCGGCTGCTCAAGGCCGGACTCATCGTTATCGCCATGGTCCTTAAACTTCGAGATTTCAAGGTCAAAGGCGATGGGGATGTTGGGAATACGGTTTTCGAGCTCAACGATGCCCGTATCTCCGAGTTGCTCGGCACCGACGGTGTAGCTCCAACAGTCGTTTGAAATCAGGTAGCCCTCGGGCGCTTTCGATTCGTAGATGGTAAAGGTGCCCAGAGGAACGTCATTGAGGATCGCCCGTCCGTTTTCGTCGGTCGTAAGGGTGCGAGTCCAGCCGGGAGTTGATTGCGAGACGCAGGTGAATTCAGCGCCCGTAAGCGACGCCCCAACTTGGGCACCGGCATCCGTGGCGGCATCGATTTTTGCAATACGCAAGGTGATGGTGCCGGGCTGCTCGTTGATAGTGACATGTTCGCCGCTGTTTTGTGTGGTGAAGGTTATTCGGTCGCTTCGAGGGATATAGCCTGCCGGGGCTTTGGTTTCGACCAGGTAATATGCCGTATTGGGCAAAAGTGTTGCTTGTGCACGCCCGTTTTCGTCCATCTGGATAGCGCCGACACGTGCATCGCCCGCACTTTCAAAGATATCGAAGGTTGCGCCACCGAGTCTGTAGGTGTCGTTGCCGGCGGTGATGCCAGCCTGGGACGATTGTTTTTGGAACGATACGGAGACGGCGGGCAGAACATAGAGCATGTCCTGGTGTCGACCCTCGCCCGAGACCGGGCCGTGATAACGCCTGGCTCGATGTGGGGCTGCCTTAATAGATCCGGACTTAGCGCTCTCGTAGAGCCAACGTGCAGCCGCTACGGCCTCGGCGTTTTCGTAAAACCTACCGCTCCTGGCAACTCCCTTGCTATTTGTATACGAATAGGTGCCGTCGGGGCGCGTGGTTCCCTTGAGCATCCACACGGCAATCTGGGTGGCGGCACGGGCGAGATCGGGCGACAGGTTGTGGCCCCCAAAGGATGTGCTGGAGGGGTATCCGTGACAGACGATGGCGGCAAATTCGTCATCGAGCCATGTCCAGCCCTGGTTGTATGTGCGCCATGGCCCTCCCGGCTTGCTGGGGCCGGGGCAGTCTTGATTCATGCAGTACGAAATCGAAGTGTCCTGTGCCTCATATTTACCGACGCCGAAGGGGCCGCAGCCGTCGCTTATAGTGCGGAAATTAAGGGCGTCGTTCCCGTCGACGGCGAGTGCGGCCCCTGGGGCCAGGCAGCCGATCAGAAAAAAGAGGAGCAGGAGCAGCGGACCTGTTGCGATTGCGCTGTGGACAGAGTGCGTGGGTGCGTTGGACATGGCTGCTCCTTATCCCTCGTGCGCCGCACGGGGAGGCCGCGGCGCTTGGGATGAGGCTACCGCCATGGTTCATGCGGGTAAGTACCAGAAGCTGACCAAAAGCTTGCCCGATTTGTGACAAATCGAGCTCAAATACAACAATCAGATAAAAGCGCAGGTAGAAGTAAATGAAAAAGGACCCCCACGGGTCCTTATCTCCATATATTTATGAAGTTATAGAAATAAATTCATAAATTAAACAAGAAAAAAGATATTTGGATCGATGTGAAGACGATAATCTCACATCGATCCAAATACAAGTCTATGACAGGAGCTGTTCGATTGTTGCCTTTTGGTCATCACTGGCCTGTATGGCGGGATCGAAGATCGCGGTCGAGATTGGAAGACCCTTTATATTGACCGCTACTTTGATGGCAGATACAAACAAATCGCAGGCGTCGTAGACGGCCATGAGCGACGAGATGCGCTTGGCGCACTCGATGGCGGTCGCGAAGTCGCCTGCCTGGTAGGCGCCATGCAGCCTCACAAAGAGCTCGGGCTCCACGTTGGTGAGGCCACACAGAACGCCGTTGCCGCCGCTCGCGCGGTTGACCAGGTAGTACTCGTCGAAGCCGGAAAGGACCGAGAACTCGGGGTTGACCTTGCGGACGGCGCGGATGACCTTGCGCGTGTGACTGATGGTGTCGACCGTGTCCTTGATGCCGCAGATATTCGGATGGGCGGCGGCGAGCCTGGCCACGAGCTCGGGCGACAGGTCGGTGCCGGTGCGCGCCGGAAAGTTGTATAGCACGACGGGTAGGTCGGTGGCGTCTGCGATGCCACCAAAGTACTTTTCGGCAGCGTCGTCGGTGGGCCCGAAGTAGTACGGCGAGACCGCCAGAACCGCGTCGGCACCGGCCTTCTTGGCATAGCGCGTGAGTTCGAGGACGTTGTCGTAGGTGGTGTCACCCACTCCGACGAAGACCTTCATGCGGCCGGCGACCCGCTCGACGGCAAAGTCGATGACCGACTTCTTGTCCTCGAGGCTCACGCTGTAGAACTCGCCGATGCTGCCAAACAACAGCACGCCGTTGATGCCCGCGTCGGCCAGGTGGTCCAGGTGCCTGCCCCACAGCTCGTAATCGATCTTTCCATCATCGTCGGTGATGGTGATGGAGGGGCAGAAGACTCCCTCAAACATGTGTCACTCGCTTTCCGGGGTCACACCCCCACAAATCCCTGCACTGCCGAGAAGGACCTAGAGGTAGTAGGCCTTGACGGCGTTATCGTAGAAGACACCCTGCTTCTCGGCGTCGGTGAAGACGTCGGAGTCCTCGATGAAGCTATAGAGGTCCTTGTAGTCGAACTTGGTGAGGACACAGGGGGAGTCGGTGCCCCAAATGATCTTGTCGGCGCCCAGGACGTCCTTCGCCATCGCGATGTACTCGAGCGCGGTGGGATACGGGTAGGCCTCGGGAGCAACGTTCCAAGGCAGCGCGGAGAGATCGACCCAGACGTTATCGTGGGCGAGGTACGGAAGCGCGCACTTGAGGACGTCGCCGTCCTCAAGGGACGGGGCGAGCAGGTGGCAGACGACAATGTGCAGGCCGGGGTACTTCTTGGCCAGGCGATATACGGCCTCGGGCTGGCAGCTGGACTGGTTGGGGCTGCCGATGTCGAGCACCAGAGTGGCGTCCTCGACCTGGGCGATCCTGTCGATGAGGACCGTCATCTCGGGGCCGTCGACCGCGAAATCGCGGTGGTAGCCGGAAAGGCCGCCGCCCACAGAGACCTCGAACTTGAAGACGTGGGCGTGCAGATCGTTGATGAAGTGCTCGAGGATCTGCTGGGCGCAGCGGCAGAAGGGGTCGAGCATGACCGCAGCTTTGAAGCGGTCAGGGTACTTCTCGGCGCATTCCATGGCGTACTCGTTCTGCAGGCCGTACAGGACGCCCTGCAGCAGGATGGCCTTCTCGACGTCGTTCTCGTCCATGACGTCCATGAAGGTCTCAACGAGGTACTCCTTGTCTCCCTTGCCCTCGGGGATGATACGGAACTCTTCGCCGGTGGCCCAGCGACAGTTGCCGTTGCCTAGGGGGCGCAGCTCTCCGGCCTTGCCCATGGAGCCGATGTGGTCAAAGACGTGGGCGTGTGCGTCGATCTTCTTCATTTTGTTCTCCTTACGTCAAACAATGTCTAATGGATATATGGTCAGTGACGGATACGCTTTGCTGCCAGGTGGGCACCACCTCCAGTCGAACCCGCAGGCGCGGGACATAGAGTGGCCTTGCAATCCGGACGCTAGGCGGACTGCTCCTCGGCCTCCATCTCCTCCTCGGTCACGTCGTCGATCGGGACGAAGAGCGTGAACAGGAAGGCGAGGCCAAAGGCGAGCGCCAGCGAGATGCAGAAGGGAACGAATGCGCGGCTCATGAAGACGGGCAGCGTGGTGAGCGCGGGCAGAGCGAAGGCGGTGCCGGCGCAACCGAACACGCCTGCCACGGCGGAGCCAATGCCGCCGGCGACGCATGCGCAGACCATGGGCTTCTTGAGGCGCAGGTTCACGCCGTACATCGCGGGCTCGGTGATGCCCAGCAGCGTGGTGAGCGAGGCGGAGATCGCCTGGGAGCGGAACTTCTTGTTCTTGGTCTTGAGGGCGACGGCGAGCGCGGCACCGCCCTGGGCGAAGATCGCGCCGCCGAACAGGGCCATGATGGTGTCGAAGCCGTAGACCGCGACGTTGTTCATAGCAATGGGGAACAGGGCCCAGTGCAGGCCGAGGATGACGAGGAACGGCTGGAACGCGCCGATCAGCGCGCCGGCGACGAGCGGCGAGAGGCTGTAGACGGCTTCGTAGCCCTGCGCGAGCCAACCACCCACGACGGTGCCGAGGGGGCCGAAGACGGCCAGGGTGAGCGGGACGATAACGATGATCGTGATAGGCGGCGTGAACAGGCCGCGGAAGGTCTCGGGGATGATCTTATAGCAGGCCTTCTGGACCCAGCTCGCGCAGTAGATGGCAAGAAGGATGGGGACGACGGAGCTGGAGTACGTCGCCTTTGAGAGCTCGAGGCCAAACAGGTAAACGGGCGCGTCCGCCGCCATGATGGTGGTGATGGACGGATACACCAGGATGCAGCCGAGAAGGACGGCGGTCACCGTGTCAACATCGAAGCGCTTTGACGAGGTGTAAGCAAGGAACACCGGGATGAAGTAGAACAGCGAGTCGGCCATCGCGTTGAGGATTGCATACGTGGTCGAGTCGTCGGTGACCATGCCCGAGACCTGCAGAAGCGTCAGGATGCCCTTGAGGATACCGACGGAGACGAGCAGGTTGATGATCGGGAGGAAGAACGAGGACAGCAGGTCGATGACCGCGTTGACGCCGCGCTGGAACGCGTTGGGCGTCTTTTCGGGGGCTTGCGTGGTTGTCACGGTTTCTCTCCTTTCTGGAGCGTCCTGTCAGACGCTGGCCTACATATAGTTGCAGATGTGCGGAAGGGCGGTCTCGGTATAGCCAAGTGCCTCGGCGCAGACCTTGCGGCCGTTGCAGACGGCGATGATGTCGTCGAGCATCCTGTCGCGCATCTCCTCCATGGACTCGGGGCCGTAGATCGTCGGGCTTGCGTCGAGGTCGGTGTTGTCCCTCATGGTCTCGTAGGTGCGCTTGTTGGCAGTCAGGCGATACACGGGCGCGATGGCATTTCCGGTGGGGGTGCCAAGACCGGTCGAGAAGACCACGAGCTGGCAGCCGCCGGCGATGATGCCGCCCACGCTGGAGGGGTCATTGCCGGGGGTGTCCATCACGACGAGGCCCTCGTGCGGATTGAGCTGCGCCGCGTACGGATAGACGGCGTTGAGGGGGCTGTGGCCTCCCTTGTGAACGCAGCCGAGAGACTTCTCCTCGAGGGTCGTGAGTCCGCCAGCCATATTTCCAGGGCTGGGGTTGCCCTCTCGCATCTCGGCGCCAAACATCTGGACGTACTTCTCGTAGTCGTAGACGATCTTGAGGATGTCGTCCGAAACCTGTTTGTCCTTCGCGCGGCGGGCGAGGATGTGCTCGGCGCCAAAGAGCTCGGGCGTCTCGCACAGCACGGAGGTGGCACCATGGTTGACGAGCCAGTCGGAGACCTCGCCGATCAGCGGATTGGAGCCAAGGCCGCTTGAGGGGTCGGAGCCGCCGCAGTTGGTGCCGAAGATGAGCTCGGAGATGTCAGTGGGCTCGCGGACGCACCGGTCCGCCTCGGCGACCATCTTGCGGGCAAGGCGCGTGCCCTCCTCGATCGCCCTAATGGAGCCGCCGACCTTTTGGATGACCAGGGTCTCGACGGGCTTGTTGGTGCGCTCGCGAATCGCGTCGACCACGATGTCGTTCTGGCAGCCCTCGCAGCCCAGGGAGACGCAAACGACGCCATAGATGTTCGGGTTCGCAGCGTAGCCTGCCAAGGCAGCAATAGTCACCTTCTGGTCGCAGTCGACCTGCGAGCAGCCATTCTGGTTGTGGAAGGAGACGCAGCCCTCAACCGCGTTCGCGATCCTCTCCGTGGTGTCGGAGGCACAGATGCTCGTGGGAAGGATCAGGACGTGGTTGCGGATGCCGACACGACCGTCCGGGCGACGGTAGCCCATGAAGGTGCGCGTGCCCTCCGCGGGCGAGGAGGTCTTGGTGGCGACGGAGTCGGTGTCGGCGACGACGGAGTCCTTCAGGTCGTCGGAGCTGGCGCAGTTATGCGTATGAACATGCTGCCCGCGCTTGATGTCTGTGGTGGCCACACCGATGAACTCACCATACTTGACGACCTTCTCACCCTTGGGGATGTCCACGAGGGCAATCTTGTGGAACAGCGGGATGTCGTCGGTCACGGTAACGCTCGCCAGCGTGCCGTCCGGCATGGGGTAGCGGGCCTCGGCGTCCGCCTCCAGTTGGTAGGTGGCGACGGCGACGTTGTCCCTCTGATCGATGGCAACGGCGTTTTGGCCTTGGCTTACAACGTCTGACATGTTTCCTCCCTATGTCCAATCAGAACCACCCTTAAAAAGGGTGGTTTGCTCTTAGGGTATAACCCACGGGCTCCGGGCTCGCGTCTAAAGGCGCGGGCCCGGACTTCGTCCAGGCCTAGTGCATCTTGACCCGTG
>JAXJIO010000004.1:0-145029 GCA_036298675.1 Collinsella sp. | reverse complement strand
GGACTCAGGTTCACAGCGCAGTTTCTTGGGGCTCGCATATATAGGAAGACTTGATCGGCAATCGATTTTAATGAAGTCGACAGCGCATGTCAGAGCTTTCAACAAATTTAACATGCCACCCTTTATATCCGCACGCGCGTAATTCAACTCATAAGGACCGGCTATCCCTTACCTGTGACACAATCTCAAACGCACAGAATAGAATCATCAGTCCAATCATCGCATAAGAGGCAGCCGAACCTTCAAGCACTATTCCACAAAGAACAATCTCCGCGCCGCCAATAAGAACTGTTATCAGGCGCTCTGCCTTTTTGCTCTCGCCGCTCGCATAAAAAGGCGGCAAAGCGCACAAGATCACATATATCCCGGGAAGGGAATACAGGATCGATAGTCCAAGCCCCCCATCAACCGCAGTGTTTTGCGTAAGAATCAACTGAACCCAAACGGCAATTATCACTGAGCAGGTTGTCGATAAAAGAAGACTAGAAATATAGCACGCAACAAAGTCCCGTCGCATTCGAACAGAGAAATCCGCGAACTCTCTTCGCCGCGTGGAAACAATAAGGTACACAGAAATTGCAATAGAACCAATCAGAGAAAACAGCGGAACAACCAGCAATTCAAGCTTATTACCCCATCGATCAACCATACCCCCACTCCAATGAGCGGGAATTGTATCAGGGAGGACTGACCAAGCCGTCCATAGAATCAGAAATGGAAGAATAGAGAGGATGAAAGATGATAACACTGCAGTAATTTTTTTTGAGGCTCTCATCGATTCCGCATCTCCTTGCGCGCCCACATTCCACTCCGCCTTAAATCAAGTATACGTTTTGAGACCGGCAAGCTGATGCCGGCTCGAGGACAGCGGCCCGGTGCACCGGGCCGATCGATAGCGGTCTCAGGTTCACAGCGCAGTTTCTTGGGGCTCGCATATATAGGAAGACTTGATCGGCAATCGATTTTAATGAAGTCGACAGCGCATGTCAGAGCTTTCAACAAACCGCAGGTAAATTCGTATACCAAAAATTGGTACACGGATTTACCTGCGATGTTCATGCTTGTTCAAAAGCCTATCAAGCGATATATCCATTATTTTAATGCGCGCGCCTGAGCTTTTGACTGAAGTGGCAGTCCGACCGCCGGCAGGCGGCCACGCTATATCCAAAGGCCACGCCTACTCCCCGTGCCCGGCTACGTCGACGACCCAGTGCTGCCCGTAGAGTTCCTGCCGCAGAGCTACATCAGGGACGTCTTATTGGGGGACGACCACATGGAACCCGGGAGATCAAGCTGTACGGCTGATCCATCCGTCAACAACATGTCAAAGCCCCAAAACCCAACAGGATCGCGAACGAGGGGATGAATTGACCGCCCGGGTATTTGCGCCCGGGCGGTCAATTTTATCAAGCATGGGTGCGATTCTGTGAGGCCATTTTTCTGGCATCCGCCGTTTGCTCCGGTCTCAACGCACCCATCGACCGTTCAGTTATCTTTGCGAACGCGACCACGTGCGCATTTGTCGAACAATCAAATGTCCGACAATGTCTGACGGAGCTGTCAGACATTCACGCACGAACAGGTGAGCTTCGCGAGCGATTGTAGGCAACTAGTAGCCCCAGCTGCGTCTTTGGCGCAGGTTCGACGTCTGACATCTTGAATGTCTGACGTTGAACGAAGCTGGTTGATAACAAGCAGGTGGAATAAACATGGAGCCCGACACCTCTCGCGCAGTCGGCGCGCGGCAAGGGTCTGGCCCATCTCATATGTTGCCAACGCTAACGGTGAACCTGAGCGCCCGGGCACATTCTTTGTTGGCTGAAACCGGCATAGCAACTAGCGGAAGGCATCATCGAAGGAGTGTGCTGGAAAGCACCCGTCTCCTTAACTGTTAGAAATGCAAGTTAATAATCTATGTGGTCAATATAATACCGTTGAACCAGCGTATCGATACCGCTCAGCCATTCGCCTCGCCCCCATCGCACGCATCTTCATTCGGTCTGTCATTATTAATCTAACGATGCTTTGAGAAATGTAGGTGCTTCTAAATGTACTGTCGACTTCTTCTCAAACTAATCCTAAGAGACAGGGCCGTATGGATTTGTACGCTCGTTCTCGCTGCAGCCTTTTCCGTCCCCATCGCGTTCAATTCACCCATCTACGGCCCCTTCTTTATGAAGCAGGACATGCAGAGCTTTGTCGACGCATTCAATACGCGCGCACCCCAGGCCAGCGGCATAGACCTATCGCCAGAGCAGCAAGATGACGCGGAGCTTGCAAGATACGCGAACGCCGCCCTCGCCGCTCAAACCGACGCCGCCTTTCTCGACTCTGCCGAGAGCTACTACGCGCTCATGGACGAGGGCTTCCAATCCGGGTCCATCGTGGGGGACCAGGAGACCAATGACGCAGAGCTCGCATATTGCCGCGCCCTGAGCAGCTCCGGCATCGCGGATATCCCGGCCTCCGCAAACGACCTGCCGTTCCTCTCCTTCCTGTCCTACGCCATTGCCCAGGCGCCGTCCTTCCTTCCCTTCATCCCCTTCCTTCTCTCGTCGATATTCGTGCTCGGCGCCACAAGGCCTGGGACCCTGGCGGCAAAGGCGCCCGTACCCAAATTCCGGCGCCTTATCCAAACCGTGTTTTCGATAATCGGCGCGGGGACCGCGATGCTCCTCGCCGGCCTCGCACCCGGGGGCATTTACGCCTTGGCCCTAAACGGCTTCGGGCAGATCGGGTACCCGATCGCCTTCTTCCATAACGGCGCGCTCACCGCCACGACCGCGGGAAACGTCTTCACGACCATACTTCTCGCGCTGCTCGCGGGCGGAACCTTGATATCCGTTTGTTCCGCCGTCCTATCGACCGCAACGAGGCGCGTCCTCGCGGGCCCCCTTACCTCCGCGCTGCTTGTCGCGGCCCCGGCATTCCCGTTATTGTCCGATTCGGCACTGGGGCACAATGCCGCGGTCGAGCTCCTGCCGCTGGCCGTGTTCTCGCCTATCGAGGCAACGGGTTACGTAGGATGCTTCCCGACAGAATTCATTGGCTCCGGTTCGGGCGGCGCATCGATGCTTGCCGTGGCCCTGGTATACGCCGCGGTCCTTTTCGCGGTCGGCGCCGTCGTGGCACGTTCGCCCAAACAGGCTGGACCCGCTAAAAAGCACCATGGGCTTGAGCTCCTGGACGTGAGCGTGGGATACGGGAGCACGACGATACTTTCAATCGGATCGCTTTTCCTGAGCCCGGGAACGGCGGCGGGCCTCATTGCTCCCAACGGCTCGGGGAAAACCACCTTTCTTGAAGCGCTGTCGGGCCAATTTCCCACCCGTATCCACTCGGGAAGCCTGGTGGCAGACGGAATCAGCCAACGTCAATCAGCCGAATTTGCAGAACTCGTCTACCTGAGCTCTTCGGGCGGCGCGGATCTCTATCCCACGCTATCGGCCCTCGAGCACCTTGCTTTCGTTAGGGAGGCGTGGAAATCGGCCGCCGACATCGACTCGCTCTGCAGCTCCCTCGGAATCTCCCCATATCTCGACAAGCCGACCCGTAAACTCTCGACAGGAATGAAGCAGCAGGTAAAGCTTGCCATGGCGATAGCGACCGATTGCCCGTACCTCATCCTCGATGAACCGCTGAACGGCCTCGATCCGGGAAAGCGGAAAACCTCCTGCGACGCGATGCGCAGCGAGGTGGAGCGGGGACGCAGCGTGCTCATCTCAAGCCATCTGCTCGACGACCTGGCAGACCTCACCGACTCGTTCTACTTCATCGAGGCCGGCACGCTCGTGGAAAAGACCGAGTCGTCCTCGCAGACGCTCAAGCAGGAATACCTCGATACATACGAGGGAGGCGAATGACATGAAACTATTTGAACAGCTGAAGCCCAATGCGTCGCGCATGGCTGTCTACGCCATCCTCGTGGCAACGGCTTTATGCGGAATCGCGGCACCCGTCTATGCGCTCAACGGAGAGAAAGGCGATGTCGAACCCGCGTACATGGCTTCGACGGTTAAAGACCGGTACAAAGCCTTCTCTGGAGACACGTTTTACGTAGCAGAGTACGACACGACCTACCGTCAGCTTCGCTACAACAAGGGCTACGACTATCTAGGCGCAGAGGCAATCAGCTATACGTCGGGTTGGTACCGCTCCAACTATGGACACATAACCCAGTTCAAGTGTAACTACCGTGTGTACAACTAAAGCAACCGGCCGGGACGAGGGGTGACGCAAAAGCGTCGCCCCTCGTTTTTAACCATGTCAACTGAACCTAGTTCAGTTTGGTTGATTTCCGATTTCAGCCGAACACATTGAGCGGAAAGGCCGTTCCCGCAGTCAGTCGAACGTCCCCGGGGCCCTTCTCAGGCCCCGGGGACGGCATTTTCCCAGTTGAAGGAACGGTGGAGATGTGTTTCGATGGGTCAGATTCGTGTCGTTCCGAAAAGACCGTGAACCTTTTGTGGGACGCGCGGCGCCGTGGTACCATAGCCGAGTTTGTTGTCTTGGTCGGAAACCAAGACGCCTTATGCGCTGATCGGTAACCAGCGCCTGACCAATAAGGAGTCCTACCATGAAGCAGGGTATCCATCCCCAGTATGTCGAGTGCACGGTGACGTGCTCCTGCGGCAACACCTTCAAGACGCACGCTACCGTGTCTGAGATGAAGGTCGAGCTTTGCAACGAGTGCCACCCGTTCTACACCGGCCAGCAGAAGTTCGTCGACACCGGTGGACGCGTCCAGCGCTTCGCCGACAAGTTCGGTGGCGCCGCTGCCGCCCAGCTCAAGAAGGCCGAGGAGGCCAAGGCTGCCAAGGCCGCCAAGGCTGCTGAGGCCGAGGCCGCTCGCAAGGCCGCCGCTGAGGCTAAGGCTGCCGAGAAGGCTAAGCGTGCTGCTAAGTTTGCCGAGGAGGCTGCCAAGCAGGCCGCCGAGGCTCCCGCAGAGGCTCCCGTCGAGGAGGCCGCTGCTGAGGCCGAGACCACCGAGGCTGCTGAGTAAATAGCTCGCCGCGGAATCGCTCGCATTCATGGCATAAGGGCCGTGCATCCGTTTGGGTGCGCGGCCCTTTTCTTTTTATTGGTGCAAACCAACCTGCCCCCATTGCACCAAATGGCAGAGAGGCAGCGTTTGCCCAGATAAAACCTGCCAAAATTAACCTGTCCCATTGTGGCAGGTTGGTCGTAGTTATTACGTGGCGGTCGAGGTCGACCGTATAGGCCGCGCCTTGTTTGGCTAAAGTACAATCATCTGTGTTTAACTCGCCCGCAGCTGCACGGCGTGGGCGATGGCCAAAAAGGAAAACCACATGGGATTCATGTCAAAGCTGCTGTCCTTTGGATCCGATAAGGACCTTAAGCGCTACTACAAGATCGTCGACCAGATCAACGGTCTTGAGCCCCAGTTTGAGAAGATGACCGAGGAGGAGCTCCGCGGCCAGACCGATAAGTTCCGCGAGCGTTACGCCAACGGCGAGTCGCTCGACGACATGCTCCCCGAGGCCTTTGCCACCGTGCGTGAGGCTTCCAAGCGCACCATGGGTATGCGCCACTTTGACGTGCAGCTCATTGGCGCCATGGCACTGCACGAGGGCCATATTGCCGAGATGAAGACCGGCGAGGGCAAGACGCTCGTCTCCACCTTGGCCGGCTACCTCAACGCTATCGCCGGCAAGGGCGTGCACGTCGTTACTGTCAATGATTACCTGGCCAAGCGCGACTCCGAGTGGATGGGCCGCATCTATAAGTACCTGGGCATGACCGTCGGTCTGCTCCAGAACAACATGCCGCTCGAGCTCAAGCGCCCGGCCTACCAGGCCGACGTCACCTACGGCACCAACTCCGAGTTCGGCTTTGATTACCTGCGCGACAACATGGTTACCCGTCCCGAGCAGCGCGTACAGCGCGGCCACAACTACGCCATCGTCGACGAGGTCGACTCCATCCTGATCGATGAGGCCAGGACGCCGCTCATTATCTCGGGCGCTGGCACCAAGTCCGCCAGTACCTACAAGGACTTCGCGCGTGCCGTGCGTGGCCTTGAGCGCGGCGAGGACGTGTCGCACGACATGCTCACCGCCACCGAGGATGCTGAACCCACGGGCGACTACGTCATGGACGAGGCCAAGCATACCATCGCCGCCACCGAGCGCGGCCTTAAGAAAATCGAGCGCCGCCTGGGTATCGATGACATCTATGCCGATCTCTCCGGCCAGCTGGTCAACCACCTGCAGCAGGCGCTGAAGGCCCAGTACATGTTCCACCGCGATAAACAGTACGTGGTCACCAACGGCGAGGTCAAGATCGTCGACGAGTTCACCGGCCGCATTATGGAAGGCCGCCGTTACTCCGAGGGCCTGCACCAGGCCATCGAGGCCAAAGAGGGCGTGCTCGTACGCGAGGAGAACCAGACCCTGGCCACCATCACCCTGCAGAACTACTTCCGTCTGTATGACAAACTCTCTGGCATGACCGGTACGGCGCTTACCGAGGACGCCGAGTTCCGCGAGATCTACAAGCTGCCCGTCGAGGTCATCCCCTCCAACAAGCCCGTGCAGCGCGTGGACCACGAGGACCTGGTGTACCGCACCATTCAGGCCAAGTACAACGCCGTTGCCGACGACGTTGAGCGTCGTCACGCCAAGGGCCAACCGGTCCTGGTGGGCACCGTCTCCATCGAGAGCTCCGAGAAGCTGTCCGCCGCCCTTACCAAGCGCGGCATCGCACACGAGGTCCTCAACGCCAAGCACCATGAACGCGAGGCCCACATCGTTGCCCAGGCCGGACGCTACGGCGCCGTGACCATCGCCACCAACATGGCCGGTCGTGGTACCGACATCCTGCTGGGCGGCAACCCCGACGAGCTGGTGCGCGAGCGCCTGGAGTACGAGGGCCTGACCATGGAGGACGTGACGCCCGAGCAGCTCGAGCAGTTTAACGCCGAGGCCAAGGAGACCTGCAAGGCCGAGCGCGAGCGCGTGCTTGCCGCCGGCGGCCTGACCGTTATCGGCACCGAGCGCCACGAGTCCCGTCGTATCGACAACCAGCTGCGCGGCCGCTCCGGCCGTCAGGGCGATCCGGGCGAGACCCAGTTCTACCTGTCGCTCGAGGACGACCTCATGCGCCTGTTCGGCGGCGACAAGATGGATCGCGTCTCCAAGATGATGGTCACGGCCGACATGGGCGACGACATGCCCATCCAGCACAAGATCATCTCCAAGGCCGTCGAGAGCGCCCAGCACAAGGTCGAGAGCATCAACTTCTCCATGCGTAAGAGCGTCCTTGAGTACGACGACGTCATGAACAAGCAGCGTCAGGTCATCTACGCCGAGCGCAATAAGATTCTGGACGGCAAGGACCTGACCGACCACATCACCGAGGTCATGCACGATACCGTCTACCGTTGCGTGCAGGAGTTCTGCACCAAGGACAGTCACGATGGTGAGCGCGACCTGGAGGGCCTGCGCAAGTGGGTCGTGGAGCTGACCGGGCATATCGATACGCCCAAGTTCCCCGACGAGGATTACGAGGCCCTGGCTGCCGATGTCCTGGCCTACGTTGAGAAGTGCTACAACATGAAGGCCGAGCGTCTGGGTGAGGACCTCATGCGCGAGCTCAACACCCAGGTCATGCTGCGCGTCATCGATACCCGCTGGATGAACTACCTGCAGGAGATGGACTACCTTAAGACCGGCATCGGCCTGCGCGGCTTTGGCCAGCGCGACCCGCTGGTTGAGTACAAGACCGAGGCCTACGGCGCGTTCCAGATACTCGTCGATACCATGTATGAGGATTACCTGCGCACGGTTCTGCGCATCGAGATCAAGGCTGCCCCGCGTGCCGTGGAGCACAAGGAAGAGCCCGCGCTCGAGGGCGCGCGCTTCTCCGGTCCTGCCGAGGTCGATGGTGATAACGGCGACTCGGTGCTGCGCAAGCAGGCGCAGGTGCAGGCCCGCACGGCTGTCCAAGGCGGACCGGCTGCCGTCAACAACGGTGGCAAGGTGACCACCTATCGCAAGTCCGAGAGCGACGATCCGTACGTCAACGTGGGCCGCAACGACCCGTGCCCCTGCGGTAGCGGCAAGAAGTTTAAGTACTGCCACGGCAGGAATCGTTAATGGCTGAGGCTTTAGAGGTAACGCCCGCCGAGCTGGACGCGTTTGCGGACCGGCTCGGCGAGGTCGAGTCGTATCTCCATTTGGACGAAAAGCGCACGCGCGTGACCGAGCTCGAGGCCAAAAGTGTTGCCCCTGGCTTTTGGGATGACGCCGACGCCGCCCGTGCCACCATGGAGGAGATCGCGCGTACCAAGGAAGATATCGCTGCCGTGGACACCGCGCGCGGCGAGCTTTCCGATGCCCGCGCCGCGCTGGAGCTTGCCGAGGAGATGGGGGATGACCCCGACGCCGTCGCCCTTCGCGAGGAGGCTACAGCCACGGCTGAGCGCCTGGCCCGTGCCATCGATGAGCTTGAGCTTTCGAGCTGGTTTACCGGTGAGTTCGATCACGGCGATGCCATTGTGACCATCAAGCCCGGACAGGGTGGTCTGGAGGCCCAGGACTGGACCTTCATGCTCTTTAAGATGTATATGAAGTATTGCCAGCGTCGCGGCTGGAAGGTCACCATCAACGACTGTCCCGCGGCCGAGGTCATCGGCATCGACCGCGCGACCTTTACCGTCGAGGGCAAGGACGCATTTGGCATGCTGCGCGCCGAGGCCGGTGTCCACCGCTTGGTTCGCATTAGCCCCACCGATGACAAGAAGCGCCGCCAGACCACGTTTGCCGGCGTCGAGGTCATCCCCGTGCTACCCGATGATATCGACATCGAAATCAGTCCCGATGACATCCGCGTGGACGTGTACCACGCGAGCGGCCCGGGCGGTCAGGGCGTCAACACCACCGACTCCGCCGTGCGCGTGACGCATTTCCCCAGCGGCATTGTGGTCACCTGCCAAAACGAGCGCAGCCAGATCCAGAACAAGGCCGCGTGCATGCAGATCCTCAAGGCTCGCCTGTACGAGATTGAGCTCGAGAAGCGTGCCGAGGCGCTCGATGAGATTCGCGGACCCAAGACCACGATTGGTTTTGGCAACCAGATCCGCAGCTACGTGCTCTACCCGTACCAGATGGTCAAGGACCTACGCACGGGCGTGGAGACCAGCAATGTCGAGGCCGTTCTTGACGATGGCGACCTGGACCCGTTTGTTATTGGCTACCATCGCTGGGCCACCGGCAACGCCGACGCGGAGACCCCGTCTGCTTAAACCGCCCGGTTTATGTGGAAATGGATTAAAACCCTCCCAGCAGGGTGGTTTTGTATCCAGAGCAAACCCTGCGCAGGGGTGGTTTTTGTCCGGCGAATCGGTAGAATCGAATACAGCAAGAAGTTCGAAGCGCATCCGTTTGGGTGCGCTTTTTTGAGGGAGGCAGCATGGCATATCGTCTGGACATCAAGCGCATTCTTTCGATGAACTTCTTTCACGACCTGCCCCAGATTATGTTGGGGTGCGCTCTGGCCGCTATTGCGACCGACCTGTTTTTGATCCCCAACGGCCTTGCTGCCGGTGGCGTTACGGGCCTTGCCACCATTATCCAGGCGGTCGGTGCATCGCGCGGCCTATCGCTTCCCGTTGGTATTCAGACGATCGTGATGAACGCCTTGCTGTTGTTGGTCGTTATGCGCGAGGGCGGCATGTTCTACGTGGTGCAGACCGCGACGGGCTTTGTGCTGCTGGGCTTCTTTACCGATCTGTTCGCCCCGTTTGTAGCACCTCTGGCGGATGCGGACCTGATGCTCCCTGCCATGTGGGGCGGCATTATTACGGGCATCGGTTACGGCATGGTGTTGCGCGCCGGCGCCAACACCGGCGGCTCGGACACGATTGGCCAAATCATCTCGCGTAACACCTCGCTGCCGGTGGGCTCGACCGTCATGGCGATCGATGTTGCCGTATGCGCGCTGTCGGCTCCGGTCTTTTCAATCGAAAACGCACTATATGCAGGCCTTTCGATGGTCATTAGCGGCTACGTGATCGATGCCGTGGTCGATGGTGGCAACAAGCGCCGTATGGTACTCATCATCTCGGACAAGTTCCCTGATATTGCTGCCGATATCATGTATGGCCTGGGTCGTGGTTGTACCAAGTTTAAGGCGACTGGCATGTATTCGGGTGCCGAGAAGCCGGTGATTATGGTCATCGTGAGCCGTCGAGAGCTCAATACCCTCAAGACGATCGTGCGCGAGCGCGATCCTCACGCCATTGTGACGGTCGCTGACGTTACGGAAGCCTTCGGCGAGGGATTCAAGGACATTAGCGCGTAGGGGCGACCGCGTTCCATCCAAAAGACGTTCACATTGATAAACCGTTTCATCAGCGGTTCTGCCTGCTAAATTGTTCAAATAATGATAAAAACTCTGGTAAAGCCATCAGTTTCCAGCATAATGAATGACGTACGTGCATCGCGGCTGGGTTGGGACGACCTTCTGTGCCGTGCGCATCTTGTCTAAAGAGGATGAAAGGAAGGCACAATGAGCGACGAAGAGCTCAAAAAGGTTGCCAACGAGGTAAGGAAGGGCATCGTCACCGGCGTGCACGCTGCCAAGTCCGGCCATCCGGGCGGTTCGCTCGGCGCTGCCGACATCATGACCTATCTGTACTTTGAGGAAATGAACGTCGACCCGGCCGACCCCCGCAAGGCCGACCGCGATCGCTTCGTGCTTTCCAAGGGTCACTGCGCGCCTGGACTGTACGCCGTGCTCGCTGAGCGCGGATTCTTCCCCAAGGAGGATCTCGAGACGCTGCGCCACATCGGCAGCCACCTGCAGGGTCATCCCAACATGAACGACACCCCGGGCGTTGACATGTCCACCGGTTCGCTCGGCCAGGGCATCTCCGCCGCTGTGGGCATGGCCGTTGCCGCCAAACACTGGGGCGACGACTATCGCACCTACGCCCTGCTGGGCGATGGCGAGAGCGAGGAGGGCCAGGTCTGGGAGGCCGCCATGTTTGCCGGCAACCAGCAGCTCGATAACCTCTGCGTGATCGTCGACCACAACGGCCTGCAGATCGACGGCCCCGTCGAGGAGGTCAACGACCCCATGCCGCTCGCCGACAAGTTCCGCGCCTTTAAGTTCCACGTGGTGGAGCTCGCCGACGGCAACGACTTCGACCAGATCCGCGCCGCCTTTGCCGAGGCCCGCGCTACCAAGGGTCAGCCGACCGCCATTATCGCCGAGACCATGAAGGGCAAGGGCGTCTCCTTTATGGAGAACCAGGTGGGCTGGCACGGTAAGGCCCCCAACGATGAACAGTTTGAGCAGGCCATGGCAGAGCTCACGGCCGCCGGAGAGGAGCTCTAGGATGGCAGACGTCAAGAAAATCGCCACGCGCGTAAGCTACGGCGAGGCCCTCGTCGAGCTCGCCAACGAGCACGATGACTTTGTGGTCCTCGACGCCGACCTGGCCGCCGCCACGCAGACCGGCAAGTTCAAGGCGGCCTGCCCCGACCGCTTCTTCGATGTGGGCATTGCCGAGAGCAACCTGATGGGTGTTGCCGCCGGTATCGCGACCACCGGCCGCGTTGCCTTCGCGAGCAGCTTTGCCATGTTCGCTGCTGGCCGCGCCTTTGAGCAGGTCCGCAACTCCATCGGCTATCCGCACCTTAACGTTAAGATCGGTGCCACGCACGCCGGTATCTCGGTGGGCGAGGACGGCGCCACGCACCAGTGCTGCGAGGATATCGCCCTGATGCGCGTCATCCCCGGCATGACCGTGATTGTTCCCGCCGACGACGTCGAGGCCCGCGCCGTGACGCGTGCCGCCTACGAGTGCGACGGCCCCGTGTACATGCGCTTTGCCCGTCTGGCCTCGCCGGTCATCAACGACCCCGAGACCTACAAGTTCGAGGTGGGCAAGGGCATCGTCATGCGCGAGGGCACCGACGTCACCATCATCGCCTGCGGTTTGATGGTCGGCGAGGCTCTCGAGGCCGCTGAGCAGCTTGCTGCCGAGGGCATCGATGCCGAGGTCATCAACATGCACACCATCAAGCCCATCGATGCCGACCTGATCGTCAAGAGCGCCACCAAGACCGGTCACGTCGTGACCGTCGAGGAGCACTCCGTGATCGGTGGCCTGGGCAGCGCCGTCGCCGACGTCCTGTGCGAGCAGTGCCCGACGCCGCTTAAGAAGATTGGCGTCAACGATACCTTCGGCGAGTCCGGTCCGGGTGCCGAGCTCCTGCACAAGTACGGCCTGGACGCCGCCAACATCGTGGCGACCACCAAGGAGTTCCTGGCCTAAGGCATTTTGCGTTGGCCTTAATTTGAGAGCCGTTCCCGTATTGGGCAATAAATAAGCCGGGGTGCCTTCCATGTGGAGGCGCCCCGGCTTTTTGTTTAGGGGAAAGCAGGGAAGAAGCTAGAGAGGTTTTACGGTCGGGGCCAGGGCGCAGTTGCGCAACATTCGGCCCTAAACCCTAACAGCCAGAGGCGAATCGGAGAGGATTTCGCCCTGAAATGCGATGGTATGCATCCACTCGAAGGCTCGCTGATTCACGCATCCTTGGCGGCAACGGCCCTCCTTGACATCATCAGGCAACCTGATGGCGTTTGAACGTCCTTATCGCGAGAGCAATGCCCGTCGCGAAAAGCAGGAGGTAGAAAGCGGCGAGGAACACGGGCAGCTCGACCACGACAGGGCCTATGGCATACGAGACCATGCCGAAGAGGTTGAGGGGGTTCAGTGCGTCGTAGGGGAACAGGTAGATGACGCGGTTCGCGATGCTGCTCGTCATCGTCGGCACGAAGATCGGAATCAAGATGAGAGCGACGCCGACTGCGAGGATTCCCATGGGGCTGTCTATCTTGGCTGACAGTGCGAGCACTATCCCAAGGAGGGCGAGGGTTGCGAGATACCCGACGAGGCAGCATATGAGGGCGGCGGCTGACAGGCTTATGCCGTAGGTGCATGTGATGTTGTAGATCTGGATGGGTAGACCTGCGCCGTCGGCTCCGTAGAAGACGAGCGTTATTGCCAGGAAGACGAGTGTGAAGACCCAGTATATGGCGCTTGCCGCGATCATAGAGGCCGCCGCCTTCGCGCGCCCGAGCCTTGATTTGCCGAACTTGGTGGACAGCAGGATGGCGTCGGTTTTGGCCCGGTACTCCCCGTTGAACACCGATGCGCACGTTATCACGACTGCGAGCATCGCGAATATGAGGAACTGGGCGAGGTTGAGGAAGTCCTCCCATCCTCCTGCGTATCCGTACTCGATGGGCGTTTGCATGCCTTGCGCCCTCTCGCTCCAGAACGCCCTCTCATCGTCGTTGTACGAGAGGGCCCCGTTCGCGTCGAGCCCGGAGGCTATCTTCGAGCGGACTCGCCCGTAGAGGTCGACGGTGCCAGTCGTGTCGATAGCGGCTGCCGCGGACACGGGCATCTGGTAGCCTTGCATCCAAGGGCTTGTCAGCAGCGCCATGAGGGCGCCGTTCTTCGCGCTGAACTCCCAGTACTCGTTCGCCTTCTCCCCGTAGGGCTTCCTGTCCGTCCTGTACTCTTCCTTGACCTCGCCGTCCGGACCGACGAACTCCTTGAACTCGCGGAGCGCCTCGGTGGCCTCCTCGTCGGTGATGGGGCCTGCGAGCGCTTCCGTGTTTGCCTTTATCTGGGCGATGGCGGCAGTGCCTTCGAATTCGGTGCCCATCTCCTTGGGGTCGAGGGCGTACTGGGACGTTATGTTGAAGAAGGCTATGACCGCGACCAGCGCCAGGACGGCCGCTATGGAAACCTGCGAGACGCGCCTTGAGAGCATCTTCTTGAGCTCGTATCTGATGAGGCTACCCACGGCGCGCTCCTTTCCTGCGTGCGATTGCGTCCCGTCCCGCTTCCGCTTTCGTCCGCGAAACCGGCAGGCCCCCGGACTGCTCCTGGAAGAGGTAGAGGTAGACGTCCTCCAGCGTCGGCTCCACGGCGCGCGCGCTCGGATGCGGGCGCTGCTGCGCCACCACGCGAACAATGGCAGAGCCGTCCTGGGCGTAATGGATGTTGCCCACCGTGAGCGATGCCGACATGGCGTCTGCCTCCCTCGGGGCGACAGTGCACTCCCAGACGCATCCCCTGATGTCCCCTGTGATCTCGTCGACCGTGCCCGTCGTGATGATGCCGCCAGCGCGCATCACGAGGATCTCGTCGGCGATGTACTCCACATCAGAGACGATGTGCGTGGAAAGGATGACGATCTTGTCTTGGGCGAGAGAGGATATGAGGTTGCGGAAGCGGACGCGCTCCTTGGGGTCGAGCCCTGCGGTGGGCTCGTCGAGCACGAGGACAGACGGGTCGTTGAGCACCGCCTGGGCGATGCCGAGCCGCTGCTTCATGCCGCCGGAGAAGGTCTTGACCTTCCGCTTTGCGGCCTCTGCGAGACCGACAACTCCCAGGAGTTCGCGCGTACGCACTTTCGCCTGCTGCGCGGTGAGCCCCTTGAGCGATGCCAGGTACATCATGAAATCGCAGGCCGTGAAGTCCGGGTAGTAGCCGAAGTCCTGGGGCAGGTACCCGAGGCGCGCCCGATAGCCGTCGCCAAGCTGGTCTATGGGGGTGCCCCCGAACAACACGCTTCCCGATGTCGGCCTCATGACGTCGCATATCATGCGCATGAGCGTGGTCTTGCCTGCGCCGTTGGCCCCGAGTAGGCCGTAGACGCCGGGCGTGAAGCTGAAGCTCACGCGGTCGACGGCGATATGGCTGCCGAACTGCTTGGTGAGCCTGTCAAGCCTGAGTTCCATGTTCGTTCCTTGTCCTTCGTTCGATGTTGCAGGCATGCAGGAGGAGAGCTAGAGCGCCGCCTTTGACGGGCGTGGCGAGAGGCCGCCTGAGACGCAGCGTATGAGCCTTGACGCCTCCAGGGCGGTGAGCGCCATGGAGGCCATGAGCGCCGTGACCCATACGGCGAGAGACGCGCCCTCGTACCAGAGGGGGAACGCCGTGCTCAGCAGCCAGAGCGCTGCGAGTACGGACATCGCAGGGGCGACGCTGGCGACGAGCGAGTTGCCCGGCAGACGGCGCGCCGCATAGAAGCAGGCGGCACACGAGCAGAAGAACGGCGTGCATGCGTACAGCAGTACGCGAAGCGCGTCGATCCCCGCGAGCGTTGGCACTGCCGCAACGGAGAGCGTAATCCAAAGCACGTCGGCAAGGCCGAAAAGCAAAAGCCTGCTCGCCAACACTTGCACGCAGCTGAACCGGCACGAGTACTCCATCTCGCAGACGCGGGTCTCGAAGCTCTTGAATACCGATGGTGCCGCTATGGCAACCGAGAGGGCCGATGCCGCCATGACGACGACGGGACTTCCCGAGCGCGGGCCGATCACGCCGACGAGAACGAGCATGCATGCCAGAAGCGCGATCTGGAGCATCCATGCCCAGGGACGCACGAACCGGACCTGGCTCGCGACGAACCGCCAGAGCGGGATGTAATCCGCCTCCCTCGCGCCTCCGCAGGCGCGAGCCGCCTCTGCTTCCACGAGCAGCAAGGTGCGCTTGCGCGCCGAGGCATCGGGGGATGCCGCGTCGGCGGCGTAGTAGCTCCTCAGCGCATCCTTTAGCTTCGAGTCATCCATTGCCTTCTCCCATCAGTTCCTTGAGCCTGCCGAGCGCGCGCCGCTCGATTCGATAGAGAGCGAACCTCGACTTCCCCGTCACGGCGGAGATATCGGACATAGGCAGGTCCTGGCCGTATCGAAGCTCGATGACCTCGCGCTCCTCTTCCGTAAGGCGGGCGAGGGCACCCGCCATGGTCAGCCGTCCGTCCATGTCTGCATGCCGCACGTCAGGAATTGTCTGCACATCGTCCTCGTCCAAGGCACCAACCGGTCTCTGACCTCGGTAGAAGTCGGCACAGACATTGCGCGCGCAGGCGTAGAGATACGCAAGGGGCTTTCCATGCTCGGCGTATAGCGCATCGCTCCGCACGAGCCGAAGGAACACCTCCTGCGTCACGTCTTGGGCATCCTCTTTCGAGGGGAGCCTTCGCGCGCAGTAGCGGTATACCTTGTCGTAGTGCTCCTCTGCGAAGCGCCCTACCAAAGAGTCGTTCTCGCGGCCTGGCGCGTCCGCCCTGCCGTTGCTGCCGTATGGAAAGCTATGCATTCTCTTCCCTCACCTCCTATAGGGCATAACGTGGTTTGGCGCCGGGATGTGCGCGGAATTTTGATATTTACGTCCCATTTTGTATCCATGCGGCAGCCCTGTGAGTGGCGGGCATTTCACTGAATTCCAGCATGTCAGGGATGATGGCTGGGATATTAATGGGGTTAGGGTGCATCCAGAGCTTATTGCATCGGGCGGCTTGAGCGTTTTCGGAGAAGAGATTGGGCGGTTTATGCGAGAGTATTTAAGAGGTGGCACCGCTCATTAGAAAACCCTAACGTCAGACGAGTATCAGTCTGAGTGGTCTAGGTACAGAATTAAATTGATCTTAAAAGTCAATATTGACCTCAGAGGTCAATTGCAATATCCTTCTATCAAAGGAGGTGGCGATGGATATCGAATATGCAAGCAAGTCGCTGGAGAAGAGCCTTAAGGATCAGAGGGCGATAACGAGGAACTACGGCAAGATAGCCAAGAACCTCATTCATCGTCTTTCCGATCTGCGGGTTGCGAATGACCTTTCGCAGATTACCCATCTGCCGCCGCCGCGCAGGCACAAGCTGACCGGCAACTTTGAGGGCTGTTGGGGAATCGACCTCAGCAAGAACATGAGACTGGTCATCCGTCCCGTCGGGGAGTTTGACCCGGATGACCTTACGACGATCACCAGCGTCTGCATCGTGGATATTCAGGACTACCACTGAGCTAGGAGAGGAGAAGATAGCTATGAGTGATTTCATCGTCGCGCCCGGCGAGATCATCAAGGAATACCTTGATGCGCGCGGTTTGACCCAAAAGGAAGTTTCGAAGCGTACCGGCGTGAGCGAGCGCCACCTCTCCCAGCTTCTGAACGGGAAGACCAGGCTTACCGAGGACATGGCGCTGAAGCTTGAGAAGGTCATGCCCGACGTTCCCGCGAGTTTTTGGCTTAACTATGAGGTCAAGTATCAGGAGTACCTTGCCCGCGAACGCGAGGAGGCGCATCTGGAGGAGCTTGACCTTAAGGAGATCGCCAAGAGGTTTCATTTCAAGGAGGCTTTTGGACGTGTGGGCGGCATGTCCCTCGTTGAGCAGGCTATCGCGATGCTGAAGATACTCGGCATTACGGACTTTGACCGCTATGGGAATGCCGTTCCCGACGGAATCGAGTTCATGCAAGATGGTGGCGATTCCGAAGCCGTTGTGGTTTGGCTGGGGCTCTGCAAAGAAGAGATTGAGGAGCAGAACGACACTGAGAACTCTCCCGAATACTCCAAGAAGGATTTTGTCGATGCCATCTCCTATTTGAAGGACGTGGCCTCTAACACCGATTTCATGGCTTCGCTGAAGAGCTGCCGCATGCTGCTCAACTCGGTTGGCGTTTACTTGGTTTATAGGCCGGCTATCGCCAACGCCAAGGTACGAGGCGCCCTAACGTATTATCTCGGGCATCCGACTATTTACATCAGCGGACGCTACAAGACCCATGGCGATGCATGGTTTGCGATTGCTCATGAGATTGGGCATCTCCTCGACGGGCTTGGACAGAAGGGTACAGACATTTCTATTGATGACCCAAAGTTCAAGAGTTCTGACGAGGACGACGCGCGTGCCAATGTGTATGCGAGAAAGTTTTTTGTAGACGAGGACAGCTATCAGTCGTTCGCATCTACTGGAGATTTTTCCAGCGCCGCCGTAAAGAGCTTTGCCGCTTCTCAGGGAACGCCTCCGGGGATCGTCGTCGCCTTCCTGCAGCATGACGGCTTTGTGCCATTTGCTGAACTGAACGATTTGAAGGATCGCTTTAACTAGGGGGCGGAGCCGTGTACGTAATCGCCATCAAAAATCGGCAAAGCGAGTTCGCAGCGATGAAGATTCTTCAGGAAAAGAGCCTGTTACGCGACGACATGATTCCCCTTGTAGAGGTCATTCAAGAGAAGTTTACCTACGACAATAAGATTGACCCGTTTACAGGCGAAACCGTTCGCGAGGAGAAAGTCTGCAAGGGCGGGAAAATAATCCACCGAGTAGTAAAGGACTTGTCCTCTCCGCATGACGTTACGCTTGAGAAGATTGCCCGATTATTCCCCAATCGCCCTGTATTGGTCGACTACTTCAGGTGCGATCTCAGTAGATACCGTTATAAGCCTGACAAGATTCCCCTCGTCATTCAACTCAACAGAGACCTCGGGCTATACAAGACCAAGGTCCTCGGAATTGCTGCGTACCCAAACTTGATTCCCATCATCACTGTTAAGCGTGGCATTGACGCGCTGAAACCCGATGAGGTTTTGGCGCTTGCGGGTCAATTGAGGGTGGATAATCCGGCACAGCGAATTGCGATTCGCATCGACGACCTTGAGGGCTATGAAAGTGCGGTCAAACAAGTTCTGCGGGCGGACGATTTCCTTCTGTATGATTTCAACGAGCAGCCGATTCGCTCGAAGCCAATAGAGTGTATGCAGCTTCGGCGCCTTAATCTTCCCGCCCATCTTATCGCGCTTTGCTCTCCAAGGGCGAGAAACTCCACTGGCAAGGATTTCCCCAACGGAGACTATGCCAACATCATCAACAATAGCCACCTCGACACCTTTGCAAACTATGGTTTCCAAGGTGTCGGCGATTACGGCGGACTCCACGACAACCTTCCATACGGAGGAACGAACAAGGGGCGAGCCCTTGCCGTTCTCTATGATGGCTCGAGGAACGAATTCAAAACCTTCGTGAACGACGACTATGATCGCGGGCCAAACGGCTACCAGGACATCATCCCAGCCATCTTGGCCGACGCCACGCTTAACCCCAAAGGGAACTGCCTTGCCCTTGGCATTGTTGCTGAAAAATACGCTCGAGGCACGCAAAGCACCTTTGCCGAGTGGATTAAGTACACGCTTATCCGCTATATACAGCAGCTAACAGAATCTTCGAGGGTGTTTCAGTAAACAATCCCCGGCTCTAACCTGTTGCGGTAGAACCACTCATAATCGATACCCAAGATTCGCGGCTTGACTTTGCAGAAGTGCTCCCAGTAGGCACCGTAGCGTTGCTTGAGATAGGCCTTGAACAGCCGGTTGATTTTGGCCTGGCTGTTCTCGGCAAGACACTCCTGGACGATGGCGGGCTTTGACATGCCCCCGCCGTCGATGCCGAAGGTCTCGCAGAGGGCGCGCTTGGGCATGACCGCGAGCTGCTTTTCGGAGTCCAGGTTGGTGCTTTTGATGGCTTTGCGCTGTGCCTTGAAGTGATAGGAGCCGTCCCTTGCGTCCTGGCTGTAGGAGTAAATCCCACAGGCCTCGGGGACGTAGCTTGGCAGTTCTTGCCAACGCTTGTCGGACGTCACGACGTAGACGGTCTCGAACACGTCGAAGTAGTCGCTCAACTGGCCCTCGAGACGATCGAACGTGTCGAGGTCGGTCTTGATCTCGTAGGCGGCGCTGTGGCCGTTGACCTTACACATGTCCACGCGGCTGTTGCCGATGGGAAGCTCGAAGATGGAGATGTTCGCGGGGCTCAGCGGAAAGAGGACCCTATCGATGAAATTGGCCTTGATGGTGGCTTCGTTCGGGTAATAACCCATCACCAAGTCGTTGATGGTCCTTCGGGCCGCGTATTTGGAGTCGACCGCGGGGGCGAAGTCGCCGAGGACGTCTTGGATGATGGAGATGAGCTTGGATTCGGAGAGAACAGTCGAGTATGAATCGTAGAGCCGCTTTGCAGTCTCCCTCAACTCTATGTCATCAAGTAGCATGGTCTCCATCGTTACCTCCGATGGGAATTTTACCATGATGGCCCAAAAACGCTTCTTAAGTTCGGTGTGTGTAACCCAGTGGGACGTATTTCTTCGGGCACTGCCGCCTTGCGGCTCCGATGCGCGGTTGACTTTTTGACGCCCGCCTAGGCTGCTCTTGATGAGTAACCAGGCGGGCATCTTGTTGTGCTTGCCGTACGAGCGGAAAGGCGGTTCTCGTGAAGGAGGGCTCGAATGGCGGGCAAGCGGACGAGGCGCAGCAGCAAGAGGCGGGCTCGGAAGACGCGCAGGAGCAAGGGGAAGTGACGGCCCTGGGCGGAGCCGGCGACGACTACCAGGCGATGCTTGCGAAGCGGGACGAGCGGATCGCGGAGTTTGAGGCACAGGTGGCCGATGCCTCCGCTTCCAAGGAGGCTGCCGAGGCGCTTCGCGGTGAGATCGAGGCGGTGAAGACCGCCGCTACGGACGAGCGCGTGGAGTACGAGCTGCGCCTCGTGGGCGCTCGCAGCGTAACGGCGGCCAAGGCTCTGCTCGCGGATCACGGCGGCGACGTGGTGGCGCTCAAGGTGTCGCGCCACGTGGGCGACGGCGTGGAGAGCGGGCCAACGCCGGCGGCCCGCGCCGTGCTGGCGGAGCTTAGCGGCGCGGGGATCGCATTCTGCGGGGTGGCGTGATGCCGGGGCGGCGCCGATGCGGCGGTCGCTTCTGCCGGACGCGATGAGCGTGCGGGTGCCGTTGGAGGACGGGTTCATACGGCTCGGCGCGGGTCGTAAGGCGCGTGCGTCCCATGTAATGGGGGAAACCGCAGCCAGCGATGCTTGGTGTGTGGCGGATATGCGAAGGGGTGGCAGGCGGAAAGGGAGCTTATTCACTTTCCCAAACCGCTCTGGTCATTTGAACGAGGCGCGATCTCTTTGAGCTTCTTGGGAGTCGGGGGCGCAGGTTCAGTGCGACAGAGCTGATATGTGCTCACGTTCCGCGCAAAGTTGCCGGATTGTCGATATGAGGAGAATGCCAGACGGGCTTATCGAGGAAAGCGGCCTGCTATACGTCGGCGTCACTCGCGCTCGAAAGGCGGCATATGCCTCCGCCTCGATGCAACGCAGGACAAAATCGGGAGACTGTCAGGCCACCTGTCCCTCTTGTCTAATGTCTATTCCGGGTATTGCGCCTGTGAGCTGGGCGGTGATGGATACGGAGAGCTGACTTCTGGTGCTACGAGACGTGTCTGCTATGGCCGTGAGAGCCGGTCAGTGTTCCATATCGGGTCCAAAAAGTAAGAAAAATGCGGCTGAAGGTACAGGTACCCGCAGCCGCTAAAAGCCCTAGGGCTTTTCACAATGATTGAAGTATGCCCGATTGAGGCGGACGGGGGAAGCGCTTGGAAAGCGCGGACCATCCATCAGAGGAGTTCGGATGAAGTTGATATTCATGGCGGCCGACGGGAATCCAAGGCGCGCCATGCTTCTTATGTGCAGCAAAGGCAATCCTGCTAAAATACAAAGCGCTCATGTAGTTTAAACGCACGACGATAAGGAGCACCAGTGGGTAACCACTTCCGTACCTCCGGTGCGGGCGATGAAGCCCCCAAGACGCAGCCGAGCGTCGCGGGCAATCGTTTCGCCACTCCGGATTCAGAGGATCAGCTGTTTAGCCCGATCCCCGCACGGCCGGCAGATCAGGCACAGCCGGCGGCAGATCCCTTTGCCTACAACCCCAACAACGATGTTGCGCTTTCCGGCACGGCTGGCTTTGAGCCCGTTCGGACGGTGACCGCCCGCGTGGCTCAGCCTCAGATGAGCGCCGCCACGCCGCAGCCTACCATGGCCGGCGTCCCCGATCCCATGGCCCCTGCGGCTCCCACGCCGCAGCCCGCGCAGTCCGGTCTTTTTGCCGCTATTCCCGACCCCACGCAGCCCGCTGCGCCGGTGGTCGAGCGCGATCAGGCCGCCGAGGTCGCAAGTCTCGACAACGCGCTCAACAACCCCGATTTTACGTCGGTGTTCGCGCCCATCGACCCGCAGGCGAGCCGCAAAAAGATGGCCAAGCAGGCCGGTGTCGAGCCTGTCATCCTCATGGAGCACGTCACCAAGATCTACCCGGCGCAGCCCAACAAGCCCGCGCTCGATGACATTAACATCGAGATCTACCCTGGTGAGTTTGTCTTTTTGGTCGGTCACTCCGGCTCGGGTAAGACCACGCTGCTGTCGACGCTCAACCGCGACGTCAAGCCCACGAGCGGTCGCATTTTGGTCGCCGGCCAGGATCTCATGAAGATCAAGAACCGCAAGGTTCCGTTCCTGCGTCGTCAGATTGGCGCCGTGTTCCAGGACTTTAAGCTCCTGCCGCAAAAGACCGCCTACGAAAACGTGGCGTTTGCCCTGCAGTGCATCGGCAAGCCCAAGGGCGTCATTCGCAGCCAGGTGCCCGAGGTACTGCGTCTGGTCGGTCTGGCCGATCAGATGGACTCGCTGCCCGATCAGCTGTCCGGTGGCGAGCAGCAGCGTGTTGCCGTTGCCCGCGCTATGGTCAACCGCCCGCCGCTGCTGATTTGCGACGAGCCCACGGGTAACCTCGACCCGGCGATTTCGCTGGGCATCATGAAGCTGCTCGAGCGCATTAACCGCACCGGTACCACCGTGATCGTCGCTACGCACGACCGCGAGATGGTCGATAGCATGCACCGTCGCGTGATCGCCCTCGAGGGCGGCCACGTAATCCGCGACCAGGAGAGGGGAGGTTACGGCAACTATGGCACCAACTAACGTGGGCTACTCGCTCAAAGAGGCAATCAGCCACTTCTTCCGTAACTGGACCACCTCGCTCGGCGCCGTTATCACGATTTTCCTTTCGCTGTTTATCATCGGCCTGTTCATTATGGGTTCCGCGATGCTGAACTCCGTGATCGGCACCGTCGAGGATCAGGTCGTCATCAACGCCTTTATTAGCGATGACGCCGACCAGGCAGATGTTCAGGCCTTTGAGGCCGAGCTCAAGACGTGGAGCAACGTCAAGTCCGTGACGTACAAGGACAAGGACGACGCGCTGGCCGAGTACACGAGCAAGATGTCGGGTAACGCCGACGCTACCATGAGCGCGCTCGACGGTCAGAATCCGCTGCCGGCTTCGTTTGCCATCGAGATGGACGATCCGTCCAAGGTCGAGAGCACGGCCCAGAAGCTCAAGAAGAACGCCGATTTTCAGAAGATTGCGGACGACGGCGACGTCAACGCGAGCGTTCTGTACGGCCAGGAGGAAGTGAGCCGCCTGTTCCAGGTGACGAACTACGTCCGCCTCGCCGCTGTGGTGCTCGTCGGCCTGCTGACCTTTATCGCGTTCATTTTCATTAACAACACGATTCGCCTGTCCATTACGGCGCGTCGTCGTGAGATCGCGATCATGCGTCTGGTGGGCGCAAGCAACGGCTTCATTCGCGGGCCGTTCATTACCGAGGGCGTGCTGCAGGCCATTTTGGGCTCGCTGCTTTCCATCGGCGTGCTGGAGCTACTGCGTAACCTGATGGTTCCGCGTCTGCAGGAGAGCATCGGCTGGATGTCGTTTGCGCTGCCGATGCAGTACTACCTGGTGACCTACGCCGCGCTGATTTTGGTCGGCGTCATTATCGGTCTCTTTGGTTCCGCCATCGCCATGCGCCGCTATCTGCGCGTGTAGGCGTGGCCGGAATTCGTTCCTTCAACGGGTCGTCTCTTTTGGGGCGGCCCGTTTTTTGATCCCTAGGGGACGGCAGGATTGCGGATCATCGCGGCGCTGGTCTAGCTATGTGATCCGCAATCCTGCCGTCCCCTAGGGATCATTTGGGTAGACTCTTGGGGTGTAAACGGCCATCGATAGTAAGGAGGCGCCATGGGGCGCAATAACAAGCATAAGCGTGGAGCTCGCAATAAGCGCGGGCCGGTGCGCAGCGAGCGTCGCCCGAGTCTGACCGGACGCGTGCAGCTCCATGAGCATAGCGCCTACGTTGTAACCGAAAACGGCGACTACAAGGTCATGGGCCGCGGCAAGCGCGAGATTATGGACGGCGATACCGTTGCCGTGAGCATTAAGAACAGCCCGCATGGCGAGCGACGCGCCGTAATCGAGGGCGTCGTCGAGCGTGCAGCCATTAGTGTTGTGGGCACGTACCAGACCGCCGGCCCGCTCGGGGTGATCGAGCCGCTTGATTCTCGCCTTAAGGCCGATTTCTTTATTCTGCCGGAGGACACCTCGGCGGAGCGCTTGGGCGTTCATCCGGGTGATGCGGTCGTCGCACGCATTCTGACATATCCGACGCGCCTGGAATCGGGCACCGTGACGATCGAGCGCCGTATTGGCGGCGACGATGCGCCCGATTTGGGCGTTCAGTATGTGATGGCGCGCTATGGCTATACCGATACGTATCCCGAGGCCGCGCTAGCCGAGGCCGAGGCACTTTCGCTCGATGTGGCCTCGGCACTCAAGGACCCGCTCCGCCGAGACCTGCGCGACCGCTTTGTCATTACGATTGACCCGGTCGACGCGCGCGACTTTGACGACGCCATCTCGCTGGAGCGCACGCCCGAGGGTGGCTACAAGCTGGGTGTCCATATTGCCGACGTTTCGCACTATGTTGCCTGGGACGGACATATCGATCTGGAAGCCCGCCATCGCACGACATCGGTGTATCTTGCCGATCGCGTGCTACCCATGTTGCCCGGGCGCCTGTCGAACGATTTGTGCTCGCTGCGTCCCGACGAGGACCGCTTGGCGTTTACCGTCGACATTGAGCTCGACGCGCAGGGTCGCGTGCGGCATTACGATCCGTATCCCAGCGTGATTCGCTCGCGTGTGCGTATGGACTATGACGGCGCCGAGGCGCTGCTGGTGCGTGCCGGCGCGGTTGAGTATTCGGTGCTGGAGGGTGCAGCCGAGGATGTTGCGGCTGCCGAGACCTCGCGCGAGGAAGCGCTTGAGCGCGGTCTTGCGTGCGAGGAGGCCGCCCGCGGCTACAACATCGACCTCGGCGATTTCCTTGTCGCCGCTAACGAACTCGCCGAACTTCGCCGTCGTATTCGTCGCGCCCGCGGCTCAGTCGATTTTGACACAGCCGAGATTCGCGCTCTATTGGATGAGGACGGAGTGCCCGTGCAGATTGTGGCGCGTGAGCGTTCGTGTGCCACGTCGCTTATCGAGGAAGCCATGCTGCTCGCCAACGAGTGCGTTGCAGAGTGGCTGGCAGACCGTGATATCGAGGCCTGCTATCGTGTGCATGAGGATCCGAGCCCCGATAGCCTGCACGGTGCTGCCGTTGCGCTGGCGCAGCTAGGCATCATCGACGATCGCCGTGCTGCCGGTATTGCCCTGGGGAGCCCCGATGAGCTGCAGGCTGCAGTTGATGCTGCCGCCGGTACGGCCAACGCACCGCTCGTCAACACGCTGCTTCTGCGCAGCATGCAGCGCGCGCTGTACAAGCCGCGCAACGAGGGCCACTTTGCGCTCGCCGCGCCGTGCTACTGTCACTTTACGAGTCCCATCCGTCGCTACCCCGATCTGGTGGTGCACCGCGTGCTCAAACTGCAGTTGGCCTATGAGCAGCTCGGCGGCAAGGACGCCTTGGTCCGTACGCCGCGGCTGATCGGCAAGGGGCGCGAGTCGCTGCCGCGCATTCTGCCGCAGATCTGCCGCGCATGTAGCGATGCCGAGCGCGCGGCAGATGCCGCCAGCCATGCGACGCAAAAGAT
Organism: Collinsella sp.; assembly: GCA_036298675.1. Taxonomy (GTDB): domain Bacteria; phylum Actinomycetota; class Coriobacteriia; order Coriobacteriales; family Coriobacteriaceae; genus Collinsella. The sequence goes on along the minus strand of JAXJIO010000004.1, from coordinate 119,435 downwards.
CAAGATTGCCCAGTACTATGAGGACCGTCTGGGTGAGCGCTATGCCGGAACCGTCTCGTGGGTTAGCAGCATGGGCCTCTTTGTGCGCTTGGACCTAACGCAGGTCGAAGGCTTGATTTCGATCAAGAGCCTGGGCAACGAGTGGTTCGAGTTCGACGAGGACGCGCTTACGCTGACGGGCGCCGACACGGGGACTCGTTACGAGCTGGGGCAGCGCGTGATTGTCGAGGTCTCGCGCGTCAATACCACGCGTGGGCACTTGGACTTTAAGCTTATCCATTAGCCAAATCCCGACTCATGGTGGGGGAGCGGAGGGCGGCCTTTCGGGACCGCCCTTCGCATTTGAATCGTGGCTACCTTGCCGTCTGCTCGGCCGCCCGCTTACCTGCTATTTGAGAGGTAGAACCTACCAAAATAAACCTGTCCCTTTTTGGCAGGTTTACAAGAAAGCGGGGATGAGATGGCGACGGTGTACGGTTATGCGCGGGTGAGTTCGCGCGATCAGAATCTTAATCGGCAGCTGGATGCGCTGGGCGCCTATGGCGTGGGCTCGGCGAATATTTATGCCGACCATGCGAGCGGCAAGGACTTCGATCGACCGCGTTATCGCGAGCTGCTGCACGTTCTGGGAGACGGGGACGTGCTGGTGGTGCTTTCTATCGACCGACTTGGTCGTAATTACTCCGAGATTCTTGAGGAATGGCGGCGCATTACCAAGGAGCTCGGGGTTGCCATTGTGGTGTTGGACATGCCATTGCTTGACACACGTGTCAGGGCCAGCGGCGCGCCGGATGTGACCAACACCCTGATTGTCGATATTGTGCTGCAACTGCTGAGCTACGTGGCGCAGGTGGAACGCGAGAATATCCATCGGCGCCAGGCGGAGGGAATTGCAGCGGCGCGGGCGCGAGGGGTCCGTTTCGGTCGACCTCGCAAGCCGTGCCCTCCTCAGTTTGAGCTAGTGCGCGATAGCTATGAGGCAGGCGATATTACCCGCAGCCAGGCAGCAAAGTGCCTGGGCGTGTGCGTGGGGACGTTTGATCGCTGGATGCGCGAGGCGGGGTAGGGGTTTGCGTCGCTTTGTCGCTTCCTGTTGCGATTCAAATTTTGATACGGTGACGATGTCATTTGGGGCTACACTCGCTCATATTTAAAAAGACGGAGGTTGGCCTTTGGCGCACATGAAGAAAATAATCGGGTGGACCGCGATCGCTCTGTTCGCCGCAACGCTGGCGGGCATCTGGGTGCTGACGGAGCAAAACGCAGTGCAGACGTCGTTGCTGAGCGAGTCCACCGCGCGCGTGGTGGAGGGTCAGGCTGCGAGCGTTCAGGCTACCGGCATCACGGGTGAAATTCAGGCGGGGGACGGCATGACTGAGAGTACCAATCCGGCTGCCTCGACGGTCCAGCCTGGTCGACTTGCTTCCATTCGCATGTGGGTAGGCGCAAACGTCCGTCGCGTCGCCCATACCGTAGAGTTTTTCTTCGTCGGATTGTTCGCCTCGGTGATCGTGGTCTGCTTTTCCAGGCGTCCATGGAGTGTGTGTTCCCGTTGCGTGCCTGTGTTTCTCTTTTGCGCTGCCTGCTCCGTTGGCGACCAGGTGCATAAGATCTTTGTTCCCGGCAGGCATTTCGACGTTATCGATTTAGGATTCGATGCTGCGGGCTATGTCACCGCCATGCTGTTGGTATTGCTGGCAGCGGCGTTGGTGCGCCATGCGACTCGGCCGATCGGCGCCCATGCGAGGCGCTAGCCTTAAGACGAGACATCGCGACTGCCTATGCTTCGACATTGACTACAATAACGGCTGCAATCGCGAGTGGTCGTCGATGTGCAGTTTTCCAGACACCTGTTTTCTCTAAGAAAGGAAATCCCATGGCGGTATTGTTTGTTGAATATCCCAAGTGCTCGACCTGCAAGAAGGCCAAGGCATGGCTGGACGAACATGGGGTAGAGTATATCGATCGCGATATCGTTTTGGACAATCCCACGGCTGATGAGCTTGCGACCTGGATTGCTCGTTCGGGGCTGCCGGTGCGGCGCTTCTTTAATTCGTCGGGCATGAAATATCGAGAGCTGGGCCTGAAGGCGCGTCTGGATGCGGGCATGACGGATCGGGAGTGCTACGAGCTGCTGGCGACCGACGGCATGCTGGTCAAGCGTCCGCTGCTGGTGGGCGACGACTTTGCGATTCCTGGGTTTAAGGAAGCGGCCTGGACCGAGGTGCTGCTGTAGTGGCTGCGGAAAGTGCGTCCCGTTTTGAGCTCGGATTCCGGGACGCAGTTTCCGGTTGAAGGGGCTAGCGGAAACCGTATCCCAGTTTGAGCGCGAAATCTGGGATACGGTTTCCGTTTGGGGCCTCTAGGGGAAAGCGCGTCCCGTTCTGGACGTAAATTCCGGGATGAGCTTTCCGGTTGGCGGGCATGCGCACTATCCCGGCTGGCGGGCATATGCGCTAATCCTCAAGCTGTGCCCATTCGTGCGGATCGTAGACCTTTACGTGCTTGTTGGGCTTGCCGCTCCAGTACTCCTCGTCCATAAAGGGCAGATATGCCTGAACGCCGGAGCAGATAAAGGGAATCCGCTGCTGTTGCAGTCGCTCGCGCTGGCGCTGCTCCAGGTGCGCCTCGGATATGACGGTCGGCATGCCGGACAACTCGACGAGGCTTGCCTGGATTCGCTTAAGGTCGGGGAGTCCCGCGTGCCATGACATCCGCATGATCAAAAAGGATGCACGGCGGTATTTTGCCTGCACCACAGTAATGGCGGGGCGCAGTGTGGGATGGATTTTGTCCCGTTCGGGCCAAAGGTCGGCAGTGATCTCAAGGCCCAGGGTCTCCCATAGGTAATCAAGCTCTTCGTCCATGGCGCCTCGATATCCGTGCAATGATGACGGTTCGATTGTGCCATCAGCCGTGAGTGCTGCATTGTTGTAATCTACCAGCGGTAGATGTGGGATGTTTTACGGGCTTTGACGCCGTAGGTGTCGCTGGTGCTTCACAGGTCCTTCACGTGTTGGACTAAATTAGGCCAATTTGACTGAATTTCAAAAAAGTCAAAATTGGGGCTTGCGTCACGGCGAGACTTCCCGTATATTTCTTTCTTGCGCAAAGGCACAGCCGAGCGCAGCGATGCAGTCATTGGGATGTCGTCTAATGGCAGGACAGCGGATTCTGGTTCCGTCAATGGGGGTTCGACTCCCTCCATCCCAGCCATTGCATTTGCTACATATGGCCCGTTCGTCTAGCGGTTTAGGACGCCGCCCTCTCAAGGCGGAGATCACCAGTTCGAATCTGGTACGGGCTACCAAAATTGAACGCCCGGGCCTCGTAAGAGACCCGGGTTTTGTGTATTGACCGATGTTTAAGGCGCGCGTTGAGTCTGCCGCCCGGACCGAGGAGTTGTCATGGACCTGCCCATCAGCTTGCAAGACATCACATATGCCGAGAACTATCTGGCGCAGGGCGACCTGGCTACGGCGACGCCGCTGCTGGAGCGCCTGGTGGAGCTCGCCGAGGAGCATATCGACGCCGAGTGCAAGACGGAGGAGAAGCGCCAATACTTCAGCTTCGATAGCAAGTTTGAGCGCTTGGCCTATCGCCGCGTGGAGAAGGATCCGCGCGAGCTCGTGCAGGTTGAGGTGCCGTTTGACCGCCTGTACTCTGACATGGCGTTTGCCTACATTCGCCAGCAGGATTATGTGAGCGCTCGTAATGCCTTGATGCAGGCTGTGCGTTGGGACCCCATGAACTGCAACTATCGCTTGGATTTGGCCGAGCTGTTCCGCGCTCTCGAGGACAAGCAGGAGTGGGCTTCGCTTTCGTTTTCGGTGCTGGAGCGTGCAAGCGATGGCAAGTGCGCCGCCCGCGCTTACGCCAATCTGGGACAGTACTTCTTGGAGCCCGAGACCGAGAACATTTCGGCTGCCGTGGGCTGCGCGCGTCTGGCGCTGCGCCTGGCGCCCAACGATACGCATACGACGCGCCTGCTCAACAAGATCCATACTACCTATCCGGATGCCGCCGAGGAGAGCGACGAGCACGTGATGGGCGAGCTGGCGTTGCAGGGCGTTCCGACCTCACCTTCGGCCGAGATTGCAATCTGCCTGATTATGTGCGCGACCGATGCTGCAAGCGACGGCGACAAGCAGGAGGCGACGCGCCTGACGGTGCGTGCTCGCGACTTGGTGGGCGAGGAAGCCTGCGCGGCGATTATCAAACTGGTGCGCGAGAGCGATGCCGAACTCAATGCCGAGCGCAAGGCAAAGCGCGAGGCTGCGGGCTCAAACGCCGATGGCGCCAAGGAGGCCGACGATGCCCAGTAAGCGCGAGCGCAAACTCATCTCCAAGAATCGCTCGGCACATCACGAGTACTTTATCGATGAGACATTTGAGTGCGGCATTGAACTGAGCGGCACCGAGGTCAAGTCGATTCGCGAGCGCGCCTGCCAGATCACCGATACCTTCGCGCTGATCCGCGGCGGGGAGTGCTGGCTCGTCGGCCTGCATATCCATCCTTATAGCCATGGTGGCGTGTGGAATCGCGATCCCGACCGTCGGCGTCGTCTGCTGCTGCACCGCAAGGAGATCGACTTTCTTGACGGCAAACTTCGCAACCGTGGTTATGCGCTGGTTCCGTTGGAGCTCTACTTTAATACCGACGGCCGCGTAAAGCTGCTGCTGGGTCTGGGTCGCGGCAAGAAGCTCTACGACAAGCGCGAGGACATGGCCAAGCGTGATGTCCAACGCGAGATCGACCGCGCCCTTAAGGAACGCAACCGCTAGGCACTCTGCATAAGTTGCGGTGGAATACGGACTGTTTTGCCTGTTTGAGGGGCTATTCAGTCCCTATTTCACCGCAACTGCGGGCGTCTCATCTTTCTTACTGTTCTGACACATATGTCTCAAAGGCGGCGTCCGTTATGGGTGCCGCCTTTTTTTGTGGGTACATACATTCATGAGGTTCCAACCCGAGCTAGGGGAGTGATCGTTATGGACAAAACTGCGTTCTTTACCATGCCGAGCGGTCTGTACGTGGTGAGCGCTGCGGCAGACGGGCTGCGTGCCGGCTGCGTCATCAACACTGCGGTGCAGGTGACGTCCATGCCGCCGCGTATTTCGGTTGCCGTGAACAAGGACAATGTCACCTCGGGCGTCATCGCATCGGCCAAAGCGTTCGCGCTGACCGTGATCGATCAGACGGCCGACATGCTCTACATCGGTAACTTTGGGTTCCGCACCAGCAGCGATTATGACAAGTTTGCCAAATACGAGACCCGCGAGACGGCTCTGGGCATGCCCTATGTGCCCGAGCACGCGGCGGCCCTGTTTAGCTGTCGTTTGATCGACACTGTGGATGTGGGCACGCATCTGCTGTTTATCGGCGAGGTCGAGGATGCCGAGCGCCTGAGCGACGAGACGCCGCTCACCTACGATTACTACCACAAGGTCCTGAAGGGCAAGACGCCTCCGAAGGCGTCCTCGTATCAAGGCTAGAAATGTTTTAAAAAACTTGCATTATATTATTGAGAATCTATACTAATAGATGAAGTACATCACCAGTCGCGTTCGAGAGGAGAACATCATGACTGAGGAGAAGAAGACGTATAAGTTCGTGTGCATCGTTTGTGGTTACGAGGTTGAGGTCGACACGCCCGAGCTGCCCGAGGATTACGTGTGCCCGGTGTGCGGCGTCGGTCCCGATCAGTTTGAGCTCGTCGAGGAGTAGCTCGTCGGCACGCGGCTCACGGCAACACATAGCTCTGTCCAAGGGTCCCGGTCGGATATCCCGGCCGGGACCCTTTTCCTCCGTCCCCAAGGGATCACGGTTGCTGTTGGCCGATCCTGTCTGTTGTGAGTCCGGCCGACCTTTTGTCTTAATCTGTAACGTCTAACGGTGGAAATTGGGTCCACTTGTTACAGATTGAGACAAACGGAGCTGTCCCTCGGAATGATCTCGATCTGTAACATCTAGACATCAAAAGCGGGTCTAGATGTTACAGATCGAGACGTTTGCCTGGGTAGGTGCCCCGCCCCATTACATCCCTGTCAACAACACGACATCGAGAATCGTCACGATGGCACCGATCCCTACAAGCAGCGCGTTGAGTGGGCGCGAGTTGGCGTATTTGCCCATGACGCGGCGCGAGCTGGTGAGTCGTATGAGCACGAAGACCGTGATCGGCAACTGAAGCGACAGCAGCGCCTGGCTCCAGATGAGACCCTCAAAAGGATTTGGGACGACCAGGCACGCCGTCACTGCGCCGACGAAACAGGCCGCCACCCCAATCGAGGAATGTCGGTCGTGGATGTCGTATTCCTCGTCGAACATGCCCGCGGTGATGGTGCCCGCCGCCATGCCCGCCGTCACACTACTCGATATGCCCGCAAACAGCAGTGCCACCGCAAAGATGGTCGAGCTTGCCGGGCCCAGAATGGGGGAGAGCGTGTCCGCTGCGACGGCGAGGTCGTCTACGACAATGCCGTGCGCAAAGAAGGTCGTTGCGGCCAGGATGACCATGGCCGAGTTGATCGCCCAGCCCACGCCCATCGAAAAGAGCGTGTCGAAGAGCTCGTAGCGCAGACGTTCCTCGATAACCTGCTCGCCTTGGCCTTCGAAGTGCATGGATTGGATGACCTCGGAGTGCAGGAAGAGGTTGTGAGGCATAACGACCGCGCCTAGGACACTTACGATAATCGCGGCCGAGCCGGTGGGCATACTGGGTGTGATCCAGCTTGCGGCGGCCTGCGGCCAGTCGACCTTGACTAGTGCAAGCTCGGCCAAAAACGAGAGGCCTACCACGCCTACGAAGGCGATGATCCATCGCTCGGCGCGCTTGTAGGAACTCGTCATGAGCATCGCCATCGATACTGCCGCTACGATGACGCAACCCGCGCGCACGGGCAGCCCAAAGAGCATTTGAAGGGCAATCGCGCTACCTAGGACTTCGGCCATGGCGGTGGCGATGGTCGCGAGATAGGCGCTGATGAGTACTGTGCGTCCAACGAAGCAGGGGAGGTAGCGTGTCGTGGCCTCGGCAAGACAGGTGCCCGTGGCGATACCCAGGTGCGCCGCGTTGTGCTGCAACGCGATGAGCATAATCGTGGACAGTGTGACGATCCACAGCAGCGCGTAGCCAAACTGCGAGCCCGCGGCCATATTGGAGGCCCAGTTGCCCGGGTCGATAAAGCCGACGGTCACGAGCAGCCCGGGGCCGATATGCCGCGCAATGTCTAGGCCTCCGTGACCACCGGTGCGTCGGGAGCCAAAGTGTTGTTTGAGATGGTTGAGCATGGTGCGCTCCTGCGTATGGGCGGCATGACGTCGCATCTGGGTCGTGCGGCGCCACGCGTCGGATTTGGGTTGGGGCTACTTGTGCGCTTTGCCCTGATTGGCCACGGCGTCGATCTTGGCGGCGATGGTCGCCGGATCGCCGATGTAGCGCTTGTCGAGGACATTGAAATCGGTATCGAAGGTGTAGACGAGCGGCACTCCGGTGGGGATGTTGACCTTGAGGATCTCCTCGGGCGTGAGGTGCTCGAGCTTCATGACGAGTGAGCGCAGGGAGTTGCCGTGCGCGGCGATGAGTACGCGCTTGCCGGCGAGCATCTGGGGGCGAATCTCGTCTTCGAAATAAGGCCAGGCGCGGGCTATCGTGTCCTTGAGGCACTCGGTATAGGGCAGCTGATCGGGCGCGACGTCGCGGTATTGCTCCTGGGTGTGGGGGTCGCGACTGTCGCCCGGCTCGAGCGCCGGCGGGCAGACATCGAAGGAACGGCGCCAGATGAGCACCTGCTCGTCGCCGTGCTCCGCCGCGGCATTGGCCTTGTTGAGACCCTGCAACGCGCCATAGTGGCGCTCGTTGAGCTTCCAGGATTTGATGACGGGCAGCCACTCGTGATCCATCTGGCCGAGCACGATGCCGAGGGTGTGGATCGCGCGCTTGAGACGCGAAGTGTAGCAGACGTCAAAGTCGAAACCGGCTTCTTTGAGGGCGCGGCCGCCTGCCGCCGCCTCTTCGCGGCCCGTGTCGGTGAGCTCGACATCGGTCCAGCCGGTGAACAGGTTGAGCTTGTTCCACTCGGATTCTCCGTGACGGATAAGGACAAGTTGCATCGTCTGCCGGTCTGTCTGGTGTGCCATAGGGGTCTCCTTGATCTGGCACGGTGCGCGTGCCGTTTGCTTGACGCCGCAAAGGATACCCGTTTTAGGCCAAAAAGTTAACCAAGACTAACAAAATTGTTGTATTTGAATGGGATAGTGAAAGGGGGCTGCCGAAATGTCTCGATCTGTAACAACTAGGGATGGAAATTGGGCCTAGGTGTTACAGATCGAGACAAACCAAAACCGTCCCGCAGAAAATCTCAATCTGTAACATCTAGGCGCCAAAATCGGTTCCTCCTGTTACAGATTGAGATGTTTGAAGCGGTGAGCTTACAAGCCGAACTTGGGCGCCTTGTTGCCGCCCTTGAGGTCTGCGGTGTCGAGTCGCATCATGCAAAAGTCTGCGTGGCCCTCGTTTCCAGAATAATTCAAAGGGGTTGGATGCATATGTGCCGGCCGTCCCTGCACTAAAACGTGTACGTCAGCCTCCAAAGATGTCAAATTTCGACATGTTTGGAGGCTGACGTACACGTTTGATAGCAAGACGTTGATGGCCGGTGTGCGTTACGCGATTGTTTCGAAACGGGCGGGAAACACAACGGACCGGTGATGCTTCTAGTATGCCTAGTCAACTGACTGTCTAACACCTAGGGGAGGATCGCGATGCAGGCAGATTCCGCTCAGCAGCAGGGCCTTTATCGCCCCGAATTCGACCACGATGCATGTGGCATCGGCGCGCTTGCCGATATCAACGGTGAGCGCCATCACCAGATTCTGGACGATGCACTGTCCATTCTGGTTAACTTGGAGCACCGCGGTGGTACGGGACTCGAGAAGAACACCGGCGACGGCGCTGGCATCCTGTTCCAGGTTCCGCATCACTTTTTCCGTAAAGAGGCTCAAAAGTGCGGTCAGATTCTGCCGGCAGAGGGCGACTATGGCGTGGCCATGCTGTTCTTCCCGCAGGACGACAAGGGTGTAGAGGATGCCCGCCGCGTGTTTGAGGAGGGCTGCGCCGAAGCCGGCGTGCCGCTGCTCTTCTGGCGCGAGGTGCCGGTCGACCCGCACGACCTGGGCGAGACGGCCCGCGCCTGCATGCCTACTATCCTGCAGGCTTTCCTGGGCCGTCCGGACGACACGCCCGCCGGCGATGCCTTTGAGCGTCGCCTGTACGTGTGCCGCCGCACCATCGAAAAGAAGGCCGACGCTGAGTTCGCCCTGCGCGACAAGATCTTCTATGTGTGCTCCATGAGCTCGCGCACCATCGTGTACAAGGGCATGCTTGTGGCCACGCAGATGCGCCGTTTCTTCATCGACCTCAACGACGCCGCCGTCAAAACGGCCGTGGCGCTCGTCCACTCGCGCTACTCCACCAACACCACGCCCAGCTGGGAGCGCGCACATCCCAACCGCTTTATCATCCACAACGGCGAGATCAACACCCTCAAGGGCAACGTCAACTGGATTCGCGCCCGCGAACCCAACCTGTACAGCCCCGTGCTGCAGCACGATCTTGAGCGCGTGATGCCCATCATCAACCGCGAGGGCTCCGACTCCGCGATTCTGGACAATGTGCTTGAGTTTTTGGTCATGAACGGTCGTCCGCTCACGCGTGCCGCGTCCATGCTGCTGCCCGAGCCGTGGGACCACAACGACAGCCTGAGCGAGGAGCGCCGCGCCTACGACGCCTACCAGTCCATGCTCATGGAGCCCTGGGACGGCCCGGCCGCCATCGCCTTTACCGACGGCCGTACCCTGGGTGCTGCCCTCGACCGCAACGGCCTGCGTCCCGCCCGCTACTATGTGACGCGCGACGGTCGTTTTATGCTGGCAAGCGAGGTGGGCACCATCGAGGTGAGCCCCGAGAACATCCTGACGAGCGGCTGTCTGGGGCCGGGCCAGATGCTCGAGGTCGACTTTGCCCGCGGTCGCGTCATCTACAACGACGAGCTGCGTGCCCGTTACGCCAAGGAAAAGCCCTACCGCGACTGGATTGCCGAGGAGACGCTGACCGTCGACGCGCTCGATAGGCCTGCCGCGGCAACGCCTGCCGAGGACGCCGAGGTGCCCGCCGCCGTGCGCATGGCCAAGCTCGGCTACCACTGGGATGACGTCGACGAGGTCGTGCGTCCCATGGCCCAGCAGGGCAAGGCCCCGCTCGCCTCGATGGGCATCGACGCGCCGCTGGCCTGCCTGTCCAAAAAGACGCGTTCGTTCTTTGAATACTTCTATCAGTTGTTCGCCCAGGTCACGAATCCGCCGATCGATGCCCTGCGCGAGCACATGGTGACTTCGACCACGCTCTACCTGGGCAACCACGGAAACCTGCTCGAGGACTCCCGTACGGCCTGCCAACTGGTGCGCCTGGAGCGCCCGTTGCTCAACGAGGAGGAGTTCGAGCGTATCTGTGCCATCGACCGCGTGGGCTTTAAGACTCGTCGCTTCCGTGCCGTGTACCGCCGCGATGCCGGCGAGGGCTCGCTGCAGGCTGCGCTCAAGCAGCTTGCCGAGGACGTTGAGGCTGCGGTCCGCGACGGCGTGAACATCGTGGTGCTGAGCGATCGTGCCGCTGCGGGCGAGGTGCCCGTGCCGTCGCTGCTTGCCGTGGGCTGCGTGCACAATCACCTGATCCGCGCCGGCGTGCGCACCTTTGCCGACATCGTGGTGGAGTGCGGCGATGCCGTGTCTCCGCACGACTTTGCGGCGCTGGTGGGCTACTCCGCGAGCGGCATCTATCCGTACAACGCACATGCGTGCATCCGAGATCTGGCGGCACGCGGCGATTTGGACGTGACGGCCGAGCAGGGCATCGCCAACTACAACAAGGCTGCGACCGCCGGCATCGTCTCCATCATGTCCAAGATGGGCATCTCCACGGTGCAGAGCTACCATTCGGCGCAGATCTTCGAGGCCGTGGGCTTTACGCCTGAGTTCGTCAACGCGTACTTCGCCGGCACGGTGAGCCGTGTGGGCGGTATGGGTGTCGAGGACGTCGAGCGCGAGCAGAATGAGCGCTATGACGCCGCGCTCGCCATCCTTAAGAGCCCGGCTCCCGATCAGCTGCCCACACTGGGTCTGACCAAGTGGCGCCCGCTCGGCGGCGAGGATCACCTGATCGACCCTCAGACTGTCTACCTGCTGCAGACCGCCTGCCGCGAGGACAGCTACGACACCTTTAAGGAGTACAGCGCTCGCCTGCACCGCACCGGCCGTGCCGTGCGCCTGCGCGACTTGCTCGACTTTGATGCCAGTGGCCGCACGCCGGTTTCGCTCGACGAGGTGGAGCCCGCGCTCAACATCGTCCGCCGCTTTAACACCGGCGCCATGTCGTATGGCTCCATCAGCAAAGAGGCGCACGAGTGCATGGCTATCGCCATGAACCGCCTGCATGGCCGTTCCAACTCGGGCGAGGGCGGCGAGGATCCGCGTCGCGAGACCCCGCTGGTCAACGGTGACTCCAAGAACTCCGCGATCAAGCAGGTGGCAAGTGCGCGCTTTGGCGTGACGAGCCGCTACCTGTGCAGCGCCTTTGAGATTCAGATTAAGATGGCCCAGGGCGCCAAGCCCGGCGAGGGCGGCCACCTGCCCGGCAAGAAGGTCTATCCCTGGATCGCCGAGGTCCGTCAGTCCACACCCGGCATCGGCCTGATCTCGCCTCCGCCGCACCACGATATTTACTCCATCGAGGACCTGGCAGAGCTGATCTTCGATCTTAAGAACGCCAACCCCGGCGCGCGCGTGTCGGTCAAGCTGGTCAGCGAGGCCGGCGTCGGCACCATCGCCACCGGCGTGGCCAAGGGTGCCGCCGACAAGATTTTGATCAGCGGCCATAACGGCGGCTCGGGTGCCGCGGCGCGCGACTCCATTTGGCACGCCGGCCTGCCGCTGGAACTTGGCCTTGCCGAGGCCCAGCAGACGCTGCTGCAAAACGGCCTGCGCTCGCGCGTGGTGCTCGAGGCCGACGGCAAGCTCATGGACGGCACCGATGTTGCCGTCGCCTGCCTGCTGGGTGCCGAGGAGTTTGGTTTTGCGACCATGCCGCTCATCTCCATGGGCTGCCTCATGCAGCGCGACTGCCAGCAGGATACCTGCCCGGCCGGCATCGCCACGCAAAACTGCCGCCTGCGTCGCGGCTTTCGCGGCAAGCCCGAGCACGTCGAGCGCTTTATGCTCTTTGTTGCCGAGCAGCTGCGCGAGGTCATGGCGAGCCTGGGCTTCCGCACCGTCGACGAGATGGTCGGCCATCCCGAGTGCTTGCGCCAGATTGAGGTCCCGGGCAACCGCAAGGCCAACCTGCTCGATTTGTCGCCCGTGCTGGCGAGTGCGACCTGCGAGTTCGGCGCCCATATCCCGGGTGCCGACGGTCGTCACTTCCTGCCGCAGATGGCCGCGGACAGCGAGCTCGGCAAGACGCTCGACTCTACGCTGTTTGTCCCCTATACGGCCGATGCCCGTGCGCACCTGCGTCCGATTCGTTTCCATGCCGACATCGCCAACGTCAACCGTTGCGTTGGCACCATCTTGGGCAATGCGGTGACCAAGGCACATCCCGAGGGCCTGCCCGCCGGCTCCATCACCATCGATTGCGATGGCTCGGCCGGTCAGAGCTTTGGCGCCTTCCTGCCGCGCGGCGTGACGCTCAACGTGTGCGGCGACGCCAACGACTACTTTGGTAAGGGCCTTTCGGGCGGCGAGGTCTCCGTGCGCCCCAACCCGCATGCGACCTACAAGTTCGACGAGAACATCATCGTGGGCAACGTTGCGTTCTTTGGCGCCACGAGCGGCTGCGGCTTCATTAACGGTCTTGCCGGCCAGCGCTTTGCCGTGCGCAACTCCGGTGCCACCGTGGTGGTCGAGGGCTGCGGCAACCATGGTTGCGAGTACATGACGGGTGGTCTGGCGCTCATCCTGGGCGAGGTCGGGCAGAACTTCGCCGCCGGCATGACGGGTGGCGTGGCCTATGTCTTTGACCAGTACGGCACGCTCGATGCCCGTGTGAACCACGAGAGCGTTGAGCTTAAAGCCCCGACGGCCGGCGAGCTGGCGCAGATTCGCGAGCTCATCCAGGAGCACGTGGACGCGACGCAGAGCCCGCGCGGCATTAAGCTGCTCTACAGCTTTGAGACGATGAGCAAGCACTTTGTGAAGGTCATTCCAACCGAGTACGAGCGCGTGCTGGCGATTGTCGCCGCCGCCGAGGCTGCCGGCAAGACGCATGCGCAGGCAGAGGAGCTGGCGTTTGACATTGTGACCGGTCGCGCGAGTGCCGCGGATGTCGCTCGCTTCGATGCCGCGGGCGGCGCTGTCGGCTCTGTTGCTTCGACCAAGAAGGAGGCGTAAGTGCCATGGGTAAGCCCGGTGCTTTTCTTGATATCGATCGCGTGACCCACGAGCTTCGCCCCGTGGAGGAGCGCAGCCATGATTTTGATCCGCTGTACGTGGAGCTCGATGACGATGCGCGCCGTGCCCAGGCGAGCCGCTGCATGATGTGCGGCGTGGCGTTTTGTCAGATGGGCGCGAGCTTTGGCAAGGCGCGTCCGAGTGGCTGCCCGCTGCATAACCTGATTCCCGAGTGGAATGAGCTGGTGTACCGCGGCCGCTGGGACGAGGCTGCCGAGCGCCTGTCGCTCACCTCGCCCATGCCCGAGTTTACGAGCCGCGTGTGCCCGGCGCTGTGCGAGGCCGCGTGCAACCTGGGTTCGGTCGACGGCCAGCCCACGACGATTCATGACAACGAGCGTGCGATCAGCGACCATGAGTGGGCAAATGGCGGTCCGCGTCGCTTTGAGCCGGCGGGGGAGGGCGCACCCACGGTCGCCGTGGTGGGCTCCGGTCCTGCTGGTCTGGTGGCAGCATGGGAGCTCGCGCGTCGCGGCGCCCGCGTGACGGTGTTTGAGCGTGACGACCGTCCGGGCGGCCTGCTCATGTACGGCATTCCCAACATGAAGCTCGAGAAGTCTGTGGTCGAGCGCCGCGTGGCGCTCATGCGCGAGCTGGGTATTGTCTTTGAGCTGGGCGCTGACGTTACGAACCCTGCGGTAGCGGCCAAGCTCAATGGCTTTGACGCCGTTGTGGTGGCTGCCGGCGCTCGTGCACCCCGCGGTCTTTCGGCTACGAATGTGGATGCCCCGGGCGTGGTGTATGCCGTGGACTACCTGACGGCTTCGACCGTCTCGGTGCTCGATGGTGGTGAGCCCGCGGTGAACGCGCGTGGCCTGGACGTTGTGGTCATTGGCGGCGGCGATACCGGCAACGACTGCGTGGGCACCGCGGTGCGCCAGGGTGCGCGCAGTGTGCGCCAGTTTGAGTTCTTGCCGGCCGCGCCCGATAAGCGTGCGGCGAGCAACCCTTGGCCGCAGTGGCCCAACGTTAAGAAGACCGACTACGGTCAGCAGGAGGCTATCGCTGCCATGGGCGGCGAGATGCGTGCCTGGGGCGTGGATACGCTCGAGGTGCTGCTGGACAAGAAGGGCGCGGCAGCGGGCCTGCGCGTGGTCGATCTGGATTGGTCGGCCGGCAAGCCCGAACGCATCGCGGGCTCCGAGCACGAGGTGCCGGCCCAGCTGGTGCTCATCGCCTGTGGCTTTACGGGTCCGGAGCGCAGCGTGTTCGAAGCTGTCGGCGTACCTGTTGCCACGGCGGGCCGCCCGCTGCCTGTGATGGTCGCCGAGGGCTCGCATCTTGCGGCGCGTGTCGACGGCGTCGCCGCAGATGCCGCGCCGGTGTATGTGGCCGGCGACGCCCGCAACGGCAGCTCGCTCGTAGTGAGCGCCATGGCCGACGCCCTGGCCTGCGCTGCCGAAGTCGCCGAGGCGCTGGAGCTGTAAGGCGGCTGTCCACAGCTGAATCGTCAAGGGCTGTCCCCAACGGCCGGCCCAAAAGGAACGTCCCCAAGTGCCGGCAGCTGGGGGCGTTCCTTATGTGCCGGCATTCGGGGACACTCCTTGCGGGTTTGCGGGCGACTTTGTCATTTGTCGACGTACAAGTATTCATTCGTCGACGTTTGCGACTGTGGTGCTCTGCTGTTTCTGTGGTGGCAGCGGGCATCTGGCTCAAAATGGCGGGTCAGCTGTCTATATCTACCTGCCGTTTCTTTGCGGTGCGCATTTTCGGTCAAGCATCCCGTCAAGTGTTTGGTCGGCAGTTGGTTTGCAGCCGGAGGCCTATTTTGTCCGTGCTGACAGTGGCTGCCCACCCTCCTCGTAAGCTCAAATTGAGGTTCATCAGTTTGAGGAGGATGCCGTGACTGACCACGTTTTAGACCGAGCGCAGCTAGCCGAAGCCGTCGGCAACGATATTGCCGACATGGCCCATTTTTGGATGCTGCGGAAGTTCCAGTTTTTGGAGCCGGCGCGCGAACAGTTCGAGATCATTGTCGACCCGTGGCTCAGCTATTGCACCGAGCCTTCGCAAAACGAAATCATGGCCTACAACATGGCATTTACCGATTGGCTGCTCTTCGAGCGCCCCTATCGCCATGGCAAGACGCTGCTCGAGCTGTATGTTGAAGAGCCGCCGACATCGCTTTCGCCTGCCGCGCTCAAGCGGCTCGAGCAGGTACGCGACACGCAGTATTTCTCGCGCTTTGGCATTTTGGACAAGGATCCTGCGACTGGTATGGTCGCGCTGAAGGACACGCGCGCCGACCGTCGCTTTGATGTCTACGACCCGCATATCGTGCAAAAGGAGCATTGGAGCGACGGAGCGATTGCGGTGCGCCTCGCCTGCGTCGACGATGTCTGGCTGACGGCGGGACAGCTCTATCTGTACGACATCGCGCGCCTGAGTGACACGGCAGTCGATGGGCCGGGTGCGGTGCATCCGGAGGACCTGCAGGATGGCTTTGACACCTCGTGCATCAGTTTCTTCTTGCGCCTGGTCCGCGACATCATGGGCGCCCAGGGGCGCTACGTAAAGTCGCTCAATATCTACGAGCAGGAGTGGGAGTAGGGGATGGGTAGTTGTCGCCTGCCTTGCCTTCTGCCGTTATGTCTCGGTCTGTAACGTCTAGGGACAAAAAACCGGTCTACCTGTTACAGATCGAGACGAACGCTTGGGCGCCGCTGGTTTGTCTAAATCTGTAACGTTTGGGGGCCTGGAGAACGTCTTACTGTTACGGATCGAGACGTTTGGCATCTGGCTGGGGGAATGTCTCAATCTGTAACATCTAGCGGCCAAAAATCGGACTTCCTGTTACAGATTGAGACAAAGAGGTGCAATGCTGCACGAATGTCTCGATCTGTAACGTTTGGCGGCTGCTTGTGCCCGTAATTGTTACAGATCAAGACGTTTGCCGGCGGCAGCAACAGCGCGATGGCCCATTTGTCCGATGTGGTGGTGATGGAAGTGTCTAATACCGTTCTCAAACACAAACATGCGACTCGCAACACGTTGGCGCGGAATAGGATGCTCGCGCGGCTCACGGAGACGGCCAAGCAAGGTGCGCTGCTCGCAACGCATGACAATACCGAGCTCATGTGGCTGCGGCGCCATGTTGGAACCGACGATATCGCGGAGCCCGAGCCGTACCTGTTCTGTTTTCAGCATGATTGGGATGCATTGACGCCAGCGGAGCGAGCACTGAGGACTATCAGAGGGCTTGCGGAATTTCATCCCGATTGGGCGTTTTGGGGCTATGACGCGGCGCTTTTGTGGGGTCTGGAGGTGCCGAATGATCTGCTCGGGCCGCGTTTCCTTGTTAAGACTTGCTGTTCGGTGACGTTGAGCAGCGGGTGCAGGTTGTTGCGTCCACAGATGGCGGGTGCGCTTGAGCGCGTCGACGGCGTGCGAGTGACGCCGTTTTGGCGCACGGTGGAGGATTGTCTGCTGCGTGCGCCGTTTTCCTACGGGTTGGCGATTGCCGATTCTGCACTGCGGGCGAAAGGCGTATCACGTGGGGATTTGTGCGAGCGCCTCCGCGCCGATTGCGAGGGCAGGCGAGGGTATCGCAGGGCACAGGTGATTGCGTCGTATGCGGACGGGCTGTCCGAAAACGGCGGCGAGTCTCGGTTCCGAGCGTTCTTTATTGCGTACGGTTTTCCGGTTCCGGAGCTGCAGGTGGAGTTTCGCGACCCGCTCGATCCGAGCCAGGTGTTTCGCGTCGACTATTTTTGGCGGCTCGAGAACGGGACGTGTGTCATCGGCGAGCTCGACGGAAAGGGGAAGTACACCTTGCAGAACGGCGAGGGCCGAGAGTCGGTCGACCCATTCGTGGCAGAACGTCAACGGGAGTCCCATCTGACAATGCTCGGGCATAAGGTGCTTCGGTTTACGTTTAACGAACTCAAAGACCCGGGGAAGCTGGTCGAGAAAATGAGGCTGGCGGGTATTCCTCGGCAGGCTGAATTGGCTGAGGAGTGGAGACGTCAGTGGTATGGGCGCTGAGAGGTTTTGTCTCAATCTGTAACGTTTAGAGGTTATTTGAGCTCGTAACTGTTACAGATCGAGACAAACCGGTGAAACGTCGACCGAATGTCTCGATCTGTAACATCAAGGGGCCCAATAACCCTGTACCTGTTACAGTTCGAGACATTTCCCTGGTGTTGCTGGGGTGGGGCTGCAACGTATTCCGTCCCCCACATCCCCTCTTCCCTCCGTTAACCGATATGCTTGACTTTAGGTCGCTGCATTAGGTGATAATGGACAAATGTTCAAGTTAATCGTGAGGGAGGAGCTCGATATGGCGTCTGCCGATCGTTCCACGTTGTTTATCAATGCGACCGTCTTGGATGGTTCGGAACATATGGAGCCGCAGCCCGACATGGCCGTGGTCGTTGAGCGCGGCGTCATCACCTGGATGGGGCCGAGTGCTGTGGCGCAGGCGCCCGCGGGTGCCGAGGTTATCGACCTGGGCGGTGCGTATCTCATGCCCGGTCTCATCAATATGCACGTGCACCTGTGCGGCTCGGGCAAGCCTGTCTCGGCGGGCGATGCGGGCACGCTGATGAAGAAGCTCGATAATCCCGTGGGGCGCGCCATCGTGCGCCATATTCTTAAGGGCAGCGCCCAACAACAACTGGCAAGTGGCGTGACCACGGTGCGCGGCGCGGGCGACCCGCTGTTTGCCGACATTGCCGTGCGCGACGCTATCGACGCCGGTAAGTATCAGGGTCCGCGTCTGGTAGCGCCGGGAACGGGCGTCACGGTGCCGGGCGGCCATGGTGCGGGCTTGTTCGCCCAGGTGGCCAACAGCCCCGTCGAGGCAGCCGAGCAGGTGCGAGACCTGTATGCGCGCGGTGCCGATGTCATCAAGCTGTTCGTGACGGGCGGCGTTTTCGATGCGACCGAGGTGGGCGAGCCGGGCGTGCTGCGTATGCCGGTGGAGGTTGCCGCGGCGGCGTGCAAGGCGGCGCACGAGGTGGGCCAGCCGGTTATGGCCCATGTCGAGAGTACCGAGGGCGTGAAGGCCGCGCTTGAGGCCGGCGTCGATACGATCGAGCACGGTGCCCCGATGACGCCCGAGATCCTGGAGCTGTACCGCGGCGCCGCGGGCACGCAGCTCGAGGGACGTGCGCCCAGCGTTACCTGCACGATCAGCCCGGCGCTACCGTTTGTATTGCTCGACCCGGAAAAGACCCATTCGACCGATACGCAAAAGAAGAACGGCGACATCGTGTGCTCGGGCATTATCGAGAGTGCTCGTGCGGCGCTGGATGCCGGCGTTAAGGTGGGCTTGGGCACGGACTCAAGCTGCCCGTTCGTGACGCAGTACGACATGTGGCGCGAGGTGGCCTATTTTGCCAAGTACGTGGGCGTGAGCAACGCCTTTGCGCTGCATACGGCCACGCAGGTCAATGCCGAGCTCCTGGGGCTGGGCGGCGAGACCGGTACGATCGAGTGCGGCAAGGCCGCCGATATCCTGGTGACGCGTAAGAATCCGCTCGATGACCTGTACACTCTGCGTGAGCCGACGCATGTGATGTGTCGCGGTGATCTGGTACGCAAGCTCAAGGTGAAGCGTATTCCCGAGGTGGACGCCGAGCTCGACGCGATTATGGCCATGCCTGCCGAAGCGCTGGCTGAGGAGCTGGCCCGCGACGGCGTAGCATAGGTGTGACAAAGGGACAGCTCCGTTGTCGCATACAAAAAGCCGAGGTCTCAGCGCGAGGCCTCGGCTTTTATTTGTCCTATGGTATGGCGGCTAGGAGCGCGTCTCCATCTTGGCGTGGCACTTGGGGCAGGTGACGCGGATCTTGCCCTTGCCCTTGGGGACGGAGAGCATCTGGCCGCAGTTGGGGCACTTGAGATAGGCCGTGGTCTTGCGGCCCTTCCACATCTTCTTGGCCGTGCGCTTGGCACGCTCAAAGTCTTCCTTACTGGTGCCGGCCGCGCGTGAGGTGCTGGCCGCTGCGGTTCCGCCGCCCAAGCTGGCGACGAATTTGCCCAGGCAGGGGACGTTTGCAGTCGCGGCGACAAAGGCCTCGTTCTCCTTGTGACGTGCGTCGATATTTTTGGACAGGCCGCGCAGCACGCCAATCACGATTACGGCGATGGCAATCCAGCTGAGCCACTGGATGCGGGCTATCGATCCGATCATCGCGATGACGATGCCGGCAAAACCCATCACGATGGTGAGTTCATCGGCACCATTGCGACCCTTCATAAAGTCATTCATGCAAATTGCCTTTCGTTCGATATGCTGCACGCCTTTATACCCGATTTAGAGCAAGGGGGACAGGTTAATCTGCACCAATGTGGTGCAAACATACCTGTCCCCGGAATACCAAGACGGTGCAAACGTACCTGTCCCCAATGCCCCAATTACTTGGAGAGTTTGTCGACGACGCGTTCGATTTCGGCGAGTTTGGCGGCTTTGAGGTCTTCGTCGCCCGATTCGATTGCCGAAGTCACGCAGCCCTCGATATGCGCCTTGAGCACGTCGGCGTTAATGCGCGCGAGGAGCGCCTGTGTGGCCATGAGCTGCGTGGAGATATCGACGCAGTAGCGGTCCTCCTCGACCATCCGCAGGATGCCGTCGATCTGACCGCGTGCCGTCTTGAGCATGCGGGTCACCGATTTATGGTCTGCCATCATGTCGGGTCCTCGTTTCTGGTCGATCTTCCGGATGTCCCCGTCAGTTGCGGTGAAATACGGACCGTTTAAAGGCCTAGGGCGGCACAACAGTCCGTATTTCACCGCAACTTCTGAGGATTCAGTAGGCAGCGACTGCTATGCGGCGGTCACAGACAGGGCGTGGAATTTCTCGCCCGCGGCCTCGACAGCGGCGGCGAGTTGCTCGGCGGTTACGGTGTCGGCGCACTCCACCTGTACGGTCTGAGTCTCGTGATCGGCGTCGGCGTCGGTCACGCCGGCAACGTTGAGCAGTGCCGTCTCGACAGTAGCGTCGCAGTGGCCGCACATGAGGCCGGAAGTCTTGATTGTGTATCGCATGGGTATTCCTCTCTGTTGTGCCGGCTTTCCCAGGCACCCGACCTTGACCTTCAAGCCGTCGCTCGCGTACCAAAGTACGCGTCGCTCCTCTTTCAGGTCAATCTCGGGCACCTGGAAAACCCGTTCTAAATGGACTTAATGGTGATCCTATTTTGCCACTTTGGGCTTAAAGGATTTTAGACGCAAAGCGTTGCTTACGACGCACACGCTCGACAGGCTCATGGCTGCGGCGCCGAACATGGGCGAGAGCTGCCAGCCGGTGAGCGGGAAGAACACGCCCGCGGCCAGCGGGATGCCGATGCCGTTGTAGAACAGCGCCCAGAACAGATCCTGCTTGATATTGCGGATCGTGGCGCGCGATAGCTCGATGGCGCGGGCGACATCCATGAGGTCGCTGCGCATGAGCACCACGTCGGCACCCTCCTTGGCGATGTCGGCGCCGGTGCCGATGGCAAGGCCCACATCGGCGCGCGCCAGAGCGGGGGAGTCGTTGATGCCGTCGCCCACCATAGCGACCTTGCCGCCTGCGTCCTGCAACTCACGCACGTGGCGCTCCTTGTCGGTGGGCAGAACGTCGGCGATAACCTGCTCGCTGGTGAGCCCCACGCGGCGGGCGATGGCTTCAGCCGTCACGCGGTTATCGCCGGTGAGCATGCGCACGTCGACGCCGAGCGAGCGCAGCGCGGCGATGGCTCCGGCGCTCGTCTCCTTAACCTCATCGGCCACGGCGATGATGCCGGCAAGCTCTCCGTTCTTGGCAAAGAACAGCGGTGTCTTGCCCTCGGCGGCAAATTGCTCGGCGAGCCCCTCGGGCACGGTGATCCCCAGCTCATTCATCAGCTGCACGTTGCCGGCGGCGATGGCGTTTTGCCCCTCGCGCGCCGTGACGCCGCGACCGGGCACGGCGTCAAAGTCCTCGACCATGCGCGCGACGATTCCTCGTGTCTCGCACTCGGCCATAATCGCCTCAGCCAGCGGGTGCTCGCTCTGGCGCTCCAGCGCGGCGGCCAGCTTGAGCAGCGCCTTCTTGCCCATGGCAGGCGAGCCGTCGGCGCGCTTGGCAACCACAACGTCGGTTACAGCCGGCTTGCCACGGGTGACGGTGCCGGTCTTGTCGAGTACCACGGTGCCCACGTTGCGTAGGTTCTCCAGTGCCTCGGCACTCTTAAACAGAATGCCCATCTCGGCGCCCTTGCCGGTGCCGACCATAATGGCGACGGGCGTGGCCAGGCCCAGCGCGCACGGGCAGCTGATTACCAGCACGGCGACGGCGGAGGTGAGCGCCTCGTTCACGCTGCCGGTCAGCGCCAGCCATGACACAAAGGTCACGGCCGAGATCGCAAACACCACGGGCACAAACACGCCGGCGACCTTATCGGCCATGCGGGCGATGGGCGCCTTGGTGGCGTTGGCGTCCTCAACAAGCTGGATGATCTTGGCGAGCGACGTGTCGGCCCCCACGCGCGTGGCGCGGAAGGTGAACGACCCGGTGCGGTTGACCGTGGCGGCGTTGACGGTGTCGCCGGCGGTCTTTTCCACGGGGATGGACTCGCCGGTCAGCGCGCTTTCATCCACGGCCGAGGCGCCCTCGAGCACCACGCCGTCGACGGGGATGGACTCGCCGGGACGTACGCGCAGCACCTGACCGGGCAGGATGGCGTCGACGTCCACGGTGGGCTCGGTGCCGTCCTCGGCCACGACGGTCGCGGTCTTGGGCGCAAGGTCGATCAGCGCCTCGATGGCGCCGCCGGTCTTGGACTTGCTGCGCGTCTCGAGGTATTTGCCCACGGTGACGAGCGACAGGATCGTGCCGGCGCTCTCAAAATACAGGTTGTCCATGCCTGTCATCATGGCCTCGTGGACCTGCCCGGCGGCCAGCTGGTCGGCCATGATAAACATGGCGTAGAGCGACCAGGCGATGGACGCAGTGGCGCCGACCGCGATGAGCGCGTCCATGGTGGGCGCGCCGTGCACGAGCGACTTAAAGCCATTGATAAAGTACGCGTCGTTGACGTAGACGATGGGGATGAGCAGGACGAGCTCGGTAAGCGCGAGCGTCATGCTGTGGGTGTGGTCGGTGAAGATGCCGGGCAGCGGCCAGCCGAGCATGTGCCCCATGCCTATGTAGAACAGCGGGATGAGGAGCACGATCGAGACGATGAGTCGGGTGCGCATGGCGGAGGCGGCGGCCTCCAGCTTTTTGGTGGGCGACTCCATATGGGCGGCGCCGGACCTGGCTTGCGCGCTGCCGCCTGGGACGGCTTCGGTGCCCGCGCTGACGGGCGATGCCGAGTAACCCGCGCGGTCGACGGCGGTGCAGATGTCGTCGGGCGTGACCTGCGCGGGGTCATAGTCGACCAGCATGGAGCCGGCGAGCAGGTTGACCGCGACGCTTTGGACGCCGTCGAGCTTGCTGACGGCGCGGTCCACGTGCGCCTGGCAGGCGGCGCACGTCATGCCGCCCACATCGAACTTATCTTGAGCCATGGCTTCTCCTTTCTGTAGTTCGGTGTTGGAATTGTTAACCTGCCGATACTATACACCCATACCCCCTGGGGGTGTCCAGTACAGAAAGAAATGTATGACATTTCGTTACAGATGAGGATGGATGGTTGGCCGATGGATCGTCCCAACCAATCATCTCAATCTGTAACATCTAGCAGGGAAAATGACCTCTAACTGTTACAGGTTGAGACAATTGCCGGGGAGGGGTCCCGTCACGGCAAGATGCCCGCTCCCTAGATACAGAACCCGGGGATCACACAGGTTCGTTTGTTTGGCTTTTCCGCAGGCGTTGCGTACGTAAAGACGTCGCCGTCGTGCCCCACGCGGTTCATATAGAGCGTGCCTTCGCTCTCCGATGTGTCGGGGCTCACCGTGCGCTCCCACCAACAGGTGTCCTTGCCTTTCCACTGGCGGACCATCGTCTCGTTCGTGGAATACGGGCTCACCTTGAGCTCGCGGAAGAGCTGATACTCCTTGCCCTCGCCGTTGTAGATGTCTGCCAGGTAGTGATAGCCCTCGGTAAACGAATCGGGCGGTTGCGTACCGCGCAGCTCGACCATGGTGGGCAGCCAAAGGGTTGCGGGCAACTCGCTCAGGCACGATGCGCTGTTGGCGGCGCCCACATTGTTCGAGACCTTCTTGACCCCTTTAATGAGTGCGCGCAACTCGTTGGGCAGCAGCTTAAGGCCGTCGCCGTTGAGCCATTCCCGCAGCTCGCAATCTACCCAGCCGGCGCTCGGCGGTTCAGCTGCAGCGTTGCGCTCGGCAATACCCGCGTCGAACATAAACGTCAGCCCGGCCTTGCCCGTACCGTCCAGAAGCTCATCGTGACGGATGCCCACAAGCTGCGCGCCGACCTCCAGCCCGTTGGTGAGCGTGACACGCTTGGTGCACGGATAGGGGATATGCCCATCAGCGTCGAGCAGGTGGTAACGCTTGGCAATCTCGCGTGCCTCGCTACGGGTCTCGGCGGCCTTAATCTTGAGCGAAATCTCCTGCAGCTGATCCCAGGTGTAGTCGTCAAGTGAACCGCGGATGCCGTCCAGGTAGTCGGGGATGCCAAAGCCATGGGTTGCCGCCCCGATAACGCTGAGCCCCGCAACGGCTGCGATAGCGCCGCCGATAATAAAGCGGCGGCGGGTCATGGCATCGTGGCGGGCCTGATTCAGGATCTCTCGTGCGCGCTCGCCGGCGACGTCGACCTTAAGGTGCGTGCCAGAATCGATATCAATCGCGGCCTCGTCTCCTGTGCCTTCGCGGCCCTCGGATTCGGCATCGGTGAGGTATGCCGAGAGCACCTCGAGCATCTGCTGCTCGGTGGGACGATCGCACTGCTCGACTGAGAGACCCTTCATGATGATTTGGACGAGCGCTTCATCGCCCTCGCAGCGCGGCTCGAGCGGCGCCGGCTTGGTCTTGGTCTTTACGAGATAGAACGAGCCGGTTGCAGCGGCGTCCGTCGACTCAAAGTCAAACGGTTTGCGACCGCTGTAGAGCTGGTACAGAATGCTCGAAAGCGCGTAGACATCGATTGCCGGCGAACGGCGAAGGGCCGCGATGCCTTCGATATCCTGCGTGAGCATCTCGGGCGCGGCGTATGCGGGCGTGGCAAAGCGCCAGATGTCGGCGCGCCGGGTGATCGTGTCGTCGCCGAGAGCCATGGTCGCGGAGCCCATGTCGATGAGGCAGGGGTCAAAGGAACAACCGGCAATCTGCTGCTCGAGTGTTCGGCTGGTGGTGCGGAACATGATATTGGCAGGCGACAGGTCGCGATGGACGACCGGATTCACGAGGCCTTGGGTCATCAAGAGCGCACGAAGCACGGCGTTTCCGACGGCGGCGACCATCTGGGTGGTCAGCCCGCCCGAGGCGTCGTGCGGAAGCAGGGGTAGCGCCTGCTTGAGTGAGGTGCCCTCGACCCACTCCATGAGGATGAGCGGGTCATCCTCGCACGATCCGTAGCCATAGACGCGTGGAAATCCGCGCAGGTGCGAGACGGTACACAGATGACGGTACTCCTCGAACAGCGCGGCGGTGTTGGCCAGGTGCGCTGCCGATTGCTCGGCGGAACGGTCGGGGGCTTGGCCGGAAAGGATGGCGTTGTCCTTGAGTAGCTTGACGGCAAAGACCTCGCCGCTCGTGTTGGTCGCGCGCAGCACGTGCCCGATGTTGCCGTTGTTGCGGTGGGCCGTCTGGAGAATAAGCGTCATAAACCGACGCTTGGCCTCGTCCTCGGCGCTGGGGTCGACCGCCACGGCGGTGTCGAACGTGTCAAGACGGATGAGTTTGTCGCCATAGGCGCTATCGGTAGTATCCATGGCGTTCCTTTGTCTGGCATGGGTTGCCGCACGTATACGTGAGCAGTGCGGATATCGGTAAAGAACCATGATAGCCGCACTGCCCACGTATGCCGCTGAGTATTGTCGTTTACGACGCAGAAGGTAGAAGACGAAAGACGGACGGCGACCGTCTTCCGATCGCCGTCCGTGCTAGTCCACAATGACAAGGAATGTCGTGTAGAGACCCAGATGGAGCCTGTCGCTGTTGGCGATTTCCACGGGGGGATAGACTTTGCCGGGCTCGCGTTGGTCGCGCGGCGGCTCAATCACAATATCGCCGTCGCCCGCGCCCGATTCGAGCACTGTGCCGTTGGTCGATCCAAGGCCCTGGGCGTACCAGTGCTCACCCTCGAGCCAAATGCGAAGATGCTCGCGCGATGCGTCGGCGCCCACATCGGTGATGCTGGGCGAGGTTTTGGGCAAAGAACCAATCACGGTGCCGCGCGGATCGCGTGTGAGGGGATGGATTTGCATGTCGGCGCAGTTGTCGGCATGGGTTCTGAGCAGACCGAGGTTGGGGGCGACGGTGCGCGGCTGTTCCAGGCTGTTCATAAAGCCACGTCCGACGGTAGTTTCGGTGGTGCCGAAGTGCCCGCCCGTCTTGCTGCTGCAAAAGCGCTCGACGGTGGCCACGCCCTGAACGGGATCGGCGAGCGCCCCCGTTGCCACAAAGAGCATAAGGTAAAGCGTGCTTTTCTCGCGCACGGCATTGCCGTCGAAGTTGTCGATGCGATTGAGGGCATTTGCATATAGGCGGCTGTCCAGCTTGTAGCTGGCGAGAGCCGACATCATTTCGTTGGCGGCCGGACCGCGATAGTGCTCGGCGATTGCCCGATAGGCGGCCTCGCCGCCGCCGAGCTTGCTGCAGATTGCCGAGGAAAGGTTGAGTGTGGTGACGGTAAAGTCGCTGTAGATGGAGGGTGCGCACTGGTCAGGCTTGCGATGGACGATGTAACGGGTGAGATACGAGCGGTTGGAAGAGCATTTCTCGAGCAGGGTACTGCCGAGATAAGAGTTTCCATTGATGAGCATTCAGGCGATCTCGAGATGTTTAAGACCGCCGAACGAGCGAATATCGTTATAGAGGACCGAGCAAGGCGTCTCTGCTGCCACGGATACCTCCTTTGATTGCTTCCTAGCCAATATGGCGATAGGAATTAATGGCCCCGGTGGGCGACGTATTAAATGGCTGCACAATAAATAGTGTAACCAAAGCAACATTATAGGCCACATGTTCGAAATTGCAGGAAGACTGAGAGATTTGGTTTGGACTGGACGGAAATCCCCCTCTGTCTTGATCTGTAACAATTAGGGCCGATTTTACTCGGTAACTGTTACAGATTGAGACGTTTGTGAACTGTGTCGACCGTTTGTCTCGATCCGTAACACGTAGAGGAAGATTTGCCCTGTAGATGTTACAGATTGAGACAATCAGCCAGCCCCGCCCCGTCCGCCTCGTCATCTGTGGTTTACGTGGGGGCATACGGAGTGCGGGTATACTAACCGGCGGCGAATCTGCTCCATCGCTTAGAGCTGCTGCGTCTGGACGGCGCGTGATAGGGCTGCCAAAGCGATCGCCAGCGTGCTGAGCAACGTCCTCTCTGTGCGCACCCGTTTTTGTATGTATTAGCGCACTACCAAGCACGCCAGCGCGGCCGCATGCCGTGCCCATAGCGCGTGCAGATAAGGAACAACAACATATGCGTAATTCTGTATCCGACGTCACCGACGCCGAGATTCTGGACGAGACCCGCGAGGCCATGACCCAGGCTGCCTTCGATGCCGCCGACGAGGCAAATGCTGCCCAGGCCGTCGAGTCCGCTACCGAGAGCCTGCCCGCCTTTGACGAGCTGGGGCTTTCCGACGAGATGCTTCGTGCTATCGAGAGCCTGGGCTACACGGCGCCGACGCCCGTGCAGGCCGGCTCGATCCCCGTGGTGCTCGAGGGCCGCGACCTGCTTGCCGCCGCCCAGACCGGCACCGGCAAGACGGCCGCCTTTTTGCTGCCGACCATGAACAATCTGGAGCACATCGCTCCGCCCAAGCCCGTGCGTGAGCGCGGCGGCCGCAACCGTCGTCGCGGCGCCAAGAAGCCCGAGGGCAATGGCCGTGGCCCCGTGATGCTCGTCATCACCCCCACGCGCGAGCTCGCCCAGCAGATCGACGAGGTCGCGAGCAAGATCGCCGACGTCACCGGCCATGTCGCCGTGACCGTCGTGGGTGGCGTGAGCTACAAGCCGCAGACCGCGGCACTCAAGTACGGCTGCGATATCCTGGTCGCCACGCCGGGCCGTCTGGTCGACCTGATCGAGCAGGGCGCCTGCCACCTGAACGAGGTCAAGGTGCTGGTGCTCGACGAGGCCGATCGCATGCTCGACATGGGCTTTTTGCCCGCCGTCCGCCGTATTGTGCGCGAGACGCCGGCCGAGCGCCAGACGCTGCTGTTCTCGGCGACGCTCGACGAGGAGGCCGTGGGCGAGATCACCGACCTGGTGAGCGACCCGGCCCGCGTGGAGATCGCGCCCGCCACGTCGACCGCCGACACCGTCGACCAGTTTGTGTTCCCGGCGTCCATCGAGGCCAAGAATAACCTGTTGCCCGAGTTTCTCAAGAAGGAGGGCCCGGAGCGCACCATTGTCTTTATGCGCACCAAGCATCGCGCCGACAGCTGCTGCCGTCGTCTGGAGCGTAAGGGCATCAAGGCCGCCGCGATTCACGGCAACCGCAGCCAGGCCCAGCGCGAGCGCGCGCTTTCTGCCTTCCGCGACGGCACCGTCGACGTGCTGGTGGCAACCGATGTTCTCGCCCGCGGCATCGACATTAGCGACGTGCGCTACGTCGTGAACTTTGACGTGCCGGCCGAGCCGACCGACTACATCCACCGTATTGGCCGTACGGGCCGTGCCGGTGAGCTGGGCTGGGCCATCACGTTTGTGACCGAGCAGGACGTCGACGAGTTCTACGAGATCGAGAAGCTCATGGACAAGACGGCCGATATTTACGAAGCCGGCGACCTGCACGTGGGTCCCAACCCGCCCGCCGTTGACCCCGAGCGCGATCCTGCCGCCTTTAAGGTGAAGAAGAAGACCAAGCGCGGCAAGTCCAAGAGCAAGAAGAAGCTTGAGCAGGCGCGTCGCGACGGCAAGCGCAACGGCGACGATTACGGCGATGTGGCTGGTCGTTCCAACCGCGGTCGCGACGAGCGCCGTGGCGATGGCGAGCGTCCGAGCCGTCCCAAGCGCGGTGGCAAGACCCGCGTGCGCGAGGGCGTTCAGGCTCGCGTGGACGAGGCCGTGGAGAGCGTGGCCCGCGAGGTTGCTGCCGAGGAGCGCGGCGGTGCTGACGCCGTCAAGCAGGCCCCGCGTGGCAACCGTGCCGAGCGTCGTGCCAAGCAGTTCCAGGGCGAGGCACATCGCCGCCGCCGCGAGGACGAGGATCGCGGTGGCCGTCGTCGTGTCGAGCGCGAGGACGAGGGCCGCGGTTCGCGCGGTGGCAAGCGCGGTGCGGGCGACCGCCGTCGTTCCGGTCGTGATGACGAGCGCGGTGGCCGTGATGAGCGTCGCGGCGGCGAGGGTCGTGGTGAGCGTGCTGCCCGTGGCGGTGAGTCCCGTGGCGGCAAGCGCTTTGAAGAGCGCGGTAGCCGCGGCGGCGAGCGTCGCGAGGGCGCTCGCGGCAATGGCGGCCGCGGCGGCGCTGGTCGTTCGAATGAGTCGCGCGATCGTCGTGACCCGCGTGCCAGCCGCGATCGTCGCGATGACTGGCGCAACTACGACGATACCCGCGAGGAGCGTCATGGCGGCTATCGTGGCGCTCGTGGTGGCAACCAGGCCGGCTCCCGTGGCGGCCGTGCCGGCGGTCGCGATAACCGTGGCAGCTATGGCAACAGCCGTGGCGGCAAGCGCGGCGGCAGCTCCCGTCGCCCCGGTGACGGCGGCGGCAAGCGCAAGTAACATACACATCGCACGCTAGCGTGAGACAAGCTAAGGGCCCGAGCAAACAACGCTCGGGCCCGTTTGTTTGCCGTGTCCATCGCTAATTCAAACGTGATTTTCTCGGGAATGCATCTGGGGGATGCTGAGGACCTATTTTCTGCCATGCAGCAATGGGCCCCATGGGGTGCGCCGTGCATTTTTTGGAGTATTCTGCAGTTCGAGTTGTCTGCATATGATCCGACGTCGCCAACGGTGGCCTTCGGATATCCCTGGCGAGCGTTCTGAGTCAGATTTCGCCGTTTTCCGGAGCAGGGGCGCGTCATTCTCGCCATGTCGGGACTTAGAATGATACGGCGCCCTACAGTTTTGCCCACCCGCGGCGGTGCTGGCGTGGTTACGTTGCAGAATACTCCGTTTTTTGCACGGGCTAGGATGGGGTACCTCAGGAGAACACAGCGGTATCCCGTAAATATATACAATTTGTACCGTAATTTATACAAAACGAAGAGGCAGACAGCGTAGGGTGGGTGCATTGGGGTGCTTGGTGCATTAAAACGGGGACCCCACGTGCCGTATACTCTGGCTGGATGTGAAAGCGGCTTGACGCGTTGCCAGGCGTAGGGGAGGGTGCCTCGATGAGCGTATTCGAAATTGTGTTTAGTCCGACGGGTGGAACGCAGAAGGTGTCAGGCCTTGTGGCCGGAGCACTGGGCAAGAATACCGTTACCGTCGATCTGACCGATAGCGGGTTGGATTTCAACGCTGTCTCGATGACTGAGGACGACGTGGCCGTAATCTCTGTGCCGGCGTATGCCGGTAGAATCCCGGCTGTGGTGGCTGACCGGTTGGGCATGGTGCGCGGCAACGGGGCTCGGGCTGTTTTGGTTTGTGTATACGGAAACCGCGCGTTTGAGGACACGCTCGTAGAGCTGGAGGACGTTGCGAAGCATGCGGGATTCCGGGTGATCGCGGCAGTTGCAGCCATTGCAGAACATTCCATTGCGCGACAGTTTGCTGCCGGTCGTCCGGATGCGCAGGATGCGGCGCAGCTTGCTGAGTTTGCTCAGCAAATTCAGCAAAAGCTGTTGGCTGAGGATGCGTCCGAGCCCTCTATCCCCGGCAATCGTCCTTATAAACAAGCTGGAGGTCACCGCATGGCACCCGAGGCAACAGAGGATTGCGTTTCCTGCGGTGCATGCGCCGCGGCGTGCCCCGTTTGTGCTATCGACAAGGGTGACCCCAAACGAGCAGCTGGCGAGGCGTGCATCTCCTGCATGCGCTGCATTGCCGTATGTCCGCGAGGTGCTCGTAAGGTTGATCCCAACAAGCTATCCGCTGTTTCCCAGATGCTGAGCAAGGTTTGCGTCGTGCGGAAGGAATGCGAGCTCTTTATCTAGCGCAAGTGAGATTGGTGCAAACAAACCTGGCCCTTTTGCACCAAAAACGATCCGTTTTCCTCCGTTCCCAAGGGATCATGTGATCCGAAGGGGACGGAGGAAAACGGATCAAAAAGGAAAAATAGTAAGGCGCTCTTTTTCACATTGAATAATGCAATTTGGTAACGCGTTTTATCAAATATGGCATTTATCTGCGGTAATGTTCTATTTCACCGCTGAGGGTGACATTTTATACCGCCTGCCGAACCGTATGGAGACCTCACAACTTTTTAGGTCAGTGTTGTGCGTGTAGCAATTTCGCCCGGCCTCGCCTCCGGGCTGCCATGTGAGAGGGGATCTTATGGCTCGACTGCACGTAATGGAACGCAGCCACGCTCAGGCCGTCATGGACGACCTGCACGATGCGCTCGGACGTCGTCTGGCGGTGAGTTCGCTCGCCCCGTGTCCCGTTGAGTTTACGGCAGCGCTCGTCAACCTGTGCTCCACCCAGAGCTGCGGCAAGTGCACGCCCTGCCGCGTGGGCCTGAGCGCGCTGAGCGATCTGCTCGCCGATGTGCTCGAGGGCCGCGCCGACGAGTCCACGCTCAATCTGATCGAGCGCACCGCCCGCACCATCTATCTTTCGAGCGATTGCGCCATCGGTTACGAGGCCGGCGCCATGGCGCTTACGGCTATCCGCGGTTTCCGTGACGATTTTGAGCACCACATCCGCGAGCACTCCTGTGGCTTTGACCGCGAGGCCCGCGTTCCGTGCGTCTCGGGCTGCCCGGCGCACGTCGACATTCCCGGGTACATTTCGCTCGTCGAGGCCGGCCGCTATGCCGATGCCGTCAAGGTCATCCGCAAGAACAATCCGCTGCCGCTCGTCTGCGGCCTGGTGTGCGAGCATCCCTGCGAGATGCACTGCCGCCGCGGCATGGTCGACGACCCCATGAACATCCTCGCCCTCAAGCGTTTTGCCGTTGAGCACAGCGACCTCAACGACCACAAACCGCATGTAGTGGACGACACCGGTAAGCGCGTCGCCGTGATCGGCGGCGGCCCGGCCGGCCTTTCCTGCGCCTACTACCTGGCCGTGATGGGCCATAAGGTGACCATCTTTGAGCAACGTCACCACTTGGGCGGCATGCTGCGTTACGGCATCCCCAGCTATCGTCTGCCGCGCGAGCGCTTGCAGGCCGAGATCGACTGGATTTTGAGCGCCGGTGTCGACGTGGAGCTCGACCACTCCGTGAGCGGCGAGGAGCTCGCCCGCCTGCGCGACGAGTTCGATGCCGTCTACCTGGCCATCGGTGCCCACAGCGATAAGAAGCTTGGCCTTCCGGGCGAAGAGGCTCCCGGCGTGGAGTCGGCCGTCAAGATGCTGCGCGCCATCGGTGACGACGAACTGCCCGACCTGAGCGGCCAGCGCGTGTGCGTCATCGGCGGCGGCAACGTGGCCATGGACGTGGCACGCTCTGCCGTGCGCTGCGGTGCCGAAAAGGTGAGCATCGTCTACCGCCGTCGCATCTGCGATATGACGGCCCAAGACGCCGAGATCGCCGGTGCCCAGGCCGAGGGCTGCGAGGTTCTGGAGCTCACAGCCCCGCTCGCCATCGAGACGGGCGAGGACGGTCGCGTGAGCGGCCTGCGCGTGCAGCCGCAGATTATCGGCGAGCCCCGCCGCGGGCGCCCGGCCCCGCGTGCCGCCGCCACGCCCGAGCAGGTCATTCCCTGCGAGCGCGTGTTCGTGGCCATTGGCCAGGACATCGACTCCAAGCCGTTTGAGGACATGGGCATCGCCTGCAAGTGGGGTCGCGTCGTCACCGATTCGGACGGCGCCGTGCCCGACTTCGATGGCCTCTTTAGCGGCGGCGACTGCCAGACCGGCCCGCCACCGTCATCCGTGCCATCAACGCCGGCCGCGTTGCTTCGGCAAATATCGACCGCTACCTGGGCTTCGACCACAAGATTAAACTCGATGTGGAGCTGCCGACCGTTCAGTTTAAGGGCAAGCATGAGTGCGGTCGCTGCGAGTTGGGCGAGCGCGAGGCCGGCGAGCGCATTCACGATTGGAATCTGGTCGAACAGGGCCTTACCGAGGAGGAGGCACGCCAAGAGGCGAGTCGCTGCCTGCGCTGCGACCACTTTGGCTTTGGCGCGTTCCGCGGAGGGAGGAACCCGGAATGGTAGAGCCCAACAAAACCACCGTCAGCGACAACACCGAAAACGGAGCGCACAACATGGTCAGGCTCATTATCGATAACTGCGAAGTCGTGGTGCCCGAGCACACCACGATCCTGGATGCGGCCAAGTCCGCCGGCATTCAGATTCCCACCCTGTGCTATCTGCGCGATCTAAACGAGATCGGCGGCTGCCGCGTGTGCGTGGTCGAGGTCGAGGGCTGCGACCAGCTGGTTGCCGCCTGCAACAACTACGTGCTCGACGGCATGGTGGTGCACACCAACAGCCCCAAGGCCCGCGAGGCCCGTCGCACCAACGTGCAGCTGCTGCTTTCGCAGCACGATTCGCAATGCACGAGCTGCGTGCGCAGTGGTAACTGCAACCTGCAGACCATCGCCAACGACCTGGGCATCTTCTATCTGCCGTACGAGCAGCACCTGGCGCGCGAGGGCTGGGATTTCGATTTCCCCATCATCCGCGATAACGACAAGTGCATCAAATGCATGCGCTGCATCAAGGTGTGCGAGAGCGTGCAGGGCTTAGGAATTTGGGACCTGACCAACCGCGCCACGCATACCGCCGTGGGCACCCGCGGGCGTGCGCCGATCGGCAAGACCGATTGCGTCGCGTGCGGTCAGTGCATTACGCATTGCCCGACGGGCGCCCTGCGCGAGCGTGACGATACTGAGACCGTGTTCGATGCTCTCGCCGATCCCGACAAGATCGTGCTGGTGCAGATTGCGCCGGCCGTGCGTAGCGCCTGGGGCGAGGAGCTCGGCATTCCGCGCGAGGAGGCTACCGTCGAGCGCCTGGCTTGCGCGCTGCGCCGCGTGGGCTTTGAGTACGTGTTCGACACCGACTTCTCGGCCGATCTCACCATTATGGAGGAGGGTTCCGAGCTGCTCGAGCGCCTGGGTAAGACCGCCAAAGGCGAGGGCGACAGCCACGGCTGGCCCATGTTCACGAGCTGCTGCCCGGGCTGGGTGCGCTTTGTGAAGGCACGCTATCCGGAGTTTGTCGACAGCCTGTCCACGTCCAAGTCGCCGCAGCAGATGTTCGGCGCTATCGCCAAGACATATTACGCCAAGGTGCTGGGCGTGGAGCCCGAGCGTCTGTTTGTGGTGTCCGTGATGCCGTGCACGGCCAAGAAGGCCGAGTGCGCGCTGCCCAGCATGGTGGGCGAGAGCGGTGCGCCCGACGTGGACGTTGCGCTGACGGTGCGCGAGATGGTGCGCATGATCCGCGCGAACCACGTGAGCGTGGATACGCTGGTTGAGGAGCCGCTCGATACGCCGCTGGGCTTTGGCACGGGCGCGGGTGTGATCTTTGGCGCCACGGGCGGCGTGATGGAGGCCGCCGTGCGCTCGGCCTATTACCTGGTGACGGGCAAGAATCCCGACGCTGACTTCTTTACCGATGTGCGCGGCCTGGACGGCTGGAAGGAAGCCGTGGCCGATATCGATGGCACCAAGGTGCGCGTCGCCGTGGCACACGGGCTGGGCAATGTTGCCCGTCTGCTCGACGCGATTCGCGACGGCCGCGTGAGCTATGACTTCGTCGAGGTTATGGCATGCCCGGGCGGCTGCGTCGGTGGCGGCGGTCAGCCCATCCACGACGGCTGCGAGCTGGCAGCCGAGCGTGGCCAGGTGCTGTGGGGCCTGGATGCCGCTGCGGACATTCGCTTCTCGCACGAGAATCCCGATGTCCAGGCGTGCTACCGCGAGTTCTTGGGTGAGCCGCTCTCGCCGCTGGCCGAGGAGTTGCTGCATACCGACCATCACGCATGGGCGATGCCTAACGAGGGGGCGTGCTAGCGATGTGCGCGTTTAATGTTGAGATGTCGCGCCGGGGGTTTGCCTCGGCGCTCGCCGCGGGCGCGCTGTCGCTTGCGCTCGCGGGCTGTGGCGGCGGGGCTGCCGGTGCCGGGTCCGCCGCGGGCTCGGCTGCCACGGACGGCGACGGTGCTGCTGCCGAGCCGGTCGAGGTGCACGTCGCCTCGCTCAAGGGGCCGACCTCGATTGGTCTGGTGCAGTTTATGGACCGGGCGGCCGATGGCGAGACGGACAATGAGTTCGACTTTGCGATCAACACTGCCGCCGACGAGATTGTGCCCAAGGTCATTCAGGGCGATATCGACATTGCCCTGGTGCCCGCCAACGTGGCGAGCGTGCTCTACAACAAGACCGAGGGTGCGGTGCAGGTCATCGACATCAACACGCTGGGCGTGCTGAACGTGGTGACGGGCGACGCGGACGTGACCTCGTTTGGTGACCTGGCGGGTCGCACCGTCTACATGACGGGCAAGGGCACCACGCCAGAGTACGTCATGAGCTTCCTGCTGGAGCGCGCGGGCCTGACCGGCCAGGTGACGCTCGAGTTTAAGAGCGAGCCCACCGAGGTGCTGTCGGCCCTGCTTGCCGACCCGTCTGCCGTGGGCGTGCTGCCGGAGCCGTTCAAGACCGCTGCCATCGCCAAGAGCGAAGGCAAGCTGTCAGCGCCGGTAAGTCTGACCGATGTGTGGGATGAGCTGGCGGGTGACACGGGTTCGCGCCTGCTGACGGGCGTGACCGTGGTGCGCCGCGCGTTTGCCGAGGAACATCCCGAGGCCGTGGCGGAGTTCTTGAGCTGCCATGCGGCGAGCGTTAAGGCTGTCAATGCGGCGCCGGCAGACTGGGCGCAGGCCGTGGTCGATGCCGGCATCGTGGACAACGCCAAGATCGCCGAGAAGGCGATTCCCGGGTGCATGCTCGTGTGCCAGACGGGCAAGGATATGAAGGCGGCACTTAGTGGGTATCTGCAGGTGCTGTCCGACGCGGACGCGAGCGCCGTGGGTGGTAAACTTCCGGCTGACGATTTCTACTACATGGAGTAGCCCGTGCGTGCGTTTGCTCGACAAATGACAGAGCGTATGAAGGCGGTGACGGCAGCAGGTGCCGTCGCCGCCTTTTGGCTTGCCGTGTGGGTGCTGGTAGCGGGTCTTGTGGCGCAGCCGTTGATTTTGCCGGGTCCGGGTGCTGTTGCCTTGGCACTGCTGCGCCTGGTGTGCGATGGCGGCACCTGGGCGATTTTGGCGGGCTCGGGCGCGCGAATACTGGGCGGGCTGGCGCTTGCCGCGGTGTGTGGTGGCGTGCTTGCCGGGATTTCGTCACGTTCGCGGGCGTTTGCGCACCTGGTGGCTCCGGCACTGTCGTTTGTAAAGGCGACACCGGTTGCCTGCGTGGTGGTCCTGCTGCTCATTTGGCTGGGCTCGGCGCGCGTGAGCATCGCCGCCGTCTTTTTGATGGCGCTGCCGGGCGTGTATTTTTCGCTGGCCGAGGGGCTGGCGCAGGTTAATGGGTCGTTGGAGCAGATGCTTCGTCTGCATGGTGTGCGTGGCTGGCGCCTGTTTTGCGCCCATACCTGGCGTGAGGTGCTGCCGTTTGTGCTTTCGTGCGCCCGGGCTGTGATCGGCATGAGCTGGAAGGCCGGCGTGGCGGCGGAGCTGATCGGCATGGCGGTGGGCACCGTGGGTGAGCGCATCTATCAGGCGAAGCTTTTGATTGAGACGGCTGATCTGCTGGCGTGGACCGTGCTGGTCGTTGCCGCCTCGTGGGCTTGTGAGCGCGTGCTGGTGTGGCTGCTGCGGGTTTCGGGACCCGCGGCGTGGCGCGTGGCCGTGCGGGCGCATGGGCATGGATTGCGCGGGCGTGCGGGGGCTGCGAGCGATAGCGCTGCGGCGGAGCTTGCGCTTGCCGTGGGCGATCGCGCGCCCTGGGCTCCGGCGCTCGACGGTCTGGAGCTCAACGTGCCCGCGGGTGGGCGTATCTGTGTGATGGGCGCTTCGGGCATGGGCAAGTCGACGCTGCTTTCATTGGCAGCGGGGGAGTGCGCGCCGTGCTCGATGGTGTTTCAGGATGCACGCTTGGTAGAGGGCAGCTCGGCTTTGGATAACGTGCTGGTGTGTGCCGATGCGCGCGTGGATGCTTCGAGCGCTGCGGCCTTGCTGCGCCGGTTGGTGCCGGGAATCGACGTGCATTCGCGCGTGGCCGAGCTTTCGGGCGGGCAGCGCCGTCGCGTCGAGATCGCCCGCGCCCTGCTGTGCCCGGGCGGCGCCGTCATTCTGGATGAGCCTTTTACCGGTTTAGATACCGCTGCGCGCGACGCATGCGCCGAAGCTGTGCTCGACCTGCTCGACGGCCGCATGCTCCTGCTTGCCACGCACGATGCCGCCGACGCTCAGGCCCTCGATATCTCGGACATCATCACGCTCTAAAAACTTACTCAGCAACAAAATGATTCGTTTTCCTCCGTCCCCATGGGGTCGGGTGTGGTATTCTATCTGCGGGGTAATACCTAGGAATACCAAGTAATACCAACGCCGCAGAAACAAACTCCGGATGCGGGCCAATCGGGTTGCCTTCACAGCCCGTCGCCCAGCCGCGTGGCCCGCATCTATCCGCACTACCGTCGTTTCAAAAAGGAAGCGCCATGGCAGAACACATGACCCCCGTGGTCGCGAAGGTCTTGCCCGAGGAGAAGGCAGCCTTCGCGGCGGCAACTCAGCTCGTGGGCACCACGCCGTCCAACGCCATCCGCATGTTTATCGCCGCGTTCAATCGCTGCGGCACCTTTCCGTTTGACATCTCGCACAACGGGGCTTTTGGCAAAGACTGTCCCCAACAGCTAGTCGTTGAAGAACGTCCCCAATGACTAGTCGTCGGGAGGAGGTCGGCATGCTCAATGCGATGATTTGGGCGCTTGCCTGTTTTGGCGTCGTCGCTGCCGATATTGCCCTGAGCGTCGTTTTGTTCTCCGCCCTTGGTGTCGCATCGGTGTTCATGGGTTTTTCGATCGATGACCTCGACATTCAATTGCTTCAGGCCGTCGCGCAGACGGCGTCGTTTTTGATGGCGCTGCTGTGGTGGCGTTAT
The DNA here is from genome assembly GCA_036298675.1 of Collinsella sp. Lineage (GTDB taxonomy): Bacteria > Actinomycetota > Coriobacteriia > Coriobacteriales > Coriobacteriaceae > Collinsella. Next base: position 81,695 of record JAXJIO010000004.1, on the reverse strand, counting down.
CTGTGGCCGCGTTCGTTTATGGCACGCCGGCAAAGCGAGCACCCGCTCGGCGGGGGAGCGCGTGGGGCGTGGAAACGCATCGCCTGCGTTATCGTGATCGGCCTGGCCCTGCAGGTGGTTGTTGGCTACGTGACCGACGCCGCGTTGTCGTTGTTGCCCGAGGCGGCGGCCGACTACAGCGAGCTTGTCGAGGAAACAGGCATGGGCGACACCAGCTATCTCGCCGTCCTGACCACGGTGCTCGGCGCCCCGTTTTGTGAAGAGCTGCTGGTGCGCGGCATTATTTTTGAGTTTTCGCTCCGAGCGTTTAATCCGCAGTGCCGCCCACTTTGGAAGCGCCGGCGTCGTGCGAGCGCGCAGGACGGTGCCATGGTGCCCTGGGCGGCCCCAAGCACGTGGGGTATCGCCGCGGCGATTGTGCTGCAGGCGGCAATCTTCGGTTTTATGCACATGAATTGGGTGCAGGGTTGCTACGCGGGTGCCGCCGGCCTCATCTTTGGTTGGGTGCTCGTGACGACCGGAAAGCTCCGCTACACGATCCTGCTGCACTTTGCCTTTAATGCCGGGTCGTATCTCATGACGTTGCTCTGGTTTGTGAACACCTCGCTCGACGTGGTGGTCACGGTCGCCATCGCCGGCGTCATCCTCGTTGAGGCAATGCGCTCGCTGCGCCACGCGTGTGGGATGGACGCAGCGAGCGCACCGCTGCCCTAGTTGCGCCTGCCGCCTCCGTTGGCGCCCCGCCGTCCCTGGGCCGCGCGATTGCGACCTGCGGTGTTTTGCGCACGCGACATGCCGCCGTGGCCCTTGCTGCCTTTGGGTCCCTTGCCAGCGCCACCGCCATGTGGTTTGCCGCCCTTCTTGCCGGTTCCATGCCCACCGCCAGCAGATGTCTCGCCCGGGCGCGGGGGCACGGGACGAATCAGGCAATGCTTGGTGTAGCCGATCAGATCGCGGCGGCCAGCCTTTTCCAGCGCCTCGCGCACGAGCTTGTAGTTCTCGGGCTTGCGATACTGGATGAGCGCACGCTGCATGGCCTTCTCGTGCGGGTCGCGCGCCACGTAGATCGGCTGCATGGTGCGCGGATCCACGCCGGTGTAGTACATGCACGTTGACATGGTGGACGGGGTGGGGTAGAAGTCCTGCACCTGTTCGGGCATGTAGCCCATGTCGCGCACGGCCTCGGCAAGGTCCACTGCTTCCTTCATCGTTGAGCCGGGATGGCTCGAGATTAGGTACGGTACTACGTACTGCTTGAGTCCGTATTCGCGGTTCAGGCGTTCAAATTTACGGCAGAACGCGTCGTAGACGGCTCGGCTCGGCTTGCCCATCACGGACAACACCGCGTCGCTCACGTGCTCGGGTGCCACGCGCAGCTGGCCCGAGACATGGTGCTCCAGCAGCTCGCGCAAAAACTCGTCCGAGGCATCGGCCATGGTGTAGTCAAAGCGGATGCCGCTGCGGACGAAGACCTTCTTGACGCCCGGCAGCTGGCGCAGGTCGCGCAGCAACTGCGTGTAGCCGCTCTCGTCGACCACCATGTTCTTGCATACGCTCGGCCACAGGCAGCGCTTGTTCTTGCACACGCCGTGCTTGAGCTGCTTGTCGCAGGCAGGGCGGCTAAAGTTTGCCGTCGGTCCGCCCACGTCGTTGATGTAGCCCTTAAACTCGGGATCGCGCGTGAGCAGCTCGGCCTCGCGCATGATCGAATCGTGGCTGCGCATCTGCAGCACGCGCCCCTGGTGGAAGGTGAGGGCGCAAAATGAGCACTCACCAAAACAGCCACGGTTGGAGCTAATGGAAAACTTGATCTCGGCAAAGGCCGGCACGCCGCCTGCCGCGTCGTAGTCGGGATGCCAATCGCGTGCGTAGGGGAGCTCGGCCACCTCGTCCATCTCATCGGTGGTGAGCGTCGCCGATGGCGGGTTCTGCACCACATAGACGCTGTTGGGGTAGGGCTCTACCAGGCGGTGTCCGGTGATGGGGTCCATATTCTGCTGCTGCACATTGAAGCTGCGTGCGTAGTTGAGCTTGTCGGCGGTAAGGTCGTCCCAGCTGGGCAGCAGGTCATAGTCGTAGACCTCGTCGAGCGAACCCGTGCGGTAAACGGTGCCATTGATATAGGTAATCTGGTCGACGGGCAGTCCCGCGTCGAGCGCGTCGGCGATCTCGACGATCGCGTGCTCGCCCATGCCGTAGATGAGGATGTCGGCGCCCGAGTCGAGCAGCACCGAGCGCTTGAGCTTGTCCTGCCAATAGTCGTAGTGGGCCAGACGGCGCAGGCTTGCCTCGATGCCACCGATGATGATGGGGGCATCCTTGAATGTCTGGCGGATGAGGTTGCCGTAGACCGTGACGGCACGATTGGGGCGGTGCCCCTCCTCGCCGCCGGGGGTATAGGCGTCGGTGTGGCGGCGGTGCTTGGTCACCGAATAGTGGTTGACCATGGAGTCCATGTTGCCGGCGCTGACGAGAAAGCCCAGGCGCGGCTCGCCGAGCACCGTGATGCTGGCGGGGTCGGTCCAGTCGGGCTGGCAGATAATGCCCACTTTATAGCCGTGCGCGTCGAGTACGCGGCTGATGATGGCCATACCAAAGCTGGGGTGGTCCACGTAGGCGTCGCCGCAGATGTAGACAAAGTCACACTGGTCCCAGCCGCGCGCATCCATGTCGGCGCGGCTGACGGGGAGGAATTTGTCGCGGCCCGGGCGCCAGGGGCGGGCGGGCGCTGCAGAGGCATGCGTGGGTCGCGAGCCCTGCGCCTTACCGCCGCGCTTTTGCTGCTGGCCCTGTTTGCCCTGCTGACTGCGCTGGTTGTTCTGAGCGTGCTGAGGCTTTTTTGCCACGATCCCTCCCGGTGTTTGTATGCTGCACGTAATTGTAACCAGTCTTTTTGGGACGGGGCTAAAAAGACTGGTGGAGTACATGAGCTGGCGGATCGGCGCGTCGGTGCGGGTGCCGTTTGTTTCCAGACTGTGTATCCCTGTGTCGAAGGGGTCGTCTCGCGCGCACGCCATGTTGTCAATGGGTTACAGTATGAACGGCGGCTATGTTTCCGCCAACGCACGAGAGAGTCGTCAACAAGGAGGATGCACGACGATGCAGCGTGCCAAACAGATATCGGAGTCTATTGAGCTGGGCATCATCTTGGCGCTCGCCGGTGGCTTTATGGACGTGTATTCGTACATTGGGCGCGACCATGTTTTCGCCAACGCGCAGACAGGCAACATCCTGCTCGTGGGTGTAAGCATCTCGGAGGGCAACTGGCAGCTGGCGGGGCGCTACTTCTTCCCTGTGGTGTCGTTTGCCGTGGGTATTATGCTTGCCGATCTGGTACACGAACGGTTTGGCAGCGTGATCCACTGGCGCCAGGTAACGGTGTTCTTTGAAGCCGTCATCTTGCTGGGCGTGAGCTTTATCCCGGGCGGCAATTTCAACCTGCTCGCCAACTGCCTCACCTCGTTTGCCTGCGGCATGCAGGTCGAGAGCTTCCGCAAGATCCACGGTCACGGCATCGCTACGACCATGTGCATCGGCAACTTGCGCAACGCGCTGCAAAACGTGGACGATTACATCATCACCCACAGGCGCGGCTTTTTGGAAAACGGCCTGCTGTACTTTGGCGTGATCTTTACCTTTGTGTTTGGCGCCGTGTTGGGCAACTGGTGTATTGAGCGCATGGGCCTGCACGCCATCGTCGTGGCGAGCTTGCTGCTGTTTGTCGCGTTTGCCATCATGTTCATCGACCGCGAGCGCGACTTGCGCTTACGCTGGAAGGTTGCGGCCGAGGCTTGGAAAGAGGGCTGCCGAAAGTAACCGATTGCGGCAAAGGGCTGTTCCTTTGCCGCACTGATCAATATTGGGGAGGGGACGGCCATCTCGGCCGCCCCTTTTTTGGAGTCTTAAGCGCTAAGGTACATGTTTGTAATGACAAGATTTGACGTCAGCAAAGCGTGTTGCTTGAGGCTATAGAATAAAAATGCCATCTTTCCAGCTATGATTATTAGTTAAGGGGATGGACATATGTCAGAGCTTTTTATTCAAAATAAGACGACAGTAATCAAGTTGATAATCAAGGCGGAGAACTGTCCTCTTTATTGCTTTGTAGAGCCTTTCTGAGCAGCTATTCTATTATTAGTCTGGATGAGTCTTGCAACAATTTAGATAGTGTTTCGATATCCTTTTTGAAAGTAGCGTTTACGCAGGAGTTGAAAAAACATACCACCATTACTGCGGATCATGGACGTGGTTTCGAACAATTTGCAGACTATGTAATACAGTTCCAGGAGCCAGAAAAAACTATCCAGCTCCTGAATGTTGCTACGAACTGCTTTTTGCGATTTATTCGAGATGCTCTTCAATCCGAGCCCTAAGAAGGGCAATGGCTGTAGGTATTCCAATTGCGGCGGCTAATTCGGCTTTATCCAAAACCTGTATGCTAAAGCACGATTGTTTATCACATTGAAGGACGATAACTGAAGATAGTTTCACTTCCCGTTGGCTGAATATATCGTAATCTCCAAATAGGAAGTTACCTTTTATTGTGTAATTCGGTATGTTCGTTACGCACTTCATCTCAAGTCTGTTTAGACCATAATCAAACACCGCAACTTCCTCGTGTTCGATGATGAGCGCAACCCTGGGCATGTTGCTAAAACCACCGTCGACGACAGTGAAGAGTTTTTCATTTGCATCGTCATAAACGGTATATTTAAGACTCAATAGCTGTCCTAGTGGACCCGTGAACCCATGTTTTTTGATGTTGAGGCTGTCTCCCGCTGGGTTGACGAGAGCCAGAGTATGCGGATAAGGGTTACCTTCAATTGAGATTCGATATTCGTTTGTAGCCGCCTTGCTCGATTTAGGACCACTAGCCACCATGTGTCATCGCCTCGATCGAATTGGAACCGTCTTCTGCCTCGTGCGGAGAATTACGCCGTACGTTGCAGTAGATGCAGCTGCAATAACCGCATGGGCAATTTCTAACAAAATGAATGACGTTATTTGCTGCATGCATGTTATTCACTACAAAGTATCTTGTTATAAACGTATTGTCAAACATATATTGCTAAAACAGAAACAATTTATAGACTGAGTCGGTCGTATTCTTTGGGCGATTGCTCCTATAATCTAGCCTTCGCTGCTGTCGGGAGGGAAGGATAGGGCTCCGTTATTCTGTTGAAACGCTTTAACACTTTTGATGTTCTCACGCGTTTTTTGTTTCAAAAGCGTTAGGATGGGACTTATAGCGCGGGGCGTAATGGGTGCCTCGCACACGATGGGAGGCTATCAATGGCTAATCGTTTCGTTCTCAATACCATCTCTTATCATGGTTCCGGCGCCATCAAGGAGATCCCCGGCGAGCTCCAGCGTCGCGGCTACAAGAAGATCTTCGTCTGCTCCGACCCCGATCTGGTCAAGTTCGGCGTTACCGCTAAGGTGACCGACGAGCTCGACGCTGCCGGCATCGCTTGGAGCCTCTACTCCGAGATCAAGCCCAACCCCACTATCCAGAACGTCAAGGACGGCGTCGAGGCCTTTAAGGCCGCCGAGGCTGACGCTATCGTGACCATCGGTGGCGGCTCCTCCATGGACACCGCTAAGGCCATCGGCATTATCATCAACAACCCCGAGTTCGCCGATGTCCGCAGCCTCGAGGGTGTTGCTCCCACTAAGAACCACGCCGTGTTCACCATCGCCGTGCCGACGACCGCCGGTACCGCCGCTGAGGTGACCATCAACTACGTCATCACCGACCCCGAGAAGGTCCGCAAGTTCGTGTGCGTCGACACCAACGATGCCCCCGAGGTCGCTGTCGTCGATCCCGACATGATGGCTTCCATGCCCGCCGGCCTGACCGCTTCCACTGGCATGGACGCACTGACCCACGCCATCGAGGGCTACACCACCAAGGGCGCCTGGGAGCTTTCCGACATGTTCCACTTTGAGGCCATTAAGCTGATCAGCGAGAACCTGCGCGACTCCGTCGCCGAGGCCAAGTCCGGTCAGCCCGGCTCCGGCCGCGAGGGCATGGCTCTTGGCCAGTATGTCGCCGGCATGGGCTTCTCCAACGTTGGCCTGGGCATCGACCACGCCATGGCTCACACCCTGTCCGCTCACTACGACACCCCGCACGGCGTCGCCTGCGCCATGCTGCTGCCGATTGCCATGGAGTTCAACAAGCCGGTTTGCGCCGAGCGCCTGGCCAAGGTCGCCGTCGCCATGGGCGTTGACACCACGGGCATGAGCACCGACGAGGCCGCCGATGCCGCCATCGCCGCCGTCAAGCAGCTTTCCGCCGACGTGAACATCCCGCACGTCTGCGAGGCCATGAAGGCTGACGAGATCGAGGTCCTGGCTAAGGACGCCATGGCCGACGCCTGCTTCCCGGGTAACCCGCGCGAGGCGACGCTCGACGACGTCATCGAGCTCTTCAAGAAGATCTGCCCGGCTGCCTAGCCTAGTTTGGTGTTCTTTCGCCTGTAGGCGTATGGTCTTTTGACTTGCCGCTGGCCCCGCCGCGCTACGCGCGGCGGGGCTTTTTGTGCCTCGTCGATGCCCCGAGATGGGCAAAACCAAGGCATGCTGCCCGCTGCGGATAGGTGGTGCACTTCCCAGCGTGCATTTTTGGGAGTATTCAGCAAGCTCTTAAAAATGCATAACGTTTTGAATGGCCCGTAGCGGCCCGCAGGCGCCCATCGACAGCCATTGTGGGCGGGCTATCGATGAGTGGAGGGGGTTGTTACTGAGTTTCTGTTTTGCGACGACCTGCAACACTGCTGTAACCGCGTCGTTTTGTCGTTCGCGATGGGGTCGTTGGGGCCCACGGTGCTGAATACTCCGTTTTTTGCACGGCCCAAGGTGGGGTACCCTGAGACGAAGCAAAAAGATCCCTCATTTCTATGCAGATACCGATAGGATTTATGCAAGATTGGGATTGTAAGCCGTGCGCGTGCGCAAAATCGGCGCGAGGACGTCTGGAGGTGGCTCGGCTCCCAGAGCCTTGCGCGTGCAGAACGGTTAAAATCGGGACTCGGTCTTAGTTTTGCTTGGAAGGACGCACATGGCTTCTGTAATCGATGCTTCTCTAGAGGAGACGCTCTCCTATATCGCGGGACAGCTTAAGACGCTGACTTCTATTGCTTCGCCTACAGGCTATACCCGTGCGGCGACTGATTATCTGATGGAGGCGTTGCGCGATATGGGCTTTGGGCCCGAGCGCTCCAATAAGGGCAATGTACTCGTTGAGCTTGGTGGTGAGGGTGAGCCGCTCGTGTTGGCGAGCCATGTCGATACCCTGGGCGCCATGGTGCGTTCCATTAAGGACAATGGTCGCCTGCGCCCCACGACCCTCGGCGGGCATCAGTGGTCTACGGCCGATGGCGAGAACTGCACCGTTTATACGCGCGACGGCAATGTCTACACGGGCGTGGTCCTCAATACCGAGCCTTCGGCGCATGTGGCCGATGAGCCGGTCAAGACCATCGAGAAGAACATGGAAATCCTGCTCGACGAGAACGTTGACAGCAAGGACGATGTGCTCGAGCTGGGTATTCAGACCGGCGACATCATCGCTATGGATCCGCGCACCACGGTGACGGAGAGCGGCTACATCAAGAGTCGCTTCCTTGACGACAAGCTGTCCGCGTCGATTCTGCTGGGTTTGGCCCGCGCCGTCGCCGAAGGCGAGGTGACGCTTTCGCGCAAGGTTTCGTTGCTCTTTACGGTGTACGAGGAGGTCGGCCACGGCGGTGCCTTTGTGCCGGCCGACACGCGCGAGATGATCAGCGTGGACATGGGCTGCGTGGGCGACGACCTGGGCTGCACCGAGCGCATGGTTTCGATTTGCGCCAAGGATTCGGGCGGTCCGTACAACTACGACCTGGTAACCACGCTGTCCAACATCGCGCGCGAGCTGGAGCTCGATTACGCCATCGATGTGTACCCGCACTATGGCTCCGACGTCGAGGCCACGCTCTCGGCCGGCTACGACATTCGCCATGGTCTGATCGGCCCCGGCGTGTACGCGAGCCACAACTACGAGCGCAGCCACATCGACGGCGTGCGCAATACCTACGAGCTGGTTCGCGCCTACGTTCAGCGCTAGGGGAGTAGCTTGCGACTCGGCTGACCAATCGCTAAGGCCCGATTTCTCGGGCCTTTTTTCGCTTTGGGTTGTTTAGTATTATGATGCATGTAATCTATTAACTAAACGTTTAAATTACTTAACGAGGTGATGCGGTGTATGGATACGTCTGAGTACTTGTCTATGGGTGATGCTGCCCGCCTGCTGGGCGTTACGAAAGCCCGCATATCTCAACTTGCCGCATCGGGAACGCTCGCGTGCGATATTGTGGGCGGACGGAAGATGGTCGAGTACAATTCCGCTGTCGCTTATCAAAAGGTCCGCAAACGTGGACGTCGTCCTGCGGCCGATGTGGGGCGCAAGTTTACGCTGATGTCCGCCGATTACGAGGTTGCGCGTGTCTCATTTGATCCGACGCGTGAGTTTCCCTTCGAAATCGCCGAGGTACTCGATGCGCAGAGGATGCCGTTTGGCACGTGCTCGAGCTCTTCTCCTACGGTGAATAAACGGGAGCTCAACGTGTGGTGGAGCCATCGGTCGGTGCCCGATGTTCGCCCTGGGCTTATTTCGCGCTACCGCGAGCTGGGGATTGCTAACGGCGTTGAGGTGCCGGTTCAGTGCCTGGGTCTATCACTTTCGGATTGTTATTGGCTGCGGCCGGCAGAATGCGACGGGCTCGAATGGCGAAACCTCAATTACTTCGAGAATGATTTTGAGCGATCGGCGCCCGAAGAGCGCTCGGGTTGGCTGGAAGGCATCGGTCTTAAAAATCCCGACAACACATCCGAGGGCGAGCTTCCTAAATCGTGGATGATTCGCAACGGTGTTCGCGTTCTGGTCAAGGGGTGCGGCATGGATGACCAACGGCCCTTTAACGAGGCGGTTGCAACGGCTCTGCATCGTCGCTTGCTGTCGGAGGGCGAGTTTGTTCCTTATACGGTTGAGCGGATGTTCGATGGCCCTGTGTGCCTGTGCGACGACTTTCTTGACGGCCGTGAGGAATACGTTCCGGCTGTTTCCGTTAAGGGCGCACTTGGTAGCCAGCGGGGAAACTCGACGTACGACCGGTACTGCCGCTTCCTTGGTAAGCATGGAGCAGACGAGGCTGCCGTGAGAAGGTCTATGTCGCAGATGATTGTCTGCGATGCCCTTTTGGCCAACAGCGACCGCCATTGGCGGAACTTCGGCATCATCCGCAATGTCGACACCCTGGAGATAAGGCCTGCCCCGCTGTTCGATAGCGGCAACTGCCTGTGGTACAACGTATCAACTGCCGTGCTCGCAGCTGGGGAGTTTGGGTTTTCCGCTAAGCCGTTTGGGCCCGACCCTTCCGTCCAGCTGGCGCTTGCGGACTCGGTCGATTGGTTCGATCCATCGCGGCTCAACGGATTTGTTGATGAGGCGATCGAGATTCTTTCGCAGAGCGAATGGGCGACGGCGGAGGGTCGACTCGAGGCCATTTGCCGCGGCCTCGAGCGTCGCGTAATCGAGGTTAGTGCCGCTGTTGAGGTGCTTCGACACGTGCAGCGATAAACCTGCGGCTACTTAAGTGCGCCGGTCACCGTGCCGCCGCCCAGGACGACGTCGCCGCGGTAGATAACGACTGCCTGTCCGGGGGCGATGGCGCGCTGCGGCTCGTCAAAAGTTAGCAGCATTTGCCCGTTTTCGTCACGCGTAAGGGTCGCTGCCTGGTCTTTCTGACGGTATCGGTACTTGGCACCTACGCGAATGCCGCCGGCATCCAGCTCGGCCTCCATGCGCTCTGCCGGCGCGCTCCAGATCCACTCATCGGCAGTTAGCGCCGCGGCGGCCAGGTCCTCGGCTTCGCCCAGATGCACGGTGTTGTTGGCGGCGTCGACGCCCGCCACATACACGGGATGCGCCATCGCGACGCCCAGGCCTTTGCGCTGGCCGATGGTGTAGCGCAGCGCGCCATTGTGGCGCCCGACCACGCTGCCGTCGCGCCACACAATGTCGCCCGGTGCAGCGGGATGTCCGCAGCGGCGCTCGATATAGCCCGCGTAGTCACCGTCTGGAATAAAGCAGATGTCCTCGCTTTCGGCCTTCTTGGCGTTGGTAAAGCCCTGCTCGGCGGCTATGCGGCGCACGTCGCGCTCTTTGTCTAGGCCTGCCAGCGGAAAGATCGTGTGCGCCAGGCGCTCCTGCGTAAGCGAATACAAAAAGTAGCTTTGGTCCTTTTTGGAATCTTCGCCGCGATGTAGCTGCCAGGTGCCGTCGGGCGTCTGGCTCGTTTTGGCATAGTGGCCCGTGGCGATGCAGTCGCAGCCCATGTCCAGCGCCGCATCGAGCAGCGCGCCAAACTTAATGTGGCGGTTGCAGATAATGCACGGATTGGGCGTCAGCCCCTCCTGGTAGGCGTTCACAAAGCGCTCGATAACGCTGTGGTCGAACGTCTGCTGCAGGTCGAGCACATGGTGGGGTATCCCCAGGCGCTCGGCGACGGCCTTCGCGTCGGCGATGTCGCGGTCGACTTTGCTCATGCTCGTGGCGGGGTCGGGCGCGGGGCAGGTGAGGCGCATGGTGGCGCCGACGCATTCGTAGCCCTGGCTTTTGAGCAGGTACGCGGTCACGCTGGAATCGACGCCGCCGCTCATGGCGACGAGCACGCGCTTGTTGTGCATGGGGAGGTTCTCCTTGGTGGCATGTGGCCAAAAAAGAAAAGCGGCGCGGGAGGCTGGTTCCGCGCCGCAGACATTGTAGCAAGTTCGGACGTCTCGTGGGATACCCTAACGAGATGGGCTCGGGCAGCCAGAAGAGAGGGGAGACCGGCGTGCCTTGGGCCTATCGACAAGTGACGGGCCCTTAGTCCTGGAACAGTGCCGTGGACAGGTAGCGCTCGCCGGTGTCGGCAAGCAGCGCCACGATGGTCTTGCCCTCGTTCTCGGGGCGCTTGGCCAGCTGCAGCGCGGCCCACACGGCGGCACCGGACGAAATGCCCACGAGCACGCCCTCCTTGTGGCCCACGGCGCGGCCGGTCGCAAAGGCGTCGTCGTTCTCGACGGGGATGATCTCGTCGTAGACCTGGGTGTCGAGGACGTCGGGCACAAAGCCGGCGCCGATGCCCTGGATTTTGTGCGGGCCGGCCTGGCCCTTGGAGAGCACCGGGGAGGTGGCGGGCTCGACGGCGACGACCTTAATCTCGGGGTTCTGCTCCTTGAGGAACTCGCCCACGCCGGTCACGGTGCCACCGGTGCCAACTCCGGCGACGAAGATGTCGACCTGGCCGTCGGTGTCGTCCCAGATCTCGGGGCCGGTCGTGGCCTTGTGAATGGCGGGGTTGGCGGGGTTCACAAACTGGCCGGCGATGATGCTGTTGGGAGTCTCCTTCTGTAGCTCCTCGGCCTTGGCGATAGCGCCCTTCATGCCCTTGGAGCCGTCGGTGAGCACGAGCTGCGCACCGTATGCCTGCATCAGCTTGCGGCGCTCGACGGACATGGTCTCGGGCATGGTGATGATCACCTTGTAGCCGCGGGCGGCCGCTACCGAGGCGATGCCGACGCCGGTGTTGCCGCTCGTGGGCTCGATGATGGTGTAGTCGCCGCCGCGCACGAGCTTGCCAGCCTTCTCGGCCTCGTCAATCATGTTCTTGGCGACGCGATCTTTAACGGATCCGGCGGGGTTGAAGTATTCCAGTTTGACGAGCACGCGAGCCTTGAGGTCCTCGTCGGCCTCAAAGTGAGTGAGCTCCAGAAGCGGGGTGTGGCCGATAAGCTGATCGATGGACGTGTAAACCTTGCTCATGGTGAACCTCCAAAGTGTTCAAGTTGCTGGTTGCCGTGTGGTTTTACGGCGTGTTTAGCAGCGAAACCCATAAACCTTATAGGTTGTTCGTTTGGCTGTTGGCAAGCATAGTAGACACTAAAGCCTAGTAATGCAATAGGAAATAGAAGATTATTACGAGTCGATTAACCATCTTGACCGGAACGGGTATTTCCAAACCCATTTTTTCGGCTAGAATTTCAACGGACTAAAAGACCGAAAGGCAGCACTATATATGTTGGTTTCTACTAAGGGCAGGTACGCCCTGCGCGTTATGGTCGATCTGGCCGAGCACCAGGCGGCCGGTCGCATCCCGCTCAAAGAGATTGCGGCGCGACAGGGGATTTCCGAGAAATATCTCGAGAACATCTTGGCTACGCTCGTGCGCGCCAACATGCTTTCGGGCATGCGTGGCAAGGGCGGCGGCTATGTGCTCACGCGCCCGCCCGAGCAGTACACGGTGGGCGAGATCCTGCGCCTGACCGAGGGTAGCCTAGCGCCGGTCGCCTGCCTGGATGGCGACTGCAAGGGTTGCTCGCGATCTGATGAGTGCCCCACGCTCGACGTGTGGAAGAACCTGGACAAGCTTATCAACGACTACCTCAACGGTGTGACGCTCGATCAACTTGTCGCTCCCAACGAAGGCTACGACTACGTCATCTAGCCCACCTGCCATTTGGGGACGGGGCGTAAATGGTAGATTTTCTTGCCCTCTGAGACTTGGCAAATAAGAAGGCCGCCCATTTTTGCGATGGGCGGCCTTTGATTTGGTCCGATGAGTTTGTGTGCCGGGGGCGTTCTACTCTTCGGCAATACTATCGAGGATACTGCGCATGATGGACACTAGGATGCTGCCCATAAAGGCCGAGCCAAAGCCGGCGATGGAGATGCCGACGCCCAACAGGTTGACCGACAGGTAGCTGGCGAGCTCCAGCATAAAGCTGTTGAGCACGAGCTGGAAAATGCCGAGCGTAATGATCGTGAGCGGCAGCGAGATGACCGTGAGGAACGGTTTGACGAACGAATCGACGATGTTGAGGAACAGTCCCACAAAGGCAAAGCAGACCCAGGCCTCGGCAAAGCCGAAAGGTTGGATGCCGGGGACGAGGAACGTGGCGATCGCGATGGCGATCGAGGTGAAGAGCCAGTTAAGCATAAAGCGCATGGCGTGAATCCTTTCTTGCGCCGGGGTTGCTGGCGTCGCGTGAAGCGGCTTGCGGCGGCGATTTGGATGGTTGCGCGGGCGCGCCGCGGTGTTTGGGCGCCCATTGTCTCAAATATTCGTGGAGCTTACGTGCGCATTCGGTTTCTAAACGGCGTTCGTCCTGAAAAACGTGCCGCTGACAGAGAGTCTTGTCACTTTAGTTTGGTGGTGCGCTACACTGCTACGGGCAAATGGCCCATGCATAGTTTTATTGCATATTTACGGGCGAACGATGCCCGATGTCAGTATCAACTTCGATGCCTTTTGGCGGGTTTGGCGGTGATCGATGAATATCGAGAACATGTTTGACAAGCCTGATGTCAAGCAGCTGGTCCACGCATTTAGCCTTTTGGATGACGAGAACGATATCCAGGCGTTTTTAACCGATATCTGCACGCCGCGCGAGATTTGCGATCTTTCTCAGCGCCTGCAGGTCGCGCGCTATCTGGATGAGGGCGAGCCCTATGTTGAGGTTCAGGCCCGCACCGGCGCTTCGTCCACCACGGTGAGCCGCGTGTCCAAGGCGCTCAACGGCGAGTACGGTGGCTATCGCAAGATCCTCATCAAACTGGAGGATGGCGAGTAGGCCAGCGGCAACAAACGAATCAACTGGAGCCGCCCCTTCGGGGGCGGTTTTTGTGTGTCGATAATTGATCCTTTGGGGACGGAGGAAAACGGATCATCGAGGGGATCTGGTGCATTGGGGCCAGGTTGTCCGTGCGGGCGGGTAGGATAGATGCATTGATTATTGCGAACGGTTTGAGTGGAGGACCATGCCTGTTCGAATCTATACCACCAATACCGGTACGGACTTGAGCGATGCCGAGGCGGCGTTGCTCGCCGACCTGGTTGCCCGCCACGGGCGTGCCGTTTTGCTGGCGCCCTCGTTTGCCGAGCTCGACGTGTGCCGTCACGATGCTGCGGTTGCTGGCGCCTCGCTGGGCGTTGACTACAAAACCCCCGCGTCGTGGCTTCGTTCGCTGTGGGAGTTTATGGGCGATGGCCGCAGCTTTGTCGACAACATGCAACGCCAGATGCTGTTCTCGGACATGATCGCCCGTCGCGACGATGCCGACCTGCAGCCGCTTTCGCGCAGTCAGGGCACGGTGCGCATGCTCGCGCGCATGGCCCGCGATGTGCTGCCGGGCGTAGCGGGAACGGGTGCCGAGCGCTGCCGCGGCGACGTTTGCCGGCCCGATCCCAAGAGCGACGCCGAGGCTCGCGTGTTCGAGCTGTTGAGTGCCTATGCGAGCGGCTTGGACCGTCGAGGCATGGTCGAGCCCTGCGAGGCGGCTGACCTTATGGCCGAGGTGCTGACCGACAACCTTCCGGCGTGCGCCCGCGCGGTATGTGTGCGCGGCGTCACGTCGTTTACGCACGGCCTGCTCGAGCTGCTGTCGGCCGTGGCGAACAATGGGGGAGAGGTCGTTGTGCTGCTCGCCCGCGAGCAGGCGGCAATGCGCGAGGAACTTGCTGCCGCCTTTGATGCCCGCGCTGTGTTGTTTGAGGTCGCGTCGCTGGGGGAGGACGCCGCTGCGCCCCAGACTGCCTCCAAGTCCGCCGCTCAGCCTACCTTTGTAGAGGTTGCCGGCCCTCACGCCCGCGCCCACGCCTATGTGGATGCAATCGATGAGCTGGTAAAAACGTGTGAGGACGCCGCGGTCGACGGCGGTGTCACGGCGTCCGCGGACCCCGTGCGTGTGCTCGTGGTGTCTGCCCGGGCGCCCCAGCTGTTTGGTGAACTCGCTGCCCGTTTGGCGGCACGTCATATTGCGGCCGAGACAACCGAGTTCACGGCGTTTTCCCAATCCATCGCGGGCGGGCAGTTCACGGCGCTCGCCAATCTGATCGAGCGCATGAAGGCCGCCGACGAGGGCACCGCCTCCAAGACCGAGTGGTGGCCCGCGCCGGAGCTTACCGACTGGATTTACAGTCCGCTTTCAGGTGCCGATGCCGCCAGCGCGCGCACCTTCGACAAGAACATGCGCCTGTCGCGCGGCAAGACCACCACGGCCGTCAAGAGCCTGCTGCAGAGCGTGCAGGGCCAGGTCAGGGGCACGCGCAAGGCGGCGAGCGATGAGAACTGGTTTAAGAACGTGCCGTGCGTGGTCTCGGACGTGTTCCAAGCGCTGTGGCGCGACAAACCCGTGACGGCGCTCAAGGCCATGCTCGCCGTCGCCGAGGCGTTGCCCGATCGCGCCCTTGGGGGCCTTGACGGTCAGGCTCGTCGCCAGGCGGAGACCGCCCTGCTGCGACATGCCATCGACATCCTTATGAACGATGCTCGTGCGCTCGACGTGTCGCAGGCCGCGACCGTGCCCGTGCTCGACGACGTTCGCACCAAGGTGGACAAGCGCAGCACCGCATACGATTACGAGACCTACGAGGTCGACCGCACGCCGCGCGCCCAGGTGCGCTTTGCGTCGCTTGCCGATGCGACAGTCCTGCGCCCCGCCAGCTACGATGCCGTGCTGTTTGCCGACGTCGACCTGGACAGTTACCCGCTCTCACATGAGGAGGGCCCGCTGGCCACGCTGACGGCGGAGTTAGATCGCAGCGGTGTGACGCTTGAGCCCGCGGCCCTGCTGCGCGTGCGCTTTGGCCGCGCGATGCAGGCCGCGCGCGGTCCGGTTGCGCTTGCCCGCGTGACGCACGATCGCCAGGCGCGCGAGTGCTACCCGGCTGCCGTGTGGACCGAGCTGCGGGCGCACGCCGAGGCCACTGGCGCCGCCAAGGTTGCGTGCGTGGGCGAGGGCGGTATTGTCGCCGATTTTGATCCAGCGGCCGGCGAGGGCATCGAGTGCAAGCGCGTCGCGTGCGAGGCTCCTCAGCATTTGAGCGAGGCGGCTGTGCCGTACCTGGTCCTGCGTCGCCGCGATGGCGAGGGCGAGAACGCGCCGCTCGTGCCGCGTCTGACGTCCGCCTCGCAGATTGAGGCGTACTCGACGTGCCCGCTGTGCTGGTTCGTGTCATATCGCGTCAAGCCCCAGTCCATCGATGCGGGCTTTGGCAACATGGAGAAGGGCAACTTTGTCCACGACGTGCTGGAGCACCTGCATGCCCGCCTGCCCCAGGAGGGCATGGAGCGCGTGACGCCCGAGAATCTGCCGCGCGCTCAGGAGCTGCTGCGCGAGGTCTTTGACGAGACGTTGACCGAGCACGCCGGCAAGCGCGGCACGGAGGGTCCGCTGGTGCCGCTCTCTGCAGTGGAGGAGCGCCAGGTTGCCGAGATCTTGCCGCAGTTGGAGGGCGTGCTAGCCTACGAGTCCGAGGCACTTGCCCCCTTTGCCCCGCGCTACCTGGAGTTCGCCTTCAACGAGCTCAAGGTCGAGTATGCCGGCTGGCCGCTTGGCGGGCGCATCGACCGCGTGGACGTGGACGCCGAGAATCGTGCCGTGGTGATCGACTACAAGCATCGCACGGGCGTTGAGGAGTTTAAGCTCGCCGACCCTACGGTGCGCGACGAGGAATCGGGCACGGCGCCCATCGACGATCCGCGCTGGTTGCCGCCACATACCCAAACGCTCATCTACGCCCAGGCTATGCGCCGGGCGCTGGATTTGGACACCCGCGCGGCGCTCTACTTTTCGACCAAGGGCGGCAAGCCGGCGTTGCGCGGTGCCGCGAGCGCCGAGCTGCTCGAGGAAGAGCGCGGCGACGGTCGCATCCCAGGCCTTAAGAAGGGCTTTCCGGGCGAGGGCGGCAGCATGGACTTCGACGCCCTGCTCGATCGCGTGGAGGCCGGCATCGCCGAGCGCCTGCGCGAGCTCGAGGCAGGCAACGTTGCCGCCGTCGACCCGACGTCGGCTCAGGCCGCGCATGCGCGCTGCTCGTATAACCACGAAGGAACGTTTGTAAGGAGGGACGTGTAGACCATGGATCTTTCGACTTTGATGCCGCAACAGCTGCAGATCGTCAAAACGCTCGACCGTCCGCTGTTTGTCTCGGCGGGCGCCGGCTCGGGCAAGACCTTTACCCTCACGCGCCGCATCGTCTACGCGCTCTCGCCCGAATCCGGTCCGTTCGTCGAGCATCTGGACCAGGTGCTCGCCATTACCTTTACCAAAGATGCCGCGGCCGAGATCCGTGACCGCGTGCGCCGTGCGCTCATCGACGAGGGCATGGACGAGGAGGCCCTGACCGTCGACGATGCGTGGATCTCGACCATTCACGGCATGTGCTCGCGCATCCTGCGCGCACACGCGTTGGAGCTGGGCATCGATCCCGAGTTCACGGTGCTCACCGATACCGACGAGCTTATGGACCAGGCTGTTGAGCATGTGCTGGCCCGCGCGACGGCGCCCGATGCCGCCCCCGAGCTCGCCGCTTCGCTCAAGGCCCTCTACGCCTGGTATCCTATGGCGGGCGAGGGCGGCCCCTTTGGCGCCGGCACCACCATCAAGGGCCTGGTGCGCGAGCTGCTGGAGCTCTCGAGCCAGCTGCCGGGCGGCATGGACGACGTGTGCGTGGCACGCGGTCAAGCCGACACCTCGGCGCTTGCCGATGCCTATCGTGCGGCGCTGGGTGCAAGCAAGGCGGCGACCGAGAAGGCGCAGGTGGCACTCGACGCCATCGATGCGTTCGAGGCGAGCGGCAAGACCATGGCCGATGCGGCGCGACTCATGATGTCGTGCGCCATGCCGCGGGCGAGCAAGGCATTCCCCAAGGAGCAGGTCGAGCTGCTCAAGGCCGAGGCCGCCGATGCGTTTATCAATATCGTGCTTGCCTGCGGCGGCCCGGCGCTCGATGCACTGGTGGGCCTGGCCCGTTCCGTGGAGGCCGAGTATCGCGCGCTGAAGGCTGCCCAGTCTGCCCTCGACAACAACGACCTGCTGCGCATGGCCTACGAGGCCCTGCGCGATTACCCGGCCATCCGAGCGGCATACGAGAGCCGCTTTAAGATGGTCATGATCGACGAGTTCCAGGATACCGACCAGATGCAGGTCGATTTGATTCGCTACCTGACGGGTGCGGGGGAGCGCGCGCTGTGTACCGTAGGCGATGCACAGCAGTCGATCTACCGTTTCCGCGGCGCCGAGGTCGAGGTCTTCCGTCGCCAGGAGCGCAAGGTGGGCGCCTCGGGGACGGCCGAGGCAGCGGCCGTCGCTGGCGCTGCTGCCGACGCCCCCGCCGGCGAGCTCGTCAAACTCATACGCAACTTCCGCAGCCATGACGAGGTACTGCGTTACGTGGCACGCGTCTTCGACGGCGATGACGGCGGCCTGATGCAGGGCTTTTTGGATCTTGAGGCGAGCGACGGCCGCAAGGACACGCTGGTGGCAGACGCCTCGCGTCGCCAGGCGCTCTTTGTTGCCGGCGGCAGCACGCAGGAGCGCACACAGGCCAAGGCCCGTGCAATCGCGGAGCGATTCCGCGCGCTTGCCGATGCCGGCCAGCCCCAGGGCGGCATGGTGCTGCTGCTGGGCCGCATGACAAACGCCGACGTCTACGCGCAGGCCTTCCGCGACCAGGGGCTCGACTGCGTTATCGCGGGCGGCTCGGTCTTTGCGCAGGCTGCCGAGGTGCAGACGGTGCGCGCCCTGGTTTGTGCGCTCGCCAATCCGGCCGATACGGCGCAGGGCCTTATGCCGCTGCTCGCCTCGCCGATGTTTGCACTCGGCGCCCAGGAGCTCCTGGCGCTGGCGACCAAGCTCGATAGCGAGACGGGGGAGACCTCGCGCCGCAACATCGATGCGGGCATCATGAGCGATTTCGACGTGCCGGGTTTGCAAGACCTGCCGCTCGTGACGCGCGCCCGCGAGGTGCTGCGGTATGCGCTTCGTCGCGTGGGCCGCGATTCGTTCGCGGCGATCGCGCGCGACGTGGTCAACGCCTCCGGCTGGTTTGTGCGTCTGGCACAGCGTGGTCCCGAGGGCAAGGCCATTGCCGCCAACGTGCTCAAGGCGCTCGATGCCGTGGCCGAGGCTGAGGCCGAGCTCGGCAATTCGCCGCGTTCCATCGCGCTGGCCTTCGACCGCTTCTTGGCGGGCAAGGAAGCCCCGGGTGCCCTCAACGAGGAGGGCGACGGCGCGGTGCGCATCATGACGGTGCACGCCTCCAAGGGCCTGGAATATCCGGTCGTGGCGGTTGCGGAGTGCTTTGGCGTGCGCAAATCGTCCGGTGCGGCTCAGATGGGTCGTGTCGAGGGCGGAGCGCAGGTCGTGGCGCTGCCGGCGCGCTTCGACGGCGTTAAACTCGCGGACGGCACGTTCGTAAAGGGCGATGACGTCAAAAAGCAGTTTGAGCATGCGTTTAAGGGCAAGGGCACGTCGCTATGGTTGCCGCCGGAGCTCATGGAGGACGTCTGTGCGACGGGTTCTCCCGCCGAGGCATTCGTTCGTCTGCGCAACGACGACCTGCAGCTTTCGCTCGAGGAGCGGGCCCGCCTGCTCTATGTGGCCATGACGCGTGCCCGCGAGCTGGTGATCTTGGCGATGGATGCTGGCGTGAGCCGTGGCAAGGTGACGGCGCCGACCTTCGACGTCGAGACCGATTTGACCTACGACGTGCTGCGCCGTATTTTGCCGACCGACGCTCTGGACATGCCGCAGCTCGATGCCGACCGCCTGGTGTTCGACAACTCCCAGCCGGGCGACTACGAGCTCATTTCGCTCGCGGACTTTACCTTTGGCGAGCAGGCGTTTGAGGCCAACGCTTCGCTGGATGCCGAGGGCAGGCTTGTCCGCGGCGATGCGGAGCCGGAGGGTGCCGGTGCAGATGCCCGTGCCGCCGTTCCTGGTCCTGCCGACCCCGAGCCCGATGCGTTTGAGCTCGTGTATCCCCAGGCGGTGGGCGTGCGCATGGGCATCTGCCCGTATCCGGTGCGCGATTCGTACAGCTATTCGTCGATTGCCGCGGCGCTGCATGCCGAGTCTGAGGACCGTGCCGCTGAGGCACGCGTGCCCATGGACGAGGCTGGCGAGGATGCGGAGTCGGATGGTTCCGAGATGACGGATGCGGACGTGGCCGCCGTTGAGCCTACCGGCAACCCCATGGCGCTGGGCTCGGCCTTCCACGCTGCCTGCCAGTGGCTCATCGAGATGTGTGCCGATGCGCTGCCCGCCGCGCGTGCCGATGCGCTGGCGCGCCAGTGGCGCCTGACGCCGGAGCAGCGCGAGCGCTTCGACGTTGCCCTGGACCGCTGGCTCAAGTCGGCTGTTCGTGCCGACCTG
Source organism: Collinsella sp. (assembly GCA_036298675.1). Lineage (GTDB taxonomy): Bacteria > Actinomycetota > Coriobacteriia > Coriobacteriales > Coriobacteriaceae > Collinsella. The sequence continues at coordinate 61,453 of JAXJIO010000004.1, read as the reverse complement.
CTCGCGTGGCCGTGCGTTCGCGCCGAGGTGCCGTTCTTTTCGCTGGGCTGCGAGGACGAGGACATCGCTCGCTACGGTGCCTATGCCGAGGGCGCCATCGACGCTTTGGCGACGAACCCGGCGGATTCGTCATGCGCGCTGGTCATCGACTACAAGACGGGTGGCACGCCGGATGAGACACCCGACCAGCTGCTCGAGAAACACGCTCTGCAGGCGCGCGTCTATTCGGATGTTCTGCACAAGGCGGGCTTTGAGGCCGTGACGGTCAAGTTCGTCCGCGTGGAGCAGCCGGATCCAACCATCTTCGTCGAACCCGCTGAACCTCAAGTAGTCACCTACAATCTCTAGCCCTCAGATAACTTGCGGTGGAATAGTTCCTGTATCGCGGCCCAGGTGGCCTAAGCGGGAACTATTCCACCGCAACTGCAAGAGGAGCCGTGTGGGTTTGGCTAGGTTCGGGTGCTGTCCGTGCCGTGGGGTAAAATCGTTCAGTCAGAACACGAACCCGCATCGGAGCTCATCACATGGCATTCGTCCATCTGCACAATCACACTGTTTTCTCCATGCTCGACGGCGCAACCCGTATCCAGGATATGGTCAACCGTGCCGTTGAGCTGGGCATGCCCGCCGTGGCCATTACCGACCACGGCTACATGTACGGCGTGCCCGACCTGGCGCTGGCCTGCGACGCCGTCAACCACAACACGCCCGAGTACAAGACGTGGAGCCACGACAAGGCCTTCTTGGAAAAGGACCGCCGCGACGAGCTGGTGGAGCCCGATCCCGAGGAAAACCCGCGCGAGCATGCCCAGTATGTGAAGGACATGGCCATGTGGGACGAGAAGGGCAACATCGACGAGCTCAAGCCGCCCCTGGTCATCAAACCCATCTTTGGCTGCGAGGTCTACTTTACGCCGGACGAGACCCTAGCCCGCGACCACAAGCCCGAGCTCTACCACATGATCCTTCTGGCCAAGGACCAGGAGGGCTACGTCAACCTGATGCAGACGGTCTCTGAGGCCGCCGTACAGGGCTTTTACTACAAGCCCCGCGTGACGCTCGACAACCTGCGCCGCCACGCCAAGGGCATGATCTGCACGAGCGCCTGCATCGCGGGCATCATTCCCAAGTACATCGACCGCGGTGACATGGAGGGCGCCATCAAGTGGGCCGAGACCTTCCGCGACACCTTCGATCCCGGCGACTTTTATATCGAGATCCAGGAACACGGCATCACCACCGACAACGGCCTGACCGACGAGCAGATGGACCGCACGCTCATTGACATCGCCAAGCAGGTGGGCGTCAAGGTCATCGCCACCAACGACTTCCACTACCTGCGCCGCGAGGACGCGCCCGTGCAGGACGTCATCATGTGCATCGGCATGAACGCCAAGGTCGATGACCCCAACCGCATGCGCATGACCGGTTCGGAGTTCTACATGAAGACCGAGGAAGAGATGCGGGCGATGTTCCCGTATTGCCCCGAGGCCTGCGACAACACGCTCGAGATCGCCGACAAGTGCTACGTCGAGCTCGACTGGGACTCCATCATCCTGCCGCGCTTCCCGCTGCTCGATCCCGGCGAGACGCACGAGAGCCAGTTCCGCCGCGAGTGCGAGAAGGGCCTGCGCCAACACTACGGTGACGACTGGGCCACGCGCGAGATCGGTGGCGTCAACATCAAAGAGCGCTTTGAGTACGAATACAAGGTCATTTGCGACAAGGGCTTTGCCGCCTACTTCTTGATCGTCGCCGAGTACGTGCAATGGGCCAAGGACAACGGTATCGGCGTCGGCCCCGGCCGTGGTTCGGCCGCCGGCGCTATCGTCGCCTACGCCATGAACATCACCGCGTTCGATCCGCTCGAGAACGGCCTGATGTTCGAGAGGTTCCTGTCCCCGCAGCGTACCGAGATGCCCGATATCGATATGGACTTCGACGATGAGCGGCGCCTCGAGGTCGTGGAGCACGTTCGCCAGCTCTACGGCCCCGAGAAGGTCACCCACGTCATCACCTACTCGACCATCAAGGCCAAGCAGGCCATCAACGACGCCGCGCGCGTTCTGGACTACCCGGTCTACATGGGCCAGCGCCTGTCCAAGATGGTCTCGAGCGACCCCAAGGTCAAGCTCAAGCAGGTGCTCGAAAAGCAACCCGGCAAAGAGGATCTGTTTAACCCCGACTTTGCCGAGGCCTATAAAAAGGACGACGACGCCCGCCGCATCATCGACACGGCGCTCTCGATCGAGGGCCTCACCCGTGGCGAGGGCGTGCACGCGTGTGCCGTTCTGATCTGCCGCGACCCCGTCAACGAGCACGTGCCCACCAAGCTCGACACCAAGGGCGGCGTCGAGATTACCCAGTACGAGGGCCATACCGTTGCCGACATGGGCCTGCTCAAGATGGACTTCCTGGGCCTGCGCACGCTGACGGTTATCTCTAAGGCCAAGGCAAACATCAAAAAGAACTTCGGCATCGACATCAAAGAGGAAGAGATTCCCTTTGACGATCCCGAGATCTTTAAGCTCATGGGCTCCGGTCACACCGCCGGCGTCTTCCAGGTCGAGTCCGCCGGCATGACGGCCACGATCAAGAACATGAAGCCCACCGAGTACAAGCACGTCGTGGCATTGATCGCTCTATACCGCCCGGGCCCGCTGGGCGCCGGCATGGTTTCGTCTTACATCAACCGTATGAACGGCAAAGAGCCGGCCGTCTCCTACGATGACCGTCTGGACGACATCCTGGGCGAAACCTACGGCACCATGGTCTACCAGGAGCAGGTTATGCTCATCTCCGTCGAGATGTGCGGCTTCTCCAAGGGCGAATCGGACTCGCGTATCCGTAAGCCCGTGGCTAAGAAAAAGATCAAGCTGCTCACGTCGACGGTGCTGCACTGGGAGGATGGCTCGGACGAGACCACCTACGACCACTGGATGAACGGCGCTATCAAGAACAACTACACGCGCGAGGTCGCCCAGAAGATTTGGGACGATGTTCTCGAGTTCGCGTCCTACGCCTTTAACAAGTCGCACTCCGCCGGCTACGCCATCCTGGTTATGCAGACGGCGTGGCTCAAGGCGCACTATCCGCACGAGTACATGGCGGCCGTTCTGACGTCCTATACGGGCAAGACCGACAAGATCGTTCACTACGTCTCGGCGTGCCGTCACGACGGCATCCCCGTGCTGTCGCCAGATGTCAACGAGTCGGGTACCGAGTTCACGGCTACCAAGGAGGGCGTGCGCTTTGGTCTGGCCGGCATCCGCGGCGTGGGCACTGGCGTGGCGCAGGCGATTATCGCCGAGCGCGAGGCGGGCGGCCCGTTTAAGACGCTGCACGACTTTGTCGAGCGCGTGGACTCCAGCCAGGCCAACCGTCGCGTGATCGAATCGCTCATCAAGGCAGGCGCCTTTGACTCCACGGGGTATCCGCGTCGCCAGATGATGCACTTTGTGGACAAGAACAACCCCGAGAACATCATCGATGCCGCGGTAAAGCGCCAGAAAGATCGCGCGAGTGGCCAGACGTCGTTCTTCGACATGTTTGGCGACGTTGAGGGCTCGGGCTTTGAGGTGAGCGTACCCGATCCGGACGGCCAGGAGTGGGACCGCCACCTTAAGCTGAGCCAGGAGAAGGAGGTTCTGGGCATCTATGTCTCGGACCACCCGCTGCGCCCGTTTGAGTATGCACTTAGCAAAGCGCGCGACTTCTCGTTCTCGCAGATCGACACCGGCTATGAGGTGCAAAACCCCACGGGCGGTACCATCAACCAGGAGATTCCCGAGGGCAAGGCGCTGTGGTGGGCCGGTATGGTCTCGAGCGTGTCCAAGCGCGTGACCAAAAACGGCGACCCCATGGGTATCGTGCAGCTCGAGGACATGGAAGGCGAGGCCACCGTCGTCGTGTTCCCCAAGACCTATAAAGAGGCCGAGGGGTACCTGTACGGCGAGGTCGATCCCGAAACCGGTGCGCAGCTGTCCGATGCGTTTGTGCGCATTAAGGGCAAGCTCGAGCGCTCGGACCGCGGCGACCAGATTATCGCGCAGGAGATTGTGCCGCTGGAGCTTAACGAGGAGAGCAACAAGCCCAAAGTGTTTGAGGTCATGGTGCCCAACAGCCGCTTTAGCCAGGGCAATATGGCGCGTCTTGCCACGGTGCTTACCGCCAACCCGGGCGGCGACCGCGTGGAGATCTTTATCGAGCAGGTGGACGGGCACGTACTGCGTGCCGAGGTGCCGGCCAAGGTCAACGCACGCTCGATTCCGCTGCTGGCAGAGGCCAAGGCCATCGTGGGTAACCAAGGCCGCGTGACGGTGATCTAAAATGATTTTTCTGGGACGGGGATTAAAAAATCATTTTGGGTGACGTGTGGCGGAAGACCAGTCTTTCTGGGACGGGAATGATTTTTTCATCCCCGTCCCAGAAAAAATTATTTGGCATGCGAGATTGGAGGAAGTGATGGCGCAGGGGACGTTTGTGCAGGCGCTTCGTAAGGAGGCGGCGCTTAGCAGCACCTTTATGAAGGGGCGCTCGCTCATGCTCAACGGTGCCGTGCTGTCGTTTGAGGACTCCGGCTCGCGCTTCTCCAAAAACGTGAACATCGAGGGCACGGTGCGTGGCTCGCGCGGCGACCTGTACAAGACGCGCGTGGCGCTCGATATGGACGAGCACGAGGTTATCGACTACGACTGCGATTGTCCCGCCGCCTTCCGCTATTCCGGCATGTGCAAGCACGTTATCGCCACGGCGCTGGCGTATCTGGATGCCAGTGGCGCCGAGCCCGTCGAGGGCTTGCGTACGCCGGTCCGCACGTTTACGGTACCGCCCGCACAGTCCAAGCAGCCCACGCGCCCCGCGCCCACCGCATCTGCGGTCAACCCCAACTTTCCCTTCCCGGCGCCCGTCCCCACGAGCCCGAGCCTTGTGGCGGCGCTTTCCGATCTTTCGGACGCGCGCATGGACGAGCTCGTGGCCATGCGTCGCAAGCTCGCCAGCACCATTGACCCCGATGCGCCCAAGGCGGTGCTGGAGCCCTCACTGGTGCCGTACTACAATCCGCTGTTTGCCGATCGCTTTAACTGGGCACTCGAGTTTCGCATTCGCTGCGGTTCGGTGTCCTACGTGGTTAAGGATATCGACGGCATGGCCGATGCCTATGTGCGCGGCGGTACGTTCTCCTATGGCAAGAAGCTTACGTTTGTTCATGTGCCCGAGGCTTTCGATGACGTGTCGACAAAGCTGCTCGACTTTATCGCAATGACGGTCGCCTACCTAGGCGATATTACGAGCTCGCGCTCGGCATCGTATGACTTTGCCCGCAGCGGTTTTGTCGCCGAGCGTCAGTTGCCGGTATCCGAGTATTCCGTCGTGTCCGTGCTGGACCTGCTGCGTGGCAGGACCTTGTCCTTTGAGCCTGCTTGGTCGCGGGGGACGACGACGCATCGCTCCTACGAGGTGGCAGTCGTGCCTTCGTTGCAGGGGGAGGGCGAAGTCCCGGCTAAGCGCCCGCCGCTCCTTGCCGCCAAGATTGCACCGGCGGCGGGAGGTAGCTACGACTTGCGCCTGCCGGCCGATGTGTACTGCTTTGTCGCTGGTGACGCAGCCTATCTGGTTGATACGCGCCGCGCGCGCCGTACCGAAACGGCGTTTGCCCAACATGCGGCGCCGTTCCTTTCGCACTTGTTGCCCTGCCGCACACCGGTCCATATCGCCGCCGACCAGGTGGGCGAGTTCTGCCGCATGGCGCTGCCTATCTTGCGCGACTACACTGACCTGACCGCTCCCGCTGCGCTCGATGCCGTGGCGCCCGAGCCGAGTTTTGCCATGGCGATTGGCGTCGACGATGGGCTCGTGACCTGCAAAGTTACGGTTACCTACGGCGATTGGTCGGCAGATCTCTTTAGTCTGGGTGCTCCGGGCAGTCCCTTCGAAGAACAACGCCCCGGCGTTCCGCCCCGCGATACGGTGGCGGAGTTTCGCGTTATGGACACGGCGGCCCTGTACTTCGATTTCTACGAGGGCGGCCTGGCATTTGAGGAGCGCGATGACGAGAGCCTGTTCCGCTTGCTGACCGAGGGCCTGTCTGCCCTGTCCGAGCTGGGCGAGGTCATGCTCAGCGATCGCCTGCGCCAGATCTCGGTACGCCCTGCGCCTAAGCTCTCGGTGCGCGCAACCGTCAAGAGTAACCTGCTCGACGTCGAGCTGGGCGCGAGCGGCCTTTCGGCGGCAGACCTTGCCATCTATCTTGATTCGTACAAGCGTCACCAGACGTTCGCTCGCCTTACGTCCGGCGACATCGTGCGCCTGGATGAAGGTGCCCGCGCTGCGTTTGGCCTTGCTGAGGACTTGGGCGTTGATGCCGTCGACCTGCTCGACGGCGTGTCGCTTCCCGCGTCGAGCACCCTTTTTGTCGACAGCATGCTCGCGCGCACGCCGGCGCTCGAGGCCGATCGCGACGCCGCGTTCCGCCGCACCGTCGAGCGCCTGGACACGCTCGGCAAGATGGACTTTACGGTGCCAGTCTCGCTCAAGGCCACACTGCGCGGCTATCAGGTCGACGGCTACCAGTGGCTCGGCTCGCTCGAGCACCTGGGCCTCGGCGGTATCTTGGCCGACGATATGGGCCTAGGCAAAACGCTGCAGATGATCGCACATATCCTGGCGCGCGTGGAAGCGGGGGACATTAAGCCCACGCTCGTGGTATGTCCTGCGTCGCTCGTGTACAACTGGACCGCCGAGCTGGAGCGCTTTGCGCCTTCGCTCGATGTGTGTGCCATTGTGGGCGCCAAAGCGCAGCGCCGCGTGCAGATAGCCGGAGCCGACGAGCATAACGTGGTCGTGACGTCGTATGACCTCATGCGCCGCGATATCGACGAGTATGCCGAGCAGGACTTTGCCCGTGTGGTGCTCGACGAGGCCCAGTACATTAAAAACCCGCTCACGCAGGTAGCGCGCGCCGCCAAGCGCCTGCCGGCCGGCGTGCGCTTTGCCCTGACGGGCACGCCTATCGAAAACCGCCTGTCCGAGCTCTGGAGCATCTTCGACTTTTTGATGCCGGGCCTTCTGGGCACGCGCGACTCATTTGCCAAGCGCTTTGAAAGTCCCGTCGAGCATACCGAGGGCGATAGTGCCGCTCGTCTGCAGGCGCTCGTATCGCCGTTTGTGCTGCGTCGCGTCAAGGAAGAGGTGGTGGCCGACCTGCCCGAGAAGATCGAGGATACGGTGATGGCGCAGCTTACCGGCGAGCAGCGCAAGCTCTACCTGGCAAACCAGGACCGCATCGCCCAGCAGGTTCAGCACCGCGAGGCGGGGGAGTTTAAGAAAGATAAACTCAAGGTACTTGCCGAACTCACCAAGCTGCGTCAGATCTGCTGCGACCCGCATCTGCACTATGCGGACTACAAGGCGGGAAGCGCCAAGCTCGATATATGCATGGAGCTCGTCCACGGAGCACTCGACGGCGGTCATCGCATCTTGCTGTTCAGCCAGTTTACGGGCATGCTCGATATCATTGGCAAGCGCCTGGCCAAGGAGGACATCGCCTTCCTTAAGCTCACGGGCGCTTCGTCTAAGGAGAGCCGCGCCAAGGTGGTCGCGCAGTTCCAGGCAGGCGAGGTGCCGGTGTTCTTGATTTCGCTCAAGGCGGGCGGCGTGGGCCTTAATTTGACGGCTGCCGACGTGGTCATCCACTACGACCCGTGGTGGAACGTGGCGGCGCAGGACCAAGCGACCGACCGTGCCCACCGTATTGGCCAGCAGCACACCGTGACCGTGTACAAACTCATCGCCAAGGACACGATCGAGGAACGCATTATGCAGATGCAGGAGTCCAAGCGCAATCTGGTCAACAGCGTGCTCGGCGGCGACGGCATCTCATCGGCACTGTTTACGCGCGAGGATGTTCTGGCACTGCTCGGTGGCGACGGTCGCTAACCCGCTCGGGTGGGGCCGCCAGGGCGGATAGTACGCGCCACCCCACCGTTCCCGCCCGTTATGTGTTCATTTGCCATGCCGTGGATGGTTCGCCTGCCTTTGGGCATAAGAAGCATCAGGAATATTGGCACATCAGCAAAGGAGAACATCATGGCGAAATTCTTTAAGGACTCCGACGGCAAGCTCGTTGCCGCCCTTGGCGACGGCGTTGCAACCCCTGCCGGCTGCACGGAGCTGACGGCAAACACCGAGGATGCGGCGCACGAGAAGCATGTGCCTGTTGTCGAGATTGAGCGCGACGGCCACGTCATTCGCGCACGTGTGGGCTCGACGGAGCACCCCATGCTGCCCGAGCACTACATCGAGTGGATCGCGCTTGAGGCCGAGGGCCGCCTGGAGGTCCATTACCTTGAGCCCGGCATGAAGCCCACGACGTTTTTCGCTGGCGGCTCCAAGACCGGTACCGTCTATGCCTACTGCAATCTGCATGGGCTGTGGTCCGCGACGTTCTAGGAGCGCGCCCCCGCTCGGGGTATCATAGCTAGCATATGCACATGCGAGCGCCGGCTGCATTATGCGGCCGGCGCTTTTACTACGGCAACGACGATTTACGACGGAAAGGCTGGGCCATGAAGCTCGCACTTGCACAGATCGATATGCGCCTGGGTGATATTGAGGGCATTTGCGGCCGCATCGAGGACCAGGCTCGTCTGGCCCACGAGCGCGGGGCGCGCGTGCTGTGCGTTCCGGCTCCGCTCTTTATGGGCGCCATGCCCGGTGGCCTGGTGGGCGCTGCCGACTTTGAGCACGACGTGCTTGCCGGTTTGACTGGTGTCGCCGAGCGTATCCAGGAGCTTGACATGATCTGCATCGTGCCCGCGGCGGTTTCGTTTGAGGGCCAGCCGCTGCTCGACTACATGATGCTCAAGGACGGTCATGTGGTGCCGGCGCGTTCGAGCATTGCCCTGCAGCGTGGCGAGAACAACGACACACGTTGGGCGCCGCCGGTGTTCGACGTGGACGGCGTGCGCATTGCCGTGATTTTTGACTTGGACCGCGAACTCGAGATGCTGCCGACCGGTGTTGACCTCATCGCGTATTTCCAATTCAACGCGTTTGACATGACCGACCGCGAGACTGCCGCCATTGCCGCCGTTCGCAGCGGCGCCTACCGCAAGATCGCATCCAAGCGCAGCGTGTGGTTTGCCTGCATGGCGCCGGTCGGTGCCTATGACGAGTCGGTGTATACCGGCGGTTCGTTTGTGCTCGACGACTGCGGTCGCGTGGTGGCCCAGGCGCCGTGCTTTGAGGAGAGCCTGCTGGTTCAGGAGATTCAGCGCGGCGTGATGCTCGATGCCCTGGAGGATCACGAACTGCCCGAGTTCCGTTCCGAGGAGTGGCTGTGGCAGGCGCTGGTGCTCGCCGTGCGAGACAACGCCCGAGCCCACGGTGCGTCGCGTGCTGTGGTGGCACTCGAGGGTGACTTGCCGTCGTCCCTGCTGGCGGCGCTGGCCGTCGACGCTCTGGGCCCGCGCAATGTGATTGGCCTGGTGCTGGGGCGCAACCGTATCTTTGCGCCGGCGCAGGAAGAAGCCGAGGCTGCCCGCTGTGCCGCCGTCCGCGCCATCGCCGAGCGTCTGCACATTCGCACCGTCGAGCGCGATGCGCCGGATGCGGCGCGCGTGCTCGATCGCGACGTGTCGGCGGGCGATGCCGAGCGCCTGCGCTCGCGCACGCTGGGCCTGATGCTGGAGGATACGGCGCTCGAGCTGGGTGCGATGGCGCTGAGCCCGCTGTCCAAAACCGAGTACGCGCTGGCGGCGCCGGCGCTTTGCGGCGGCTACCAGGGCGACTTTGCGCCCTTTGGCGATGTGTACCTGTCGACGCTTGAGTTTGTGGCGCGTGTGCGCAACCGCACGTCTGCCGTGGTGCCCCAAGAGCTCGTGACGCTCAACGCAGTGGAAGATTGTATGGAGCGCGTGCTGGCGCAGGCGCTCTCGACGCTCGACGGTCCGGTCGATATGCTCGACCGTGCGGCACAGCTGCTCGGCGGGCTTGAGCCGGGTGAGGTCGATGGCGCGCTCGAGGCGCACGTGGACCGCAATCGATCTTTCGACGACATCCCGATGGCCGCTGGCAAGCCTGAGGCCTGCTCGCTGCTGCTGATGCTCGTTCGACAGGGTGAGGCTGCCCGCCGCATGTTGCCGATGGCGCCGATCGTCTCGGCCCGTTCGTTTGCCGAGCGTGCCTGGCCGTATATGCTCGCGTGGTCCGACCTGGGGCTTAACGGCAAGGAGCGTATGACGGTCGATTCGCTGGCGCGCGCCGAGGTGCGCCGTTTTGCTGACGAGGATACGAGCGAGCGCGTGCGAAACGAGATGATGGGCGTGCTGGGCGAGCTACTGGGTATTTCGCCCGAGCAGATGGAGGAGCTGCGCTCCGAGGACGGCCAGCGTCGCTTGCATGAGGGCATGAAGAAGTTTGAGGGCGAGGTCCAGGACGCCATCGATAAGATGATGGGCGGTCAGGGCGGCCCGCAAGGTAGTCCCCAGGGTGGCCCGATGCCGCACCCGCCAGTAGATCCGAGGCAGTTCCCCTTTTTCTCGCAGAACTAACTATGGGATAGGATTCGCTTCCAACCCCGATACTTCAACTAAGCATCTTGGCCCCGTTGTGTTATTCTAGAACAGACGTTCGTGAATGATGCGCGGGGCCCTGTCTTGCGCTGTGCTTGTGGCGAGGGGAGGTCGGCTTGGTTATCTTGGGCATTGACCCCGGTTTGGCTCATACGGGTTGGGGGATTATCGAGGAGCGGCGTGGCGAGGTTCGCTGCCGTGCCTATGGCTGCATCGAGACCAGTGCCGGAAGTCCGCTCGCGGTGCGCCTGTCGCATATCGCCCGCGACCTCAAGGGCGTTGTCGAACGCTATCGTCCCGATACCGCTGCTATCGAGAGCATTTACTTTGGCGCCAACGTTCGTTCGGCCATCCCCACGGCGCATGCCCGCGGTGCTGCACTCGTCGCACTTTCGGAATGCGCGCTCGAGATTGGCGAGTACACGCCCATGCAGATCAAACAGGCTGTGGTGGGCACTGGCGCCGCGGACAAGCGGCAGGTCGCCTACATGGTACGCACACTCACACAGCTCGATCACGACCCGCATCCCGACCATGCCGCCGATGCCCTGGCCTGCGCCATCTGCCACGTAAACCTCAGCCGCACCCGCGCCCTCACCGGTGGCGAGTTCTATCAACAGAGAGGAACCGGATACTGATGATTTCCCAGCTCCACGGAACGCTTGTCGAGGCCACGATGAGCTCTGCTGTCGTCGATGTGTCGGGCGTTGGCTTTGAGCTCGGCATCTCGGGTAGCACTGCGGCCACGTTGCCGACGCCCGGTGGCGAGGTCCGCCTCTACACGCGTATGCAGGTGCGCGAGGACGCCATGACACTTTTCGGTTTTTCCTCAAAGGATGAGCGCATGATGTTCGACCGGCTCGTGTCCGTTTCGGGCGTTGGCCCGCGCCTGGCGCTTGCCGTGCTTTCCACCTATACCGTGGGGCAGCTGTATTCGCTGGTGATGGCCGAGGACGACAAGGGCATGGCCAAGGTACCCGGTGTGGGCAAAAAGACAGCTCAGCGCCTGATCCTGGAACTCAAGAGCACCTTTGCCAAGGATAAGGGCTTTGTGCCGGTCGACGTGATTCCCGGACAGGTTGCGATGCCCGTGCCCGCTGCCGCTCCCTCGGTGATCGATGATGCCCGTGCGGCGCTCCTTTCCATGGGCTTTAGCCCGCAGGAGACCGATGTTGCCCTGAGCGGGTATGATGGGCAGAATATGCGTGTCGAGGATCTGCTCGGCGCGGCGCTTAAGCGACTCGGAATGGATGCGTGATGTGGGAAGCCGATGACTCTCAGGACTTGTGGGCGACGCCCGGTAACTCGCCGGCGGCATCCATGGCGCACGGCGAGCGCATGGTGGGCTCGGAGCTGACGGCCGAGGATCTCGATGTCGACCGCACTTTGCGCCCTCAGCGCCTGGACGATTACTGCGGCCAGGAGCACATCAAGCAGAGCCTGCGCGTGTTGATCGAAGCGGCGCAGAGCCGTGGCGAGACGCTCGACCACGTGATCTTCTCGGGTCCTCCGGGCCTGGGCAAGACCACGCTGGCCACCGTTATCGCCAACGAGCTGGGCGCTCAGATCAAGACCACGAGCGGCCCTGCCATCGCGCGCACGGGCGACCTGGCGGCCATCCTTACTAACTTGCAGCCGGGCGATGTGCTGTTTATCGACGAGATCCACCGCCTCAACCGTTCGGTCGAGGAGGTCCTGTACCCCGCGATGGAGGACTTTGCCCTCGATATCGTGATTGGCAAGGGTCCGGCGGCGCGCTCGATTCGCCTGGATATCCCCAAGTTTACGCTGGTGGCGGCAACGACCCGCTCAGGCATGTTGACCGGCCCGTTGCGCGACCGCTTTGGCATTTCATATCGCCTGGATTACTACACGGTCGAGGAGCTCGCGCAGATTGTGACGCGCTCGGCGACTATCCTGGGCGTGACGATCGACCATCCCAGTGCACTCGAGATCGGCTCGCGTTCGCGCGGCACGCCACGTCTTGCCAACCGTCTGCTCAAGCGCGTGCGCGATTACGCACAGGTGCGCGGCAACGGCCCCATCGAGCTCGATATCTGTCGCCAGGCGCTCGAGTTCTTCGAGATCGACGAGCTCGGTCTGGACTGGATGGATATTCGCATTTTGGAGACGCTCGCCAAGACGTTCTCCGGTCGCGCCGTGGGGCTTACGACCCTTGCCAGCGCGGTGGGCGAGGACCCGGGCACGCTCGAGGATGTCTATGAGCCCTATTTGCTGCAGTGCGGATTGATGATTCGTACGCCGCAGGGCCGTCAGGCAACCCTCCGCACCTTTGAGCACCTGGGGATTGAACCTACCGTTTAGGGCGTTTTGTTTTGGCGGGCTGTTGGACTATCGCTGGGCATCGGGTAAACATATCGCCGTTCATCGGTTATGGGCGTTTTACTATTGCGCGCCCGTGCTATGCTGAATTGGTCTTTTTCTCATTCGGTAACGAAAGGACCGCCCATGCCTACTGACATCGAAATCGCACGTTCTGTCACGCCGCTGCCTATTACCGAGGTGGCCAAGAACGCCGGCGTCGACGTTAAGCACCTTATTCCGTACGGCTTCGACAAGGCTAAGGTCGACTATTCACTGCTCAACGAGCCGACTGATCACCAGGCCAAGCTCGTCCTCGTGACCGCTATCAACCCAACGCCCGCGGGCGAGGGCAAGACCACCACGACCATCGGTCTGGCCGATGGCCTGCGTCGTCGCGGTATCAAGAGCGCCGTGGCCCTGCGTGAGCCTTCGCTCGGTCCCGTCTTTGGCGTCAAGGGCGGTGCCGCTGGCGGCGGTTGGGCCCAGGTCATTCCCATGGAGGACATCAACCTGCACTTTACCGGCGACTTCCATGCCATCGGTGCTGCCAACAACCTGCTGGCCGCCATGCTCGATAACCACATCCAGCAGGGCAATCAGCTCGGTATTGACGTTAAGCGCATCACCTGGAAGCGCGTCGTCGACATGAACGACCGTCAGCTGCGCCATGTTATCGATGGCATTGGCGGTAAGGCCCAGGGCGTGCCGCGCGAGGACGGCTTCGATATCACCGTCGCCTCCGAGGTCATGGCAATCCTGTGCCTGTCTACGAGCATTAACGACCTCAAGGAGCGCCTGGGCGAGATCGTCGTCGGCTATAGCTTTGCCGGTGAGCCCGTCCGTGCCCGCGACCTTAAGGCCCAGGGTGCCATGGCCGCGTTGCTTAAGGACGCGCTCAAGCCCAACCTGGTCCAGACGCTCGAGGGCACGCCCGCGTTTGTTCACGGCGGTCCCTTCGCCAACATTGCCCACGGCTGCAACTCCATCATGGCCACGCGTATGGCGATGCGCTTTGGCGATGTCGCCATTACCGAGGCCGGTTTCGGTGCCGATCTGGGCGCCGAGAAATTCCTCGACATCAAGTGCCGCATGACGGGCGTTCGTCCCAGCGCCGTCGTGATCGTCGCGACCGCTCGTGCGCTGAAGTACAACGGTGGCGTCGCCAAGGCCGATCTCAACGAGGAGAACCTCGAGGCACTCAAGGCTGGCATGCCCAACCTGCTGCGTCACGTCGACAACATCCAGAACGTTTATGGTCTGCCCTGCGTGGTCGCCATCAACCGCTTCCCGACGGACACCGAGGCCGAGCTTGCGCTCATCGAGTCCGAGTGCCAGAAGCTGGGCGTCAATGTGAAGCTATCCGAGGTCTGGGCCAAGGGTGGCGAGGGCGCACTCGAGCTGGCCGATGAGGTCATGCGTTTGATTGAGCAGCCGAGCGAGCTCAAGTTTGCCTACGAGGACGGCGCTGATGTCGCTGATGCCCTCGAGGCCGTTGCCACCAAGGTCTACCGCGCCGATGGCGTTGACTTTACGCCGGCCGCCAAGCGCCAGCTCGCCGAGCTGCGCGAGAATGGCTTTGGCAACCTGCCGGTGTGCGTCGCCAAGACGCAGTACAGCTTTAGCGACAACGCCAAGGCCCTGGGCGCTCCCGAGAACTTCCGCATCACCGTGCGTGAGCTCAAGGTTTCTGCCGGCGCCCACTTTGTGGTCGCGCTGACCGGCAGTGTTCTGACCATGCCGGGTCTGCCCAAGGTGCCCGCGGCCGAAAACATCGACGTCGACAACGACGGCAACATCACCGGCCTGTTCTAAGCCTGCTGCCCATAGCTGCTAGCCCGTCCCGCCGCGCCCACAAGGCACGGCGGGGCTTTTTGATCCTTAGGCCCGCGCATGTCTTGTAGATACCGACGGACTCTGCCCATCATAGGCTTTTGCGCGGGTAGAATGCATGGATAACTTGAGGCTCACGCGCGACGGAAAGGAATCGTTGCATGGATCAGGACAAGACAACCGTGATGGGCGGCTACGGTTCCGCGCAGGCTGGCGATAGTGCCGATGCGACCCGCGCTGTTCCCAACCCCGGTTATACCGACCCCGCCGCGACGCAGCCTTCTGCCGAGCCCACCCGGGTTATGGGCTATGGCGACACGGCGCAGGATTCTTACGCTGCATCTTCGCAAGGCCCCTATGGCAACGCAGCTCCGGATCCGTTTGATTATGCGCCGCAGGATTCTTATGCTGCCTCGACGCCGAATTCCTATGACAGCCTGCCGCAGAATCCCATTCCGCAGCCTCAGCAGACAACGTATATGCCTCGCACGGCGCAGCCTCGCTACGAGTCGCGCGAGCCGTATCGCGAGTACCCCAAGTCGATTCCGCAATATGGCGAGGACGAGGAGAGGAAGCCGTCGCGTTCGTCGAGCGTGATCAAGAAGATCCTCATCGTACTGGCGATCTTCTTTGCGCTGTCGATTGTGTTTGCCATCGTGTCGGGCATGCTCAACAAGCGGGGGAGTTCAACGGCCGATGCCACTGCCGAGCAAACCGAGTCCGCCTCGTCAAGCACCGTCGATCTGAGCGATATCCCGGGGCAGTACTGGTCCAACGCCAAGAAGATCCTCAAGTCGCGCGGCGCCGATCTTTCGAATGCCGTGGTCCTGACTGATGATGGCTCAACGCCCGTCGTCGATGCCAACTGGGTCGTTGCTTCTGCCTACTATAACGACAACGGCAACCTCGAAATTCAACTCACGCACAAGAACAGTTCGGGCAACTCGTCCGACGGCCAAAGCGGTACCGACAGCTCGAGCTCCAATACGCTGGAGGACTTGAGCAACAAGGCGCAGGAGTTGGGAGACAAGGCGCAAGAGCTGGGCGATACGGCACAAAATCTGGGCGATACCGCGCAGAACTTGGGCGACATGGCGACGGATGCCTGGAACGCCCTACAAAACGGCATCTCGGGCGCGCAGGGAAACTAGCTGTTAAGTGGGCTACAGCTGCTCGGCCGGACGGTCGGGCGAGCTAAAGCCCGAGTCAAACGTAACGACGCATGAGGCATCGGGTCGGCGCTCGTGCACGATGCGCGTGACGAGCTCCAGCAGCTCCTCGTCGGATATGTCAAAGCCGTCGGGACGCACCAGGTCAAACGAAACGAACCCGTCGTGCTCGTGCAGGTCGTGGATGGAGAGCGCGGGATCGATCTGCATGACGCCGCGCTTGACCCAGCCGCGCAAGTCATCGCCGGTTGTCGCGATGGGGTCGCAGTGCAGCGTGATACCAATGCCCATCTGGCGCTTGATGTCGTGCTCGATGGTGTCCAGAATCTCGTGGTGCTCAAACGCGTCGCCCTCGCCGGGCATCTCCACGTGGGCGCTGGCAAACTGACGACCGGGGCCGTAGTCGTGCACCATGAGGTCGTGTGTGCCCAAGACCTGTGGATAGGACATGATCTTGTCGCGGATTGCCTGGACGAGCTTGGGGTCGGGCGCTTGCCCCAGCAACGGGCTGATGGCGTCGCGCACCAGGCCCAGACCGCTGATGCAGATGAAGACGCCCACACCCAGGCCTGCCCAGCCATCGAGATCAAAGCCGGTCGTCTGCGAAATAAGCGCCGCCACCAAGACCGAGCCCGAGGTGATGACATCGTTTTTGGAGTCCTGCGCCGTGGCGATGAGCGTCTCGGAATCGATGCGGTTGCCCAGCGTGCGGTTGAACGCTGCCATCCAGAGCTTAACGAGCATGGACGTAGCCAGTGCCGCAAGGGAAATAAACGTGTAAGCGGTGGGCGAGGGCTTGATGATCTTAGTGACCGACTCGAGAATCAGGTTGATGCCGACGGCGCAAACCAGGACGGCGACGAACAGGCCGGCTAGGTACTCGTAGCGGCCGTGACCATAGGGGTGGCCTTCGTCTGCCGGGCGGCTGGCAAGGCGGAAACCGAGCAGGCTCACAATGTTGCTCGAGGCATCGGAGAGGTTGTTGAAAGCGTCGGCGATGAGGGAGACGGAGCCGGCGAGCAGACCCGCGATGCCCTTGGCCAGGCACAGGGTGATGTTGAGGCCAATGCAGACGAGGCTTGCGGAAAAGCCCGCGTTGGTGCGGCAAGATGCATCGACCGGCTCGCTCTCGCTGCCGGGAACAAGCGTATGTACCAGCCGATTTACAAATAGCATAGCGGTCGTCCTCACAATCATGTTTAAGGGGATAGTGTAGCTCGCACGGGGGCGCCGTGCGCCGATGCTCAGAAAATGCAGCAATAGTCTGCCGGTGCTAACGAGCGAGCCTTCTCGTCTGCCTGGGTGGTCCATTTTGGGCCACATGGGTATGGGCATGTGCCTGCTTGCTCGACATACTTAATGTCGACAGCCCCTGTGCAAAGGAGGACGTTTCCATGGACGAGATGTTTGCCATTAAATGTCAAAACTGCGGCGGCCCTATGTACTCGCACCAGGCTAAGCGCAGCTTTGAATGCGCCTATTGCGGCACGGTGGTTCCGTGGCAGGCGGACGCCGGAGAGCCCAAGAGCGCTTTGGGTATTCGCCATACGCCGTTGACGGTGGTGGATGGACTGCTCAAACTCACGCATGTGTCGCAACTCGAGCGCCCGCAGGACCCGGACTGGTATTTCTTCAATGCGCACTGGCGCAATCAGTCGGTCCTGGAACATCTGCTGTGGGAGGATCGCGGCACGGCGCAGGAGTTCCAAGAGGCCACGCATGTGAGCATTCCTTGCCCCTTCTGCGGAGCGTCCTTTGAGGGCGAGTCAACGCAGCGTGTGTTTGAGTGCCCGTCCTGCGGCAATAAGATCGGCATTGCGGACCTGCTCAAGCCGGGGACGTTTAGCAAGCGCCTGACCATGGGCGTTGGTGCGGAGTATGTGCCCGAGCAGGGTATTCCCTGCGAAATCTCGCCGCAGCAGGCACGTGCCAACGCGCTGCAGCTGGTGCGCCAGTATCCGGATGCCTTTGCCGGGCACGACGTGGAAGACGCGATCCAAAACGACATGACGCTCTTCTATTTCCCCATGGCGCTGGCGGACTTGCGCATGATGGCGAGCTTCCCGGGCAAGGGCCTGAGCAAGGAGGCCTTGGTGTACTACGAGGTGCTCGACTGGGCATACCCCAGGGCAAACTACCTGGACGTTCGCCTCATGGGCATTTTGGAGCCGTGGGACTTTGCCAAGGTCGGTCCGTTCGATCCCGCCATGCAGGAAGGTGACTTTCGCGTTGTCTCAGTCGATGCGTCTACCAAGGACCAGGTGGTCATTGATAAGTTGGCGCTCGACGTTGCGGGCAACGACGCCGAGGCTGTACTGGGGCTCAATAAAAAGAGCATTCGCATGTGGGCGCGCAAGGCCCGCAAACATAAGGACGGCCTGGTGATGGTGCCGGTCTACTTTGTCGATCGTCCGGCGACAGACGGCCGCGATGGCGAGCAGGTGCGCATTGCCGTAAACGGCCAGACGGGCCGCGCGGCCGCGGTGGTGTTTAGCGACAAGCGCGAAACGCATATCGTGGCGCCGCTCAGCCCGAGCCTGCATCTGTCCGGTGAGAGCACCGTGCACGCCACGCCCGTCGAGGTCAAATACGTTAAATCGCCCTTCCTGTACCAGATCGTGCGCCGTGGAGGCGGCGAGCAACCGCGCCAGGTTGCAGCCGCCGTCGAGGGTTCCTACCGAGAGGAGAAGCCCAAACGCCGCGGTCTGCTGGGTGCGCTATTTGGGAAGTAGGGGAGTAGCACCGGTTGTTGCCGTAAGGTGATGGCCGGGGGTGCGGGGCAGCTCTCAGGAGTGCGGGCTGCCGTCTGATTGTTTGAGGGTGCCAGATGTAAATAAACAGTGGAGCGGCTGCAAAAGAGCCTCCTCACTGGGTAAAATCAGGTTGTGCCGCGGAACCCGCTCCTCAGCTAGTCACACTTCGGAAGCGCGGGCAACGCAGGTATTATCGTCTAAAGGGCCGGCTGCAACCGGCCCTTTTCTGTGGCAGCCAATGGACCCACATCAGACGAAGGCCGCGTCTTTGCCTGTCAGGTCACGCTCGCCAGCCACGGCTAGAATGTCGTTGCCGGCGTCCATGAACGGTATTGTTTCGTAGCGTGCGTCGCAACCGCGAGTGCGCCTGCGACGGCTGCGGTGGCTTCGGTCGCAACGTGCTGCTACCCTTGCGTTTCGCCATTGGTCGCTTCGTTGATGGCGCGGTACTCGGCACTCAGCTCGCGCGCCAGCTCTTCCTTGCTTGGAAGATACGGCAGGTATTTGGCGGCAAACACTTGGTCGTTGTCTTCGGGCAGCGTGTACTCGACAATCGAATCGCTTTTGTCCGCGCAGAGCACGATGCCTATGGGCGGATTGTCGCCTTCGTTCATGAGCTCGCGCGTGTAGTAGTTCACATACATTTGCATCTGGCCCAGGTCCTGATGCGTAAGGTCGTCCGTCTTAAGGTCGATGAGCACGAAGCAGCGCATCAGATAGTTGTAAAAAACAAGGTCAATATAGAAATGGCGCCCATCAAAGGTGATGCGCTTTTGGCGCGCCTCGAAAGCGAAACCACGGCCAAGCTCCAGCAGGAACTTCTGAAGATGCGTGATGAGCGCCTGCTCTAGATCGCTCTCGCGAAACGCAGTATCGTCCGAGAAACCTAAAAACTCCAGTACATATGGGTCGCGGATGATATCCTCGGGGCGACGAGCCGGGGCGCTCTTTTGGATTTCCTGGGTGACGGCCTCCTTGTCCTTGCTGGCAAGTAGGCGCTTGCGGAACATGGTGTTGATCTGGCGTTCGAGCTGACGCGTGCTCCAACGAGAATCGGCGCATTCGTTCATGTACCATGTTCGAGCATCAGGGTCGGTTATACGCGATAACCTGCGGTAATGTGTCCAATTCAATTCGGAACGCAGCGCGTTCCGGATTGGGAACGCAAGATAAAACTGACGCATGTATCTTAAGCTTCTGGCGTTGAAGCCTCTGCCAAAATCCTTAGTCAATCTAACGGCAAGTTCGTCGATCAGTGCATCGCCATACTTGGCGCGCTCCTCTCCGCCCTGTTCATCAACAATACTCTTGCCGATCTCCCAATATGCCTCAACCATCGCAAAGTTAACGGCGGTATAGGCCTTGTCGCGAGCGGCGTTGAGAATCGAGGAGACCTGCTTGTAAAAACCTTCGGGCACGATTGCCGATTCTCCACGGTTTACTAGTTCACCCATCACTGTCGCCCCACTTTCCTCTTGTGGAATGCATCTTTAACGCATTTAGTTTAAAGCCTCGCGCGGACACGAATTGCTATGTTGTCTGGCACCTTCGCATGGGAGCCTTGCGGTGGTTAAAATGTGACCATAGAGGCAGTTTTAGCGAACCTCGCGGGAGTGACGCGTATGGACAACAACACGCTGCTGTTCCAGGACAAAGGTTCGGGTAGGTTTAAAGACGTCAAGATCTACCCTAACCGCATCGAGGTGCTCAAGAAGGGCACTTTTGGTGGCAAGCACACCGAGATTGTTTATCTTAAGGACATTACGGGGGTCAGCAGGATCAAGGGCCGCGACGTTTTCCTACGTAACAGGCTGTTGACTGCCTGTGTCTTTAGTCTGAGCAGCCGTGCGAAGGCCCAGGAGTTTGTTAACGCGCTGAACATGGTGATGTAGCCCATGGCGGCGTTCGGGCCAAGGTAAAAATCGGGGGCACAGAACGGTGTCCTGCGCCCCTCATTAAATCGATGTGTCCAAAAGGGCCGGCTGGCCTAATCGTCAACGTCTCCGTTGTCTTCGCGGTCATTTGCAAGCATTGCTGCGCCGGCGACCGTCGTCGCCACGGCGGCAGCGGCGAGCCCGGCGGCAATGCCGGAGCCGTCGCCCGTGTCGGCGAGTTTTCCGCCCGAGTTCTTGCCCTTGTTGCCCTTACCGTTCTTATCAGCGCTGCCTGCGTTGGAACCCGTGCCACCGTCGGTGCCGGTGCCGCCTGCACTGCTCGAGGCCGCTACGGTAAAGCTCGCGGCTCCGTCATTAGCAAGCTTGTAGTTTTGCGCCGCGTCGCCCAAAAGACCGTTCGCGCGCACCCAGTACGTTCCCGCGGTAAATGCCTCGCCCTCGACCATTGCCGTGCCCGGAGCGCCGTCCGCGTCGTGCACAAACTCGAGCTGAGCCGTGCAGGCATCGTTTTCGAGTTTGCCCTCGAGCAGCGCCGCGACCTTTGTGCGCACATCCTCGCCGGCCTTAAGGCCTTCGAGCCCCTCAAAGTGGGGTGTCAGTGCGCGCGGATCGATATCGATGGGCACGGATCCCTGCAGCCCCGTAACGGTCTCGTTGCCCAAGGCGTCGACATCCACGTATTCGATGGTAAACGCATGGCCCGAAGCCGCCACGTTGAGTACGTTGCTGCTGTCGACAAGGCGGAAATGGCCCTCGCCAACGGTCTTGCCATCCTGGAGCGAGGCATCGCTCAGCGAGTCGCCGTACGTCATGCGCATGCGGGTCGGGAGGCAGCACGAAGCCGACTGCGTGTGCTTCGTATCGTAATTGTAATTGCGCTGGTAGATGCTCCGGGCCAGCGCCGCATCAACAAAGTCGGATGCGATGATGCCAATGTGCTTGAGGTAATCTGACTTTGTATCCTCGGTGCCGCTGGGATTGATGTACGGGCTCTTGTACAGATGCTCGTTGACTACTCGTGCCGAGGTAAAAGGATTGCCTCCGTGCGACAAGCCCGTGCAGCTGGTGTAGTTGATAGACCAGCAACGCTCCTGGACTTGCACCTCGGCCCCGGCATCGTCCACGACGTCCACCTTGTTGCACGTGCGCCCGGTCGTTTCCTTCAGCGCATTATCGACCCAGCTGAGCTTGTCGGTTCCCGTGAGTTTGTACTTGTCCTGGGCATATACCTTGGTGCAATAGGGCTCTTCATTGCCCGTTTCCCCTATGGCTTCAAATCCCCGCGCGTCTTGGACGAGACACATCGACTGCCCGGAATGCGCCTTGATCTTGTCATCCCATTGGGTGAGGTCGAGGCCCCACGTGTGGCCGCTTACGCTGTTGCCGGCGAGCCCAAATCGACGCAGCAGGACGATCTTTCCGCGCACCTCGCCCAGCGTGGGGACGTGGCTCGACGTGTAGAACAGGTTGGGGTTATCGGCCATAACCTTGGCGAAGGCCGTCGTTATGCTTTCGTCGGTAGCCTCATCGTTGCCGCGCGATGCGAGCATGATGAGCGCTTCTGACGGGTTTTCGTTCAAAAACGTTTTGAAGTACCCGATGACATCGGAGAGATGCAGATAGTTCCCGTCTTTTTTGAGTAGGTAGAAAATCCCGTGGTCGATGCCGGGGTCATCGCCCTTTCCGAGCCGGATATCGAAATAGCGAATGCCTTCGAGCAACTGCGTGGGAATGTAATCCTGCTGGCATTTTACTTGCGAGGATTGGGGCTCAGTGTCGTTGTCCACGCTGCAGGTGCCCGAATCGTGCGTACCCGGGATGCTCAGCTCGTCGAGGAACTTGTTGTCGTCGACGTATTTCATCCAACATGGTCCGTCGACGTAGCTGCTGTACGTGATCCAGTCGAGGCTGCTAACCGTGGCATCGTTCTTTTTCATGTCGTAACCGATAAGTTCGAGCTCCCACGGAATGCTCTTACTCTTATGGCAGATCTTATTGTTGTCCTGGTCTTTGCCGTTCGATTCTATTGCCAGGTACTTAATGTCTTTTTTCTCGGTTTCTTTCTCGACCGTGCGGTCTCGGATGATGTAGGTTCCGTTTGATTGACGCTCGAACGCAAAAGCGCGGCTGGGCTTGTTGTCATACTCGCCGCCCCATACGTGGATGACCTTTCCATCTTTGTCCGAGTCGTCGTCGACCGACCAAATGCTGTAGCCCGTCTTTTTATGCTCTTCGAAATTGAGCAAGGTGCGGATGGCGTACCAGTTTGTATCGTCATTCTTGGTCGTTACGTTCTCAAGGATGAGCTTGCTGGACGTGCCGTCGTTAAACAGGTGACAGACGTTGCCGCGAACGTTGCCGTCTTGGTTGACGCTCGCGGTGCGAAAATAGCCCGCGGGGCGAAGGCGAATGACGAAATTGTGGAGGCTGTCCGACGGTGCGGGTGTGTTGTCTGCAAATGCCGCTCGCAGGGGAATGCCCGGCGCTGCGGTTTCGGGCAGGCTTGCAAGTGGTGACAACGCCGCAAGCCCTAGGCCCAGCGTAAACGCTCGGCGGCTGATGGCATGGTGTTCGGTCATAACTTCTCCATTCGCAGAGTGCGGTTATGCGATAGTTTTGGTCACTATACTGCCCAGATGTTTAAAGATGCTGGTTTAATTGTCTGCGCGGCGCAATAAATCGGTGGGCGGACGTGTTGGGGTGTTTGTCGTTTTCGTACTGTTGCCACATTTGGGGCGGTTCCGGCGTCCGGCATCCTCGCGTTCGTCGGCTACAGGCATAAGAAAGGGAGGGTCGGTTTACCGGCCCTCCCTGGGTACGAAGCGCTGGGGTACCGTCGCTTGTTTGCACTGCGACCGTGTTTCCCGTTGCGCTCGCCAGTCGCTTAGCGCTTGATCTCGATATCGTCGAGCTTGACGTCCATGGCCTCGGTCTTGGCCTCGGCGATGTCGTCGGCAAATTCCAGAGACTTCATCATGGTCTCGACGGCGTCCTTGTGTTCCTCGACGTTGTCGATACGCACGTACACACTGCCGCCGTCAACGTCGGTGAAGTATTCGGTCGTTACGCCGCCCGAGTGCGTGAAGTAGGCACTGCGCCAGGTCTTGCCGTTGTACTTAACGGGATCGCTCTCGGTCCATCCAGAGTTGGCCTTCCACTTTGCCTCGTAGTCGAACAGCTCGTCGGCGTTCTTGTCAGGATCGAAGACGGGGATGAAACGGTCGCTGGCGTGCTCGCTCTCGGTGAACTTAAACTGGGCCCTGTCGGCGGTGTCGCCTGCAACGTCCGTGATTTCGACTCCCTCGGGAACCTCGACCTTAAACCAAATGAAGTCGGTCCTCATATCCACGGCTGGCTTTTCTGCGCCGCCGCTTCCGCCGCAACCCACCAGGGCAACCGCGGCAAAGAGACTGATGCAGAGGGTGAGAATCGCAAAGGCCTTCTTTTTCATGGTCGTGTCCTCCTCGATCTGTAACCGCCCATGGATTACCTGCCTTTACTGTACGCGTGGACGGCTCCTTCGGGTGGGCCATGTGTCCCATTCTGAGGGCCGGATTTGCGCCGTTAAGTGGCAATATGCGCGGGTCCAAAAGAGGGGAGGGCCGGTGCTGGCTCTCCCCGGGGTGAGGTGTCCGTTGTTTTAAAGGGGCGCGTGTACGCGGGCGTTGCCCCAACAGGTTCCTTGTTTATAGATATGTCCCAGTTTGTGACGTCCGGAAGTCTCGAAAGGTGGGCCATGTGTTCCATGTTTGCGGTGCCGACGCCTATCGTTCGTCATAGAAATCCGCGATGGCCAGGTGCGCTGACGCTTATGTACTTATGGGCTAGACTTAGCACCATTATGTGATCGATGCGGTCGGTCGGCGGTTTCCACCCGACCGATGTATATGACTTGAAGGTGCATGCGTATGAGCCAAGAGATGATGGACAAGACCTGCCGCGGGTTTGCCGAGGCGCTTGCCGCGCGCGAGCCGGTTCCCGGCGGTGGCAGCGCGAGCGCCTTTGTGGGCGCGCTGGGCGCCTCGCTGTGCGGAATGGTTGCCCGCTACGGTGCGACTAATCCCGCGCTTGCTGATCGTGCGGATGACCTGACGCGCGCGTTTGCCCAGGCTGATGAGCTGGCCCAGGAGCTTGTCGAGTTGGTTTCCGAGGACGTTCGTGCCTACAGGCGGGTGTCCGCGGCGTACGGTATTCCGCGTGACGATCCGGCTCGAGCGACCGCGATTCAGGATGCGCTGCATGTGGCCGCTATGCCGCCGTATCGCATTATGGATGCCTGCGGGCGTGCGCTGGCGCTGCTCGAGGACATGGCCGACAAGGGTTCGCGTCAGCTGCTGTCCGATGTGGCGTGCGGCGCCGTGTTCTGCCGTGCCGCTATGCAGGGCGCGAGCTTGACGCTCTTTGCGAACACCACGTCTATGAAAGATCGCGTTCGTGCCGAGGAGCTCGAGACGGCGTGTGATGAGCTGCTCGACACATGGTTGCCGCGCGCCGATGCGCTGGCGCGCCGCGCCGCCGACGCTGCAAGGAAGAGAGGATAGCCATGGCTGAGCTACTGAAGGGTGCTCCTGTTGCTCGCGCGCTGACCGAGGAACTTGCTGTTCGCTGTGCCGCCTTGCGTGAGCGCGGCGTTGTGCCGACGCTCGCCATCGTTCGCGTGGGCGAGCGCGAGGACGACCTGTCCTACGAGCGCGGTGCCCTCAAGCGCTGCGAGAAGGTTGGCATTGAGGCTCGCCGCGTTTTGCTTCCCGCCGATGTTTCGCAGGATGAACTGCTGGCGGCTATTAAGGACATCAATGCCAACCCCGCTGTTCATGGCTGCCTAGTGTTTCGCCCGCTGCCCGCTGGACTTGACGAGGATGCGGCTGCCGCGGCGCTCGATCCCGCCAAGGATGTTGACTCCATGACGCCGGCCTCGCTGCTTACCACGCTTTCGGGTCGTGGCGAGGGCTTTGCTCCCTGCACGGCCGAGGCCGTGTTGGCGTTGCTGGACCATTACAGTGTTGAGCTGGATGGGGCCAAGGTTGCGGTCGTCGGTCGGTCTCTGGTGATTGGTCGTCCCGTTGCCGCCATGCTTACGGCTCGCAATGCCACGGTGACGACGTGCCATACGCATACACGCGATCTTGCTGCCGAGTGCCGTTCTGCCGATATCGTTGTTGCGGCCGTTGGACGCGCGAGCACGATTGGCGCGGATGCCGTTCGCGAGGGCCAGACGATCATCGATGTTGGCATTAACTGGGACGAGGCCGCTGGCAAGCTGGTCGGGGACATCGATTTTGATGCTGCGGAGCCGGTCGTTAACGCCATCACGCCCGTGCCGGGCGGCGTGGGGGCTGTGACCACCGCGATTCTCGCCAAACACGTGATTGAGGCGGCGGAGCGCGCATCGAAATAGGCGTTTTGAGCTGTTTGAGGGGGTTAGCTATATACCACGTGGTCAAACAATGCCAAATATGAGTACTGTTGCCAAGATAGTCACATATGTCTTACGTCTTTTTGGCTTCCTAACGGTATCCATTATCGTTAGGAAGCCTATTTTATTGAACTTATGGGGAATAACGTTGTCTTGCTTTTGGGCAAATGGGGATTTTCGGCACTCGTTACAGGGAAATTTGCTGCCACTAAATTGGTGACAGTACTCATATTTGGCATTTTTTGACCACGGGGGCTGCCGAGGCCGTGGTTTCGCCCTTTTTGCGCCGAAGCGATACACTGTTATCGTTTGATTTCTTCGCTCAAGGAGGATGCGCATGCCGTGCACAACGATTTTGGTTGGTAAGAACGCGAGCTACGACGGGTCGACGCTGGTCGCCCGCAACGAGGACTCGTCCAACGGGGTGTTTGAGCCCAAGCGCATGCGCGTGGTGCATCCCGACGAGCAGCCGCGTGTCTACACGAGCGTCCTGAGCCACCTGACCGTTGAGTTGCCCGACAATCCCATGCGCTACACGAGCGTCCCCGACGTCGTTCCCGGTCACGGTATCTGGGCCGAGGCCGGATTCAACGAGCTCAATGTTGGCATGTCCGCAACCGAGACGCTCACCACCAACGAGCGCGTCCGCGGTGCCGATCCGCTCGTGGACTATGTGCCCGCCAAGGGCAACGAGGGCGAGGACGGATATGTTCCGGCACAGTCCGGTGGCTTGGGCGAGGAGGACATGGTGACCCTGGTGCTGCCGTATGCCAAGTCCGCCCGCGACGGCGTGCGTATCTTGGGCGACCTGCTCGAGCGCTACGGCACCTACGAGAACAACGGTATCGCCTTTAGCGACGTGGACGAGATCTGGTGGCTCGAGACCATCGGCGGCCACCACTGGATTGCCAAGCGCGTGCCTGACGACGCCTATGTGACCATGCCCAACCAGCTGGGTATCGACAGCTTTGACCTGGATGACGCCGAGGGCGCCCAGACCGACCACATGTGCTCGGCCGACCTGCGCTCCTGGATGGCCGAGTGGCATCTGGACCTGACGCTGGGCGTCGAGGGCGACGGTCCGGCGACGGTCTTTAACCCGCGCGAGGCCTTTGGCTCGCACAGCGACAGCGACCATGTCTACAACACGCCGCGCGCGTGGTACATGCAGCGCTGCCTCAACCCCAGCGACGTGTGGGATGGTCCCGAGGCCGACTACACGCCCGAGAGCGACGATATCCCCTGGAGCCGCGTGCCCGAGCGCAAGGTGACCATCGAGGACATCAAGTACGTGCTTTCGAGCCACTACCAAGGCACGGAGTACGACTGCTACGGCAGCAAGGGCACGCCCGCCACGCGCGGCGCCTATCGCCCCATCGGCATCAACCGCAACAGCCAGCTCGCCGTGTTGCAGCTGCGCCCCTATGCGCAGCCGGCCTATCGCGCCGTGCAGTGGATGGCCTTTGGCTCCAACTCGTTTAACGCGCTGGTTCCGCTGTACGCCAACGTCGAGACCATGCCCGAGTACTATGCCGACACGCAGGCTCGCGTGACGTCCGAAAACTTCTACTGGGCCAACCGCCTGATCGGTGCCCTGGCCGACGTCCGTTTCCATGAGTGCGGCCGCGCGGTCGAGGATTATCAGGAGAAGATCGGTGGCATGGGCCACAAGCAGATCCATGACGTCGACGCTGCCGTAGCCGCTCTGCCCGAGGTCGAGGTGCCTGCCGAGCTTGCACGCGCCAACGAGGCCTTTGCCGAGCGTGTTCGCGTGGAGACCGATGCCCTGCTGGGCAAGGTGCTTTACACCACGAGCTGCGCCATGAAGAACTCTTTCGCGATGAATGACAACGTGAGGTAGGGATTTCCCGTCGATCGAATAGCGCTAAAACGCTTTGTCGCTTTCGCTCAATCTTGGGTACAAGAACGCCAATGCAGTTGTTTGTGATTGGAGATAACCATGGTTATGAAACTCGATCAGCTTGTTAACGGCGCCATTAACGTGGGCTTTGGCGCTGCCGCCGTTGCTGTCGAAGGCGGCAAGAAGGTCCTCGACGACCTTAACACCAAGGGCGAGCAGGTCCGCAAGGACACCACCACCCCCGATATCGCCCGCAGTGTGTCCGACATGTTCGAGCAGGCCGGCGGTACCATCTCCGATCTGACCGAGCGCTTGGGCATGCAGGGCGAGACCGCGGCCCAGCGCGTGCTTGACGAGCTCATCCTTGCCCGGGTCCGCGTCATGACCGCCCCCGAGCGCACGGCCTTCCTGGCCCATGTGCGCGACATCGTCGATTCGGTCGAGGACAACGTGACCTCGGTGCCCGTCGAGTCCGTTGAGCCCGACGATGCGAAGGATACCGAAGAGGCCGAGTAGCAGCGCAGATGGCAGATTCCACCACCGATTACAACAATCTAGATCCTTTGGGTGACGAGGCGGCGGTTGTCGATGAGGTCGATGCCGCCGTCTCGGGCGCTCGCAAAAAGCCGCGCGCTGTCGATATGGTGCCCGAAGAGCCCGACGCGATGGCGCCGGACGAGGAATACCAGCTCACGCCGGCGGGTCGCCGCGAACGCATCGGGCAGATTGTTCGCTTGGTCAAAAAGTACCGTGTGTGGGATAACCTCACGCCGGTTCGCTTGCGCCGCCTGCTCGAGGAGCTCGGCCCCATGTTCGTCAAGATGGGGCAGATTCTGGCCAACCGGTCCGAGATTCTGCCGCAACGCTTTTGCGACGAGCTGCGTCGTCTGCGCTCCGACGTGGAGCCGGTGCCGTACGAGGTAGTGCTTCGCTGCTTGGAAGAGGAATACGGCCTGCGCCTGGGGGAGATGTTCGACGCGATCGACCCCAATCCGCTTGGTAGCGCATCGCTCGCGCAGGTGCACCGCGCCCGCCTGGTGACCGGCGAGGACGTGGCCGTCAAGGTGCAGCGCCCCGGTGCGCAGCAGGTTATGGCACAGGACATCGATATCATCCGCTCGGTGGTGCGTATCGTTTCCAAGTTCGTCAACACCGATCAATTCGTTGATCTGCACGGCGTAGTCGAGGAGCTGTGGACCTCGTTTCGCGAGGAGACCAACTTTTTGGCCGAGGCCAAAAACCTCAACGACTTCTACGAGTTCCATAAGAGCGTTCATGGCGTGACGTGCCCTAAATCCTATCTGGACCTGTGCACCGAGCACGTGGTGGTTATGGACTACGTCGACGGCATTTCGATCGCCGATCCCGAACGCTTGGTGGCCGAGGGCTATGACTTGGAAAAGATCGGTGCCGCGATTGTCGAGGACTACTCTACGCAGGTGCTCGATGACGGTTTTTTCCATGCCGACCCGCATGCGGGAAACATCATTCTCAAGGACGGCATCGTCTACTTTATCGACTTGGGCATGGTCGGACGCATGTCGAGTCACGATCGCGGTATCGTCAAGGACATGATTTTCGCCGTGGCCGAGGGTGACGTGCCCAAGCTCAAGGATTCGCTCATGCGCTTCGCCGTGACGCGTGGCGATTCGGCCGAGCTCGATCATTCAGCGTTTTTGTCCGACCTTGACTTTATCGTGGCTGACTTTGCGGGCCTTGACCTGAAGGATCTGGATATCGGCGAGTTTTTGACCTCGCTGTTAAACCTCGCGCGTAAGAATGACGTTGAGCTGCCGAGCGTGGTGACGATGTTCGCCCGCGGCATGGTGACGCTCGAGGGCCTGTTGACCGAGTACATGCCCAACGTCAACATGATCCAGATCATCCAGACGCACATCAAAAACGAGAAGAGCACCTACGCCCGCATGCGCGAGATGAGCCGCGATCTTGCCGCGAGCAGCTATCGCGCGGCAAAAGGCTCGCTCGAGGCGGCCGAGTATCTGGGCTTGGCTTCGCGTATGCTTACGCGCGGCCAGCTTAAGGTAAACACGCAGATCATGAGCAGCGATAAGGCGCTGCGACAGCTGGGTGGAATTATCGACCGCATGTCGATGGCGATTGTGATCGCCGGTCTGTTTATCGGTTCGTCGGTGGTGTACTACGCGCGCATCGAGCCGGTTGTGTTTGGTATCCCAGTCATTGGCTTTATGGGCTACGTGAGCGCGCTGGTGCTGGCGCTTATGCTGGGTCGCAATATCTGGCTCAACAGCCACGGCGGCAAGCACTAGAGGCTGCGACCGTCACCGCATTCTCCTATCGCAAACAATAGCTTTTACCTTGGGCTTCGCCTGCGTGCGAGGCCCTTTTGCGTGATAGCATATTGACGGTTTTAATCGATGGCCTAGATGGTGGTGCGGAGACGCACGAATGCGCGGTTTTCCTGCGCGTTTGGGAGAATCGGGGTGCAAGTCCCCGGCTGTACCAGTAACCGTAATTCCTCTTGGCTCGGGATGTTCGCGTCGCAGATCGGACGGCGCGCCCGAGTCGTTAAGGTTAAGTCGGATCGCCTCCCATCTTGCATGCGGCTGCGGCGTATGCCGCCGGTGTGCATAGGGCTCTGGAGGGAAGGGGGACCCCGATGGGGGAACTCGAGCGCAACATGCGCGATGACGTGGGGCAGCTTCAAGGCAACGCTCCAAGTACAGACAGTAGGAGACAAATGGATATGTTTGAGGACGAGTGCCAGCGTGCCTCGCTTCGTCGCCGTGGCGTAATCGCGCGCGGCGTGGCAAAGCGCTGCCTGGTGGCATTCCTGGCCTTCGCGATGGCCTTTGGCACCACGCCGGCTCAGCTGTGGGCCGAGGGTGCCGAGGGCATTACCGACGCTGTGGCTCAGGCTACGACGCCAGGCGAGGACGCAGCGCTTGCGGGCGGTACCGCTGAGCAGAGCGGCGCCGAGGTTTCGGATTCCGGGAGCGCGCCTGCAGCTAGTGCCGCCACTACAGGGGCAGCAACTGGCGACGAAGGCTCGGCGACGGGGGAGAGCCCTGCCACGAGCGAGCGGTCTTCGACGGCATCCGCTGGCCAAGCAGGATCTGCCGCCGCGGCTGCCGTCCAGACAGAGAACCCGACAGAAACTGGCGATGTCGTCAAGAAGCAAATCGAGGTCTCGTTCTCGATTATCGGCACCGATGCCGACGGCAAGGCTCAGACCTGGGTGGCGCCTACGCAGCTCAAGCTCGACGAGGGCGCGACGGCTGCGGATGCCTTCATTAAGCTGCAGGAGAAGACGGGCTTCAAGGCGAAGTACGATCCGAACACGGCATACGGTTTCTACCTCGAAAGCATCACCTCCCCGAGCGATGGCCGCACGCTTGCCTACGATCCGGCGACTCATGCCTACTGGCAGCTGTTCGTCGACGGCGCGTCTTCCTCGGTTGGCGCGAGCAGCGTCAAACTCACCCAGGGGCAGAAGATTGAGTTTGCCTTTACGGGTGGTAGCGCGTCCCCTGTCGTTAAGGACCAGCTTGCTGCGAATGTGATCGTCATTGGTCGCGATGCCCAGGGCAAGACTCAGACCTGGGTCGACAACGCGCAGTATGTGGTGACGTCCGGTTCGAGCGCGCTTGATCTTACGAAGGTCGCGCTTGAGGCGAATGATATTGACGCCGTTGCTGCGGGCTCCTTCATTCTGAGCCTTAAGTACAACGGTGTTGAGCTGGGTACGCCCCAAGATTATTCGACCTATTGGCAGCTGTTTATCAACGGCAAGTCGAGTGACTATACGGCGGACAATGTCACCATCCATGCTGGCGATACCGTCACGTGGTTCTACGGTGGCTGGGGCGACCAGTTGCCGTCCGATTCTGTCCATGCTTCCGTTCAGGTGCTTGGCAAGGACAAGGACGGCAAGCAGCAGGTTTGGGCTTCGACGGGCCAGACGAGTCTCAAGGCGGGCTCTACTGCTAAGGACCTGTTGGAGCAGACTGGTCTTAAACTCAAAGCTACAGAAGAGTCTTGGGGTTGGTACCTTAGGGGCATTACCTCGCCGCTTGACGGTAAGACCTATTGTGGCTCTGATGCTGCGACCAATAGCTATTGGCGCTTCTACGTAAAGGGCAAGTCCGACGCAAAGTACAAGTTCGCCGACGTTGGCGCTGGTGCCTACGAGCTCCATGAGGGTGACGCCGTCACCTTTATGTATGCTGGCGACAGCGATGCCCTCCCTGGTCAGGTGCTTGGATCCGCCGATATCATCGGTCCCGATGTCAACGGCAACAATACTCGCTGGGGCTCGGCAAGCAATGTTTCCCTGCCCGAGGGCTCTACGGCTCAGAACCTTATTGAGACGGTCCTGAAGGCCAAGGGCGTTACGTACAACGGCTCCCAGAGTGGTGAGTACTGGCTCCTCAATTCCATCAACTCGCCGTTCGATCACAAGCCGTATGCCTGGGATGCTGCGACCAATAAATATTGGCACCTGTATATCAACGGAGAGCCCTCCTTACTCTGCGCCAATCAGATTACGCTCAAGAGCGGCGATAAGGTTACGCTTGCCTATACCACCGACGATTCGGCCATGCCCGATCCCGACAAGATTGTCGTGGACCCGAGCGCGACGACTCCTGATTGGGATGCCGAGTGGGCCGGCTACGGCAACAGTGGCAACGGTTCGACCGTAACGGATGCCAAGACGCCTGCGCAGGCCGCCGGTCTTAAGTGGGCCTTCGATTGGAAGGCCGAGTCTGGTCAGCAGTATGCCAACTGCAGCGAGCCTGTCATCGCTAACGGCTTTGTGTACATCGCGACCGAGAACGAGCTCATTAAGATCGATTCGTCCACGGGCAAAAAGGTTACCTCTGCGCCGCTTGCCTCCAAGGTGAGCTATACTTCTCGTCCGATCTATACCAATGGCCTTATCATCGTTCCGCTCAACGGCGGTGCGGTCCAGGCGATTACTGCAGACAAGCTGATTTGCAAGTGGCTGACGCCCGGTTTGACGGACTTGACGCAGAGCTCCTGCACCGTCGTTTCGGACGGCGAGTACGTCTATGTAGGCTCGGTCGATATTTCGTATGACGAGAATTACAACGCGACCTACGGCAACGGCTCCTTTGCGCGCATTAAGATTGCCACGGGCGAAGTTTCTTGGCAGAACATCGACCCTGCCGAGGGCTATTACTGGACTGGTGCGGCTTTGACGGATAAGTATGCCATCGTTCCTACGAGCGCGGGTACGCTTAAGTGCATTGATAAGACGACGGGCGATGTCGTTTCGACCATGAAGCTCGGCGCTCTCGCGAACGCCGACTGTGTCGCCGATCCGTCCAATGGTTCGACCTTCTATCAGATGACGCACGATGGAAAGCTCCATGTGATTTCGCTTTCGGCGAAGGGCGTACTGAGCGAGCAGAAGACGGTCGATCTGGGTCTTACTAATAACATGAGCGCACCGGCGGTGGCTGGCGAAAACTTGATTGTCGGCGGACAGACGGCTACTGGCTCTGCTCTGGCTCTCTATAATCTGAAGACCGGTAAGACCACGATGGTCACCGCTGCTGACGGTAAAGAACTTCCGGCCGGATTTAACGGTATTGCTGCTACTCCGTTGGTGAGTGTTCAGGGCGGCAAGACCTATGTGTACTTCACCGTTAACAGCGCGGATAGCAAGGATTACGTCAACTACTCTGCTGGTGGTGGCGTGTATCGCTATACGCTCGGCGATGCAGAGGCGACGCAGATTTATGATGCGGCTGGCCATTACCAGCACTGCGACTCCCCGGTCATTGCCGATGCATCTGGCAACCTGTACTACATCAATGACTCGGGCACGCTGTTCAAGCTTGGGGCCGTTGAGTCTTGGACGGTTGCCTTTAATTCCAATGGCGGGTCTGCTTGCGACACTAAGTTTGTTGCTACGGCCGATGGCAAGCTGGTCAAGCCGGCCGATCCGACGCGCGATGGCTACACTTTCGGCGGTTGGTTCACCGATGAGGCTTGCGCGCAGGCGTATGACTTTAGCACGCCGGTGACGGCCGACCTGACGTTGTATGCCAAGTGGACCAAGAATGCCGTTAACCCTGGCGGTAATGGCGGCGCTGGTTCGAATGACGGCGGTTCTGGTACCGGTGCTGGTTCCGGCACTGGCGCTGGCGCGGGTTCTGGCTCCGGCTCGAAGGGCGGCGCTATTGCCCCGGGCCAGAAGCCGGTGACCAAGACGACGGTGTCGACTAAGACCGAGGCCAAGGACAACAAGTCCAACAAGAAGGACTCCGATAAGTCCGACAAGAAGGACGAGAAGAAGTCTGACAAGAAGTCTGACAAGAAGTCCGATTCCAAGTCCAATTCCAAGTCCGATTCCAAGTCCGATACGGGTGCTGCTTCCACGACCACTGCTAAGAAGTCCTCTGGTGCTTCCGAGCAGAAGACTGGCACCAATCCGCTCGCCATCGTTGGCAT
This sequence comes from Collinsella sp., assembly GCA_036298675.1. Taxonomy (GTDB): domain Bacteria; phylum Actinomycetota; class Coriobacteriia; order Coriobacteriales; family Coriobacteriaceae; genus Collinsella. The sequence continues at coordinate 27,171 of JAXJIO010000004.1, read as the reverse complement.
CGCCGCCGGCGTCATCGGTCTCGCCATCGTCGGCGTGTTCGTGTTCACCAAACGTCGGTAGGTGAGGGCTGTGTCCAATAAATCCAAGGACGCTGACCCCAAGCAACCAGATTCCTCGTTCATTCAGTTCGACGATGCAAAGCAACAGGGCGCCGCTTCGGCGGCGTCCGCCCCTCGTCGCAAGGCGCTCCTTGGCGTTCTGACTGCCGCGTGCACCATTCTGATCGTCGTCTCGCTGGGTTTCGTCCATCCTTCCACAAGCGGTGCCTGGTCCATCGACTGGATCATTCAGACCGTGACGGGGGAGAGCGTCGTCACCAAGGACACCAAGGCGTCTGGCTCGTCTGCCGCTTCGGGCGAGGCCAGTTCCAAGGATTCCAAATCTTCGAATGATGCAAAAGACGAGTCCAAGGGTTCGAACGACGGCAAGGACGATTCTGAGTCTTCGGACAAGGAATCGCATAAAAGCTCGGATAGCAAGAAGTCCGATGGTCAGGGCGGCAAGAAGTCTGGAGATAAATCCGCTGCCCAGAATACGGGAGCCGGCGTTACTCCCAATGTGTCTGGCGGTGCTTCTTCGGGCGGCGGTCAGTCGTCTGATGGGGCCTCCAGCTCTAATGGCGGAAGCGCTCCCTCGGGCGGACAGGGCGGCTCGCAGGAGTCCAACTACGTAACGGTGACGGTTTCGGTCACATCGAGCGCTGTGGGCAATCCTGTGTCTTCTGGCGGCACCTTTACCTTTAACGAAGGCGCCACCGTTTACGATGCCCTGTGCGCGCTGGGCCTTTCTGTCAACGCACACGGCTCATCGTACGGCACGTATGTTTCTGCGATTGGTGGTTTGGCCGAGAAACAGTACGGCGGCACGAGCGGCTGGATGTATTCCGTCAACGGCACAACGCCCATGACGGCCTGTAGTAACTACGTTCTCTCAAACGGCGACAACGTAGTCTGGTATTACGTTACAGACTAGAGGCCTCGACATAGCGCGCCAGACGGGCGGTTCGGACCAACATCCGAGCCGCCCGTTTTTCATGCGAATGGGACTGGATCGCCGGGTCTCTCGGCAAACAAAAAAACCGGTTGGAACGGGAATTCCAACCGGTTATACATTCAAGCAAATAGTGAATCGACTACGACCGTGCGCCCTCGAGGAAGAAGCGGCGGCTGAAGTAGTTGTACCAGGTGACGAGGAATGTGGCGATGGCCTTCATGGCCTGGTAGCCGATGCTCAAAAACGTGACGCCCACAAACATGTACAGGTCGTTGAGGCCCAGGCCGATCACCGACAGGATGGTGAAGATCGTGAACTCGCGCTTGCGGCTCATGCCTTCGCGGTGGTCGAACACGTACTTCATGCTGAGCCAGTAGTTGACCACGACGGACGTGATAAACGAAACCGTGGTGCTCATCAAAAAGTCGAGGTGGAACAGCTCGACGAGCGCAATGAGCATGCCCCAGTCGATGCCAAAGGAGATAAGACCCACGACGGCAAACTTGAGGAACTGCTTGGTATGAGGTTGTGCCAGCGCCTTGCGCACGTAATCACATCCAATGCGTTGATGAATCGAGCAGAGGATACTTTAGAGCTTTTACAAGGGAAACGTAAGGTCTTTGCCAAGAACTATATGAACTCGCCAAATTTTCAAGAGCTAATCCGCAAACGTTGAAAATTTGCCCGTAAACGAGCGACACCCACGGACGATACTGCGCTGAGTGCGCGTCGTCCGTGGGCGCCGTAATGCTACAGGGGTTTCGAGCTATTTTGTCTCGTCGCCCTCCAGGAAGATTTTTCGGGTCACAAAGTTGTAGACCATGACAAGCGCGGTGGCACAGATCTTGGCGATATTGGCCTCGAGTCCCAGGCCGGCGTTGAGCGCCAGCACGATGCCATCGTTGAGCACCAAACCGATCACGGACAGCACGACAAAGATGATGAACTCGCGGCGGCGGCTCATGCCTTCCTTGTGCGCAAACACGTATTTCATGCTTGCGAGGTAGTTAAAGATGAGTGAGATGATAAAGCCGCTGGTGTTGGCGATTAGGATGTTGAGGCCCAGACCGTAGTGGAGCAGATTCATAATGCCAAAGTCGATAACCGTGGCAATGACACCGACGACGCCAAATTTCATAATCTGCGCAAGGAGCTTTTGCATGGTACCTGCCTTAAGCTGGCGCCGAAGCGCCGCGGGGATGACAAACTTAGCAAGTTTAGCCAATCCCCGCGGGTGGTGCTAGGCGCGCTCCTCGATAGCACCGTTTCTATATGCATCGAGCAGCTGGCGCAGGTCCTGGATCTGGCTGCGAATCTTGGCGCCAGTATCGGTGTCGCTCACCATGCGGCGACGGTCTGCTTGGTCAAAACGGTTGGTCTCGCTCTCGATGTCCACGTTGCGCGTGAGTGCCTCGGCAACCGTCGTAAAGGCCCGGTGCGACTTGAGGCGGCAGCCGCGCGAGCTCGAGATGAGCGTATAGCCGGCGATGCCCGTCTTGGGATGGTAAGCGCGGCAGAAGCCGCCATCGATGACCAGTAGCTTGCCCTCGGCGCGGATGGGCTGCTCACCCTTGGTGGTTTTAACGGGCGTGTGGCCGTTGATGATGTGGCCGGTCGGCGAGCATGCCATGGCCGCGACGCCAAACTCGCGCATGATATCATCGCAGACCGAGGGCGACTTGGTAAGCGTAAAGTACGGGTCCATCGGCTCGACCCAGGTGCTCTTATCGGCGATATAGGCGCGCTCAAAGGTACGCACCAGGCGTCCGCTGGCGGGTGAATTGAAGCCAATCCACAGGTACCACATCCAGTCGAGGGCATCGCGGTCGCCCACGCGCCACGCGCGGCGGGCGATGTGGTCGCAAAAATCGAGATAATCGCGGCCAGCGTGCCAGGTGCCCAGGCAGTTCATGCTGCTGAAGGTGCCGTCTTCGTTGAGTGGAACGCAGCCGTGGAAGAGCAGGTTGCCGTTGGCGACCTTGTACATCGAGCCGTGGGTGTAGAGGAAATCGATATGGCGATGCAGGTGATCGGCGGTGACAAACTCGGACACGAGCTTGTCGATGATGTGCTGCTCCTGAGACGTGAGCGTGTAGGGGTCCGCCGGGTCGACGGTGGGGAAGTCGTTGGTCGTGAGCGGCCACACGCTGCCGTCGGCGAGCGTGACCGTGCCGGTGTCGTGGTCGATCTTGTCGAGTAACAGGCGGTCGGTCATATCGAACTCGGGGTGGCGCTGGATAATCTGGCCCTCGAGCTTAAAGAGCAGCACGTTGATGGCCTTGATCAGCGGGGTGATGGACTCACCGGCGGTGTAGGTGGCATCGGCAAAGGCGACAAGCTCACGCAGCGAGATGCCGTAGTCGTTCTCCAGGATCTCGTAGTTGTCGTAGCGTAGGTTGTTGCGCAACACCGTGGCGATGCAGGCGGGCTCACCGGCCGCAGCGCCCATCCACAGTAGGTCGTGGTTGCCCCACTGGATGTCGAGTGAATGGTAGGTGAGCAGACGGTCCATAATCTTGGCCGCGCCGCCGCCGCGGTCGAAGATGTCGCCCACCAGGTGCAGGTGGTCGACGGCCAGGCGCTTGATGAGCGAGGCGAGCGACTCGATAAAGTCGTCGGCGCTGGCGGTCTCCAGGATGGACTCCACGATGCGCTCGTGATAGCGCACGCGATAGTTGTTCTCGTCCGGGTGCGTGTGCAACAACTCGTCGATGATATAGGCGTAGTCGCGCGGGATGGCCTTACGCACCTTGGAGCGCGTGTAGCGGCTTGAAAGCGAGCGAGCGACCATGATGAGCTGGTCAAGCATCGTCTTGTACCAAGTTGGCGAGTCCTCGCGCTGGCTGCGGACCAGGTCGATCTTCTCGCGCGGGTAGTAGATGAGCGTGCACAGCTCGCCCTTTTCGTCAAAGGAGAGCGTGTCGCCAAAAATTTCGTCGACATGCTCGCGCACGACGCCCGAGCAGTTGTTGAGGATGTGCATAAAGGCTTCGTACTCGCCATGCACGTCGCTCATAAAATGCTCGGTGCCCTTGGGTAGGTTGAGGATGGCCGAGAGGTTGATAATTTCGGTAAACGCGGATTGTTCGGTGGGGAACTGTCTCGACAGCAGGCGCAGATACTTGAAGTCTTGCGGGTTGCGATCGAATGCGACCATGAAACACCTTCCGATGGGGTTGGTAAAACTGATAAACAGCGTCAAACGTTTATCAGTATGCGCCGCTTTTGTTTCGATTGGGGGTGGGAGGTCGAATTGTCGGCTGAACGGTTTGGTAAATCGATTTAGTTGAGGTAGATATGGCGGTTGAGTGGAGACGACAGAGGATGTTTTCTCAGATATTTATGCGTGGAGTCGGTGGAGATGATGGTGGTAAAGATGTTCGCTATTTTTGGTTCGATTTGGTAAATAGTGGACATATGTACCGTATGTAGGCTCACTGTGCGATAATTTGCGCAGCAATGAGTAAGGAGCCTCATATGAGTGATTTTGTCCTGACCTGTGAATCCGCCGCCGACCGAACCCGTGAGTTCTTTGCGTCGCGCAATATCCCTGTCGTGTGTTTTCATTACGAGATCGACGATGTTGTCCATACGGACGATCTGTATCAGTCGATTACGCCGGACAAGTTTTTTGCCCAGATTGCCGCGGGCGCCATGCCCAAGACGTCTCAGGTGAGCGTGGGTGAGTACGAGGAGTTTTGGGAGCCGTTTGTTGCCGAGGGTAAAGACGTGCTGCACCTGACGTTGTCGTCGGGTATTTCGGGCACGTATGGATCGGCCTGCGTCGCGGCGCAGATGCTTGCGGATCGCTATCCCGAGGGCGGCAAGGTGCGCGTCATCGATTCGCTGGGGGCGTCTTCGGGCTTTGGTCTGTTGCTGGAATATGCCGCCGATGTGCGCGATAGCGGGGCTTCACTCGACGAGACGGCCGCTTGGATTGAGGAGCACAAACTCAACCTGCACCACTGGTTCTTCTCGACCGATCTGTCGAGCTACCTACGAGGCGGTCGCATTTCGGCTGCGAGCGCGATCATTGGCACGGCGCTTAAGATTTGCCCGCTTATGACGGTCGATTGCGAAGGTAAGCTGTCGCCGCGTGAGAAGATTCGCACCAAGAAGCGCGCGATTTCCGAGATGGCTAAGACCATGATGACACACGTGCAGGGCGGTACGGATTATTCGGGTAAGTGCATCATGTCGCACTCGGCGTGCCGCGAGGATGCCGAGGCAGTTGCGGCGCTGATTGAGGAACAGGTTCCGCAGCTTAAAGGCAAGATTGAGATCAATGACATCGGTACTCTGATTGGCTCGCATACCGGACCCGGTACGGTGGCGCTCTTCTTTATGGGCGACAAGCGCGTGGATTAATTTTCCCCATCACGTCGCTGCATGATTGCTCAAACGAAAACGGCCCGCCTCACGTTTGTGGGGCGGGCCAAGATGTTTTGCTAGCGTTTCTTTCCGCGGAAGAAAAAGCCGTGCAGTGACGGCTTGAGGCCGCGGTTGGCGCGATGCTCCTCGACGCGCTCGTGGATCGAAGCGACGCGCTCGATGACTTCGTCGGGAATCGGCACATCGGGATTCATGTTCTCGACTTGGCTGACCTCGGCGGCGGCGACCTGGTCGATAATGGGCACGTCGTCGCGCGAGATGACAGGCGTGGCGTCTTCCTTCATCTTGCGATAACGCTGCATCATGTCGGTCTGTAGCTGCTGGGCCGAAGGCGGTGTCCAGATGATGGCGTTGGCGCCGGCGGCGATGGTTTCACGGATGCTCTCTGGCGTCTTGCCGCCCGGCGCGATGAGCGGCAGGTTGGGATAGTGCTCGCGCAGCTCGCGTAGGACCTGGGGCGTGTTCTTGCCGGCGGCGATGTTGAGAATCTTGGCTCCAGCGCGCACCTTGGCGTGGGCATCGTCGTCGCAGCGAACGACCGTGGCGATGACGGGGATGTCGGCGATGTTGGTGATGTGCTCGACCATCTCGGCAGTAGCGGGGGAGTTGACCACGCAGCCCGCCGCGCCCTGCATCTCGGAGACGGCTGCCATCTGCACGGAGCGCTTACCGGTCGTAGTTCCGCCACCCACGCCTACAAAGACCGGGCACTCGGCGACGGTCAGCAGCGCTTGCGTAATGGCGGGCTGCGGCGTGAAAGGGTAGACCGCAAAGACGGCGTCGGCGTTGGAGTTGCGGATAACCGCGACATCGGTGGTGTAAATGAGCGACTTGATGCGTCGGCCAAAGAGCGTGAAGCCGCTGGCCTTCTCGATCTCGTCGGGCATGCGAAGGGCAGCCTTGCGCAGGCGTCCGTCGATGGGCAGGGGCTCCATAGGGAGCAGGCCGTTGGGCGTGACGGCTACTTGGGGCTCGGTGAACTCGTCTGCAAGCTCGACCTCGGAAAAATCGACCGAGGCGACGATGTCCTCGTGCACCTCGGCGGGCACATCGATGGGAGCTTGGTCGTTTGCCGCCGCAGGCGTGTCGAAGGAGCTGGTGCCGACGAAGGCGTCGACGCGCTCATTTAGATCGTTGAGGGTATCCATGGAGGCTCGATTCTATGTGATGATGGCCGGCGCGATGCAGCCGGAATTGCGAATGCTAAATCGTTTGACGAGTTGATTTTTCCCCGCCGCGCCATCCGTTAGACCGAAGGGCCGGCGAACGTGAAGGAGCTGTGGTGGCGGGTATCGAGGTGCTATCTTGAAAGCCCCGTTTAAAAGAGAGGTGACGCGGTATGGAATTGACAGCAATGTTTGGCTCGATCGGCCTGTGTGTGGCCGCAATCGTTGCCGCCGCGGTCATCTACTTTGTGGTCACGGCCATTAAGGGCAAAAGGGCCGAACGCAAGGAGCGCGCGATGCTTAAACAACATCGCGACCAGCAGGGCAAACGCGCACAGAGATAGCTTGTTGAGTTTTGGATCCGTGCGCTAGCTGCGTTTTCGGATCAGGGCAATGTAGAAGCCCTCAAAGTCGCGGCTAGGCGGAATGGTGAGCGTGCCGGGCAGGCCGTTGGCGATGGCCGATACCTGACCCGCGGCAATGGCTTCGGTCAGAGCGTTGGACTCGATGCGCGGCTCCTCACCAGCTTCCTGGGTGCGTCGTGCTTCACTTTCGCTTGGCGTGCCGTCGAGGGGGATGAGCTCGCAGTCCATATGCTTGTCGAGGGCCTCTTGCAGGGCGTCCTCGTTTTCCTGCGGCAAGATCGAACAGGTCGAATAGACGAGCGTGCCGCCCGGTTTGAGGGCACCCATGGCGCGGTCCAGAAGTGCTCGCTGCGAGCGGGCGCACTTGCTCAGCAACTGCTCGGTGAGGCCGCGCAGGCTTTTCTCGTTGCCACTGATGACGGTGCCCGTGCCGGTGCAGGGAGCGTCGAGCAGGATGCGGTCAAAGCGGAAGAACTCGTCGAGCTCGCGTGCGTCGATGCGCATGACGGGCACGTTTTTGGCACCTTGGCGGTGGAGGTTGGACTCAAGCTTTTCGGCGCGGGGAATGCTCATCTCGCAGGCCGTGAGGTGTGCCTGGCCCTGGGTGAGGGCGGCGATCTGCGTCGTCTTGCCGCCAGGGGCTGCGCACATGTCCAGGATGTCCTCGCCTGCCTGGGCGCCCAGGACCAACGGCGGCATCATGGACGACAGGCTCTGCAGATAGATCTTGCCGTCGCGGTAGATGTCGAGATCCCACAGATCGGAAACCTGGGCCTCGGGCAGGATAAAGGCGTCCGGGTACCAGGCGACGGGGTTGTGGGCGATGCCAGCGGCATCGAGCGCCGCAGCGATGTCCTCGGCGGTTGCCTTGAGCGTGTTGGCGCGCAGTGTGACCGGGCGTGTGACCGCGGCGCCGAAGCCCTCGATCATGAGCTCGGCATCGGCGGGCGCATAGGCGCCGGCGACCGTATCGACCATAAAGCACGGCAGGTCGGCGGCGGAGTGTTGGGCGGCAAGCTGGTCGGAAAGCTCGGTGGAGGCAAACTGCCTAAGCTTGAGCTCGGGCTTAACCTGCTTTTTCTGCTTACGACGACGCGGCTTGGACATCCGTCTTTCCTTCCCGTTCCAAATTGACTACTTTCCGGGCACGCCGCTGCTGGCGTGCTTTAGTACTGGCTCTCGTGCTTGCTAAAGAAGTCGAAGCGCGGGGGCAGCGGCTTCACGCGGTGCTCGCCGGGCTTCTCGCCCAGGCTCTCCACAAACTCATCCGTGGAGGCAAAGATGTTATCCCAGCTAAAGAAGGCGACCGGGTCAACGTCGAAGTACTCGCAGATGAGCTCGCAGCCGGCCGGCACGATGCCGTGCATGAGCACGGTCGCTACGCGCAGCTCGGTAAAGGCGTCGACGAGGGCCTGCGTCATGGCGGCGTTGGCCGGCTCGCCCTCGAGCTTGTTGGCGGCCTTGGAGGCATCGCTCCAGCGCTTGTTGGCGGCGCGCAGGTAGTCGTCGCACACAGCGAGCGCTCGGTGCGTCTCGAACTTGTACATGGCCTGCTCAAAGGCGAGGGCCGCCTGCTGGGCGGCTTCGACCACGGTGTCAGAAGCGGCACCGGCGGGGATGCAACCGTTGCGATAGGGACTCTCGTCGCCCTCCTTGACGGCGACGCCGTAGAAGCAGCTGCGGGCCAGGCGGTTGAACACGCCGGTCAGCAGCGCGCTCTCCTTAAGGGCGGGGTCGATAACGCGCTTGTCGTCGCAGGCGCGCACCTCGTTGCCGTCCTTGTCCTTGCCGGTCACGCGCGTGTCGTATGCCTTGGGGCTAAAGCTCACCGGCTTCTCGGACAGGCCGAGCGACAGCCAATGCGCGCGCATCTGCTCGCAGGTGTAGTGGTTGAGCAGGTCGTCTGCCGGCGGGGGAGGAGTCTGCGAGGACGAGCTGGCCTTTTTGCCCATGTAGAGCAGGTGGTAGCAGGCGCTGACGGTGCTCTGCGTGAGGTTCCAGCCTAGGGCCTCCCACATGGCGGTCTGCGCGATGCAGTAGAAGTAGATGTTGTCCTGACCGATAAACTGGTAGATCTGAGCGTCGTCAGAGCACCACCAGTCGCGCCAGTCGAGCGAGCTGTGCTGGTAGGTGGGCGCGGGCACCTGCGTGGAGTCGGCAGCGGGCTCGCCCATGAGGGCGGCATCCTGGGCGGCGACGCCCTCGGTCACGCCGGCGGCCTTGGCATCGCGCGCGAGCACGGTACGCGTATAGCTGATGGGCGCCCACAGGCTCTCGGGCCAGCACCAGCAGGTGACGTCGGAGACGCCATCGACCTCGGGCACCGGAACGCCCCAGTCGATGTTGCCGGTGATGCGGAAGGGCACGAGCGCCTTGCCGCTGCGGAAGCGCACGCCGCCGTTGGCGAGCACCGCATGGGCGTCGTCGCGCTCCTTCCAGCTGGGGAAGGTGACGGTAAAGCTGCTCTTGTTTCCCTCGGGCTCCAGCACGGTGTGCTCGGGCAGCTGGTCCTCGACGGCGTCGAAGGCCTCGCGGAACTTGTTCTGAATATAGAGCTGTGCCGGCAGCAGCCACTCCTCCATGGTCTTGGAGACCACGGAACGAACCTGCGGGTTCTGGGCGAGCTTGGCGGTGTAGGTCTTCATAAAGTCGAGGTAGGCCGGCAGGTCGAAGTAGAGGTTGTCTACCGGGCGCAGCTCGGGCACCTCGCCGGTGAGCTGGCTCTTGGGCGCGATGAGCTCCTCGGGCTCAAACTGGTGACCCAGGTCGCACTCGTCGGCATAAGCCTTCTCGGACTTGCAGCCCTGGATGGGGCAGCGGCCGATCACCTGGCGGCCGTTGAGGAACGTGCCGGCCTTGGCGTCGTAGAACTGCAGCGTGGAGCGCTTGGAGATGGTGCCCTGTTCGTGCAGACGCTCGATAATCTCGGCGGTCACCTCGTTGTGAATCTGCGCAGCCGGCTCAAGGCCCGAGCCGCCGTAGATATCGCAGCTGATGTTGTAGTTGTTGAGGGTCGCGGCCTGGCGGGAGTGATTGGACTCGACATACTCGCTAATGGACTTGTCGTAGCCCTCGTTCTCCTTGAGCTTGCGGTAGCTCTCCATGATGGGCGAGCCGTAGCAGTCGGTGCCCGAGGTGAAGATGACGTTCTCGCGGCCCAGACGGTCGCGCAGGAAGCGGGCGAAGAAGTCGGCCGGGACAAAGACGCCACCGACGTGGCCAAAGTGAAGGCCCTTGTTGCCGTAGGGCTCGCCGGCGGTAACGATGGCGCGGCGAGGCCAGCTGGGACGGTCGTTCATGGAGTATTTGGATGCCATGGGACTCCTTCGCATATGGTGAGAGCGCGGCCGGGCGCAAGGCCTGGCGACGCGGTGGTCAATTCGTGCATATCGTTCGACATTATCGCACATGCGGACGGGTACGTGGCAGGGGCGCTATCCTAAGATGCTATGAATGAGATTTCCAACATACATGCGTTTGAGGACGAGGATTTTCTGCACGCTTGCTTCGTGTGGGGGATGGTCGTAGTCGGCGTGTTTGCCGTGTGCCTGGTGCCGGTGTTTATGCTGCTGGGCGGGCCTGCAGACTTGGATGTGGCTGACGCGGGCGGCTGGATGGCCGTCTTGGGCTGGATGGTCGGCTTGGCTGCGGTTTCGGCGGCTTCATTTGCCGTGCACGAGCTGGTGCACGGTGTGTTTTTTAAGCTGCTGGCGCCTGCGGGCGCGAAGGTGACCTTTGGGGCGAATCGCGAGACGGCGATGATCTATGCCTGCGCCGAGGGCGTTGTGTATTCGCGCCGGCGGTACGTGGCGGTTTGCCTGGCGCCGACGGTTGTTGTGACGACAGCGTTTGCCCTGGGGTTTGCGTTTTCGGGCTATCCGCTGCTGTGCTATTTGGCGGCCGGCTTGCATTTGTCGGGCTGTGTAGGCGACTGGTATTACGTGCGGACCATCTTGCGCGACCGCCGCATTGTCGCCTGCGAGGACACGTCCTTCGGCGTGCGCTTTTTCGGGTGAGGAGATGTCGATGAAGCCGTTGTTGCTGCATGCGTGCTGTGCACCATGCTCGCTTGAGCCGGTCCGCCTGCTGCGCGAGGAAGGGTTTGAGCCCACAATCTGCTGGACAAACCCCAATATTCAGCCTCACGATGAATGGCAGCGGCGTTTGGACGAGCTGCGCCGGTGGTGTGCCGATGGCGACATCGAGCTTATCGAGGCGGGGGAGGACCGTGAGCGCTGGGAGGCCGGCGTGGCCCCGCTGGGAGCCGACCGAGCCCGTCGCTGTCGCGCGTGCTATGCCCTGCGTCTGGCCGAAGCGTGCCGTGTGGCCCAGGAGCGCGGGTTTGAGTTTGTGGGTACGACGCTCGCCGTCTCGCCGTATCAGCTGTTCGACACCTGCAATGATGTGTTGGAGCGTCTGGCTGCCGCCCGCGGTCTCACCCCGGTGATTCGCGATTTTCGCCCGTATTACCCCGAGGCGACACGCCGTTCGCGCGAGCTTGGCATGTATCGGCAGAACTACTGTGGTTGCCGCTTCTCGGCTGTCGAGGCGGCCATGGACCGCGTCCGCATCCGCGACGAGCGCAAAGCGTCCAAAAAGTAGTTCTTTTGGGCTGGCAGCCTGCTAGGATGTAGAGCGGACTTTAGCTATATAAGGAGTATCCGACGTGTCTATGCGTACCGATGATTTTGACTACAACCTTCCTGAGGAACTGATCGCCCAGGCTCCAGCCGAGCCGCGCGACTCCTGTCGCCTGCTGGTGGTGGATCGCAAGGGCTCCCAGGCGGGAACGCCGCTGGAGCACGGCGGTACCGTTGAGCACCGCATCTTCCGTGACATCATCGACTATATCGAGCCGGGCGACGTACTCGTCATCAACCAGACGCGCGTGATGCCGGCTCGCCTGATCGGCCGCAAGGCCGGCTCGGGCGGTGTGGTCGAGACGCTGCTGCTCAAGCGCCGCGAGGATGTTGACCCGCTGGGTCACGTCTGGGAGTGCCTGGTCAAGCCGGGCAAGCGCCTGAAGCCCGGTGCTCAGATTGAGTATCGTGCGGGCGGCGCCCATGCGCCCGAGGGGGCTCCAGTGGTGCTGACGGCCGAGGTCGTCGACTTTGTCACCGATAGCCGCGGTGGCCGTCTGGTGCGCTTTGAGCCGGCCGGTTGCAATGCCGCCGGCGACCCGCGCACGCTCGACGAGGCCATCCATGCTGCCGGCCACGTGCCGCTGCCGCCTTACATTACCGATTACGAGGGCGATCCCGAGAAGTACCAGACCGTCTACGCCATGAAGGAGGAGCACTCGGCTGCCGCTCCTACGGCTGGTCTGCACTTTACTCCCGAGCTCATGGCCGCTATCGAGGCCAAGGGTGCCAAGTTTGCCGCCGTCGAGCTCGAGGTGGGCATCGATACCTTCCGCTTGGTGGAGGAGGACGACCCCACGCAGCACGTCATGCACACCGAGCGCTACCACGTGTCGCAGGAGGTTGTCGACGCCGTGCATAAGGCCAAGGCCGAGGGTCATCGTGTGATCGCCGTCGGCACTACCGCGGTGCGCTCGCTCGAGAGCGCGTTTGACGCGGACGCGCCGGTGTCCGATCCGGCCGTGACGGCGCGCTATTTTGAAGGCCGCGAGGACGGGGCCGATACGCTTGGCCGCGGTGACATCGTGGTGCGCGAGAACGCCACGACGCAGCTTTACCTCATGCCCGGCTCGACCTATCACGTGGTCGACGCGCTGATCACGAACTTCCACGTGCCGCGCTCCACGCTCATGATGCTCGTAAGCGCGCTTGCCACCCGCGACCAGATCATGGATGCCTACGCCGCTGCCATCGAAGAACGTTATCGCTTCTTCAGCTTTGGCGACGCGATGCTCATTCTGTAGGTTACGGCGTTTTCCAAACGCCGTAACCGGCCGACGCTGCAAACGCCCCTAAGCGGCAATCTGACGTTCAATCGTCGGGCATGACCAGAAGGTCAATGCCCTCCTCTTTCACGTCACCTTGCTCGCTTAGGGGCGTTTTCGCTGTCCGCGCCAAAACATCGGCGTTGCCGTGGTTCACTCGGCACCTGGGGACGTTCCTTTTGTGCCGGCACTTGGGGACAGTCCTTGCGCCGATCTAAATAAGTTGCGGTGAGATAGTTCTTGAATTGGCCTTTTTCAGGGCTAGATAGGAACTATCTCACCGCAACTGCGTTGGGGCGTTTTTTGGCAGCTGGTTTACTTGCTCGCGAACAGCCAGATCAGGATGATTACCAGAATCACGGCGACGATGCAGACGATGGCGCCAGTGAATTTGATGCGTGAGTCGCGGGTACGCTCGCGCACCGCGTCCTCGGTGGCCTCGAGCTGGGCGACTTCTTGCTCGGTCTCGGCGTGTTCGGCTTTGTCTCGGGCCAAGGATCCTGCAAGCGACTCAGTGATCTCTGGATGGTCATGCACCTCGGTCGCCTGCTCGATGATCGACTGTGCATGTGCGGCATCTGCTTGGGCGTTGGCGATGCTTTGCTCTTGGTCGCGGCGTGCCTTGTCCTCGGCGGCTATCTTCTCGCGCAGTTCGCGCTGGCGCGTCGTGGCGGCAGTTTTCGCCGTCTGCAGCTCGTCGCGCGCGGCATCGGCCTCAGTCGTCACGGCTTGGTGTGCGCGTTTGGCTTCGGCAATGGGGGCTTGAGCCTGCTCGACGGCCTGCTCGGCTGCGGCAAGCGAGTGCTCAAGGTCGGCGGTGATGCGCGGGACATCTTCTTCGGCTTTTCGCAGGGCATCTGCCGTGTCGGAGATCTGCATCGAGAGCTCGCTGGTGCGCACCGTATAGTTGGCGGGATTTGCCGAGGGATTGCGTTGCAGCTCGGCATACTCATGACGCAGCGTCTCGAGCTGGGCGCGCGTGGCGTCGACGGTTTGTTGTGCGGCCGCAATGCCGGCGTCTCGCTCGGCCTTCACCTTGTCGCGGATGCGCTTGGAATCCTCAAGGCGACGAACGAGGCGGTTGCCGGTCTCGCGCGAGCTCGCCTCGCGGGCTTCCACGGCGTCGAGTGCAGCCTTCAGGCGGAGCTCGGTCGCATCGTCCTCTGCCTTCATTTGCTCGAGTTGGCCCTTGAGCTCCGTCGCTTTGGCGGCATGGGCGTCGCGGTCAATCTCGGCGGCCGCAGCGGTCTTTTGTGCCGTGGCGATTGCCTGGCGCTGGTCGGCGATGATCTGATCGTAGCGGTCTGCGATGTCCCGGCGCGTCTCAAGCTCCTCTGCCTGGTCGGCGATGCGCTGCTCAAGTTCGGCTAAATGGGCGCGGGCATCGGCGAGTGCCTTCTTGGCGGCGTTCATCTCGCGCATGGCCGACGCGCCCTGGGCGATAAAAGTGCCCACGGCGTTAGCGGTGTTTGAGACGGCGCTCCCCAGGTCGCGGCTCGTGGCGGGAGCATGCGAGGCGGTCGGGTTCGCGGCCTTGGCGGCATTCGTATCGGCAGTCTGCGGCGCGGCGATATTGCCGGTGCCGCCTTCGATCACGGAAAAGCCCGCTGCGTGCGGGTCGACCGCGTCCGCGCCGATCGTGGGGTGCTCGAGTTGCAGGAACGAGGGCATGGTACTGCCCTGGTCGGCAACCGGGGTCTCGCCGGGCACAAACGTCGAGGCAGCCTCGGCGGCTTCCTCTTCCTCGGCGTCGATATCGGCATCGGCGACAGCGTCCTTCATCGCTTTGACGGCATCCATCATGGAGTCCATGACGGCGTCGAGCTCTTCTTCCGAAGACACCTCGATGGGGCCTGCTACTTGCGGAGCGTTCTCGGCCTTGGGCTCAGTATCGCTCGGGTTCGGCTGCTCTAGCTGCTCTTCTTTGTCTTGCTCTGCGGCGACATTTGCGTCTGCGGCCTCGCCTGCGGCGACAGGAGCCTCCTCGACGGCGGCATCAATGCTGCCATCGCTGCTGGTAGAAGTATCGCAGTCGTCAATGGTGTCTGTGGAATCATCAATATGCTGTTGAGTCTGGGGGTCCAGCTCGTCTGTCATAGGCATGTGCTCCTCATCGTTGTTTGTCACCCTATGATAAAGTCTCGCGCCGACATCCCGCGCCCCGCAGCAAAGTTTCAAAACGTGTTCGATGACTCGCGTCGATAGCAAAAACTCGGCTACTTTATCCAGTTTGTACTTGACAATCCCTTCGCCGAAAGACGTTGCGCCGTTCGCCTGCCATGGGCTTTATTTCTCACTTGAAGAAGCTAAAGTTGCATATCAGCTTTTGGCGCGTTTATTTTGGATGCGCGCAGTCGGCGGGCGTGCCCGTCGCGATTTTGAAAGGACTTCGTATGGGACTTTTCACTGGTAAGACCGTGATCGTCACCGGTGGCGGCAAGGCCACGCTTAAGGACGGCTCTGCTGGCTCCATCGGCTACGGCATCGATATCGCTTTTGCCAAGGAAGGCGCGAACCTCGTTATCACCGGTCGTAACGTTGCTAAGCTCGAGGCTGCCAAGGAGTCTCTTGAGGCTGAGTACGGCGTCAAGGTTCTCCCTGTTCAGGCCGATGTCTCCGCCGGCCAGGACAACGAGGCCGTCGTGCAGAACGTTATCGACAAGGCCATCGAGGAGTTCGGTCGCATCGACGCCGTCGTCAACAACGCTCAGGCCAGTGCCTCGGGCGTGACCATCGCCGACCACACCATGGACCAGTTTAACCTGGCTATTTACTCCGGCCTGTACGCCACCTACCTGTACATGCAGAAGGCCTATCCGCACCTGAAGGAGACCAAGGGCTCCGTGGTCAACTTTGCTTCGGGCGCCGGCCTGTTTGGCAACTATGGCCAGTGCAGCTATGCTGCCGCCAAGGAGGGCATCCGCGGCCTGACCCGCGTTGCCGCCAACGAGTGGGGCAAGGACGGCATCAACGTCAACATCGTGTGCCCGCTTGCCTGGACTGCTGCGCTCGAGAACTTCCAGGACGCCTATCCCGAGGCGTTCAAGGCCAACGTTCACATGCCGCCGGCAGGCCATTACGGCGATGTCGAGAAGGAGATCGGCCGCGTGGTCGTTCAGCTCTGCGGCCCCGACTTTAAGTACATGAATGGCGAGACCGTCACCCTCGAGGGCGGCATGGGCCAGCGGCCTTAGGGGTTACGCGGTTTTACCAAACCGCGCAACCAGTTGACGCTGCAAACCCGCCAGAGCGGCAATCTGCCTTTCAACTTCGGCGGCATGATCAAAAGATCAATGCCACCTCGTTTCAAGGCACCTTGCTCGCTCTGGCGTGTTTTCGCTGTCGGTGCCATAACATCGGCGTCGCTGTGGCTGTCGGAAATGATCC
Source organism: Collinsella sp. (assembly GCA_036298675.1). GTDB lineage: Bacteria > Actinomycetota > Coriobacteriia > Coriobacteriales > Coriobacteriaceae > Collinsella. Next base: position 10,962 of record JAXJIO010000004.1, on the reverse strand, counting down.
GTTGGGGACGGAGGAAAACGGATCATTTTTATCCTGGTGCATTGGTGCATTGGTGCATTGGTGCAAGGGGGCAGGTTTCCTTTGCACCAGTTTCTGTCGAGTCGGTGCTCCTTGCGGGTTGCCCGTATAATGGTTTGCGTATGAACCGCAACCAAGGAGTTCCAGTTTATGGACCAGAACCTTTTTAAATTCGACCTGATCGCCGAGGACCCGACGACGCATGCGCGTGCCGGCGTGCTGCACACCCCGCACGGCGACATCGAGACGCCAATCTTCATGCCCGTGGGCACCAAGGCAAACGTCAAGGGCATTCCTACCGAGACCGTCAAACAGCTCGGCGCCCAGATCGTGCTTGCCAATACCTATCATCTGTCCATGCGTCCCGGCGAGGACACTATCGCCGAGCTGGGCGGCCTGCACAAGTTTATGAACTGGCACGGTCCTATCCTCACCGACTCGGGCGGTTTCCAGGTGTTCAGCCACAACGACGCCGTCAAGCTCACCGACGAGGGCGTGCGCTTCATCGTCAACGATTACGACGGTCGCCACGTGTTCTGGACGCCCGAGGACAACATGGAAATCGCCATGAAGCTCGGCTCCGACATCTGCATGCAGCTCGATCAGTGCCCGGGCTATCCCGCCACGCGCGCCTACGTTGAGCGCGCCGTTGAGCTGTCGAGTATGTGGGCCGAGCGCTGCTATAAGGCACATAACCGCGACGACCAGGCGCTCTTTGGCATTGTTCAGGGCGGCATGCACCTAGATCTGCGCCTGCGCTCGCTGCGCCATCTGGAGGAGTGCGGCGACTTCCCCGGTTACGGCATTGGCGGCTACTCGGTGGGCGAGGACCACGAGACCATGTTCGAGACCCTGGCACCGCTCGTAAGCGAGTACATGCCCAAGCACAAGCCGCGCTACCTGATGGGCGTCGGCAACCCCACCACCCTCGTGCGCGGTGTGGGCGTGGGTATCGACATGTTCGACTGCGTGCTGCCGACGCGTACGGGCCGCATGGGTACGGCGTTCTCCAGCGAGGGTCGCCTTAACTTCCGCAACGCGCGCTTTGCGCACGACGACGGCCCCATCGACCCCACCTGCACCTGCCCGGTGTGCACGGGCGGCTACAGCCGCGCGCTCATCCGTCACATGGTCACGCAGAAGGAGATGCTCGGCGGCATTCTGCTTTCGATGCACAACATCTACTACCTGCTCAACCTTATGCAGCGTGCCCGCCAGGCCATTATCGAGGGCCGCTACGGTGCGTTCGTGAGCGACTGGATGAACAGCCCCGCGGCGGTGGATTACTAAGAGCCGCGGACGCGTTTGCGGGGCGTGAACAACGGTAAAGGCTGAGCGGTAGCCGCTCGTTACATTCTCTGACGCTGGCTGCGCGACCGCTGACCGATAGCTTGCAAGCACTTGATGCATCGTGGGTACCATACCGAATAGTTGATGTTCGGGCGGGTGTTTGGCGCATGGCGTCGACCCCGCCCGCTTTTCTTTTTCTCGATAGGAGTACCCATGATTAAGAATGAGAACGTCGAGGGCGAGCCTGCCTACGACGAGACGTACCGCCGCGGCCCCGTGGTCATGCGCGGCCCCATGATTCCTAAGGACAACACCTACGCCAACCTGCTGGCGCCCGAGGAGTCGACCGACTGGCTGCATGCCGATCCGTGGCGCGTGCTGCGCATCCAGGCCGAGTTTGTCGATGGCTTTGGCGCACTTGCCGAGTTAGGGCCTGCGGTGACCATCTTCGGTAGTGCCCGTACGCCCAAGACCGATCCGCTCTACAAGGCGGCGCGTGCCGTCGGGCGCAAGATCGCGCAACGTGGCGTGGCGGTCATCACCGGTGGCGGCCCCGGCATCATGGAAGCGGCCAACAAGGGAGCGGCGAGCGTCAACGGCAAGTCAGTCGGCCTGGGTATCGAGCTTCCGCACGAGCATGGGCTCAACAAATACGTGAACCTCGGTATGGACTTCCGCTACTTCTTTGTGCGCAAGACCATGTTCGTCAAATACAGCTCGGGCGCCATCGTGTTTCCCGGTGGTTTTGGCACGCTCGACGAGATGTTCGAGGTGCTCACGCTGGTGCAGACGCACAAGGTCAAGCGCATGCCGCTCGTGCTGGTGGGCAGCGAGTACTGGCAGGGCCTATTCGATTGGCTTAACGGTCCGGTGATGGGCGCCGGCATGATCAGCCCGCTCGATCCGGATCTGGTACACATTACCGACGACCTCAACGAGGCCGTCGACATCGCCCTGAGCGGGCTGATGTAGATCAATCGTGCCCACGCGACATGAATATGCATGGCAATCTGATGTTATTTAACATCAGATTGCCATTTATATTGGGTATACTGGTGTAAAAGACGAGAGCGAGGAGGTCGCAAATGCCTACAGCAACAGTTAAGCCTACGACGGTTCGAATCGAAGAGGGGCTCAAGGAGCAGGCGACTGAGTTCTTGGATTCGGTCGGCCTCAGCCTCAATTCCTATCTCAATCTTGCCGTTCGGCAGCTGGTAAATCAGCGAAAGATTCCTTTTGAGATTGTAGGAAGGGCGGAGGTGCCCAACGAGGCGACGAGACGCGCCATGGTGATCGCCGAGGCTCATGAGTTGGGGATTTTGCCGGACGACAGCCCGTCATTCAATAACGCTGGTGAGCTTATATCGTTCCTCGACGAGGACTAGCGATGTTTGAGATTAAAGTCGAGGCTCAGTTTAAGGTGGATTACAAACGGACGATGCGCATCCATCCGCAGCTAAAGAGCGAGTTTAAAGCGGCGGTTGCAGAGCTTGTGGCCCATGGGTCGCTTCCAGCGGAGTACGGCGCCCACGAGCTCTCAAACCCGGGCGGAAACTACAACGGCCACATTGATTTCCACCTATCCGATGGCTTGGTCGATGTGGTCGTTCTTTATCTTCCCCATAAGACTAATCCTGTGATCCGACTGGTCAGAATGGGCTCGCATGAGGAACTGTTCCAGGGCCCACTGAGCTAGCCACTCGCTTTTAACTTGCGGTGGAATAGGGATTGATTGGCGGCTGATACGCCAAAAAACAGTCCCTATTCCACCGCAAATGGTGGGGATGTCCTGCCTGTTGACGTGGCATCTGGCTTTCCCTTGTGGTTGATTTCGTCTAAGAGCTCCGCTGCGATCTCGCTGTTTTTGAACCTGATGCTGCAGTCTTCTTTCTTGGGGAAAGCTAGTAGCGGGATCGTTCCGTACCAGATAGTTTCTTCGTCAATTATCGCTGCACACAAACGTCCTTCTGCTCTAATGGCATGCTCGACGTTCATTTCTGCCAAAGTCTCGCTTGCATCTTCGCGCGGAGTCGAGGCAATGAAAAACTCAAGAGCAATCCCTCGGGCAGTGGCACCTTTGATTGCGTCGCCGAGCTTTGCGAGGCAGGCGGCGGATGCGTAGGGCGCGGCAATGAAGATACTCTTGGCGGCGCCAACGATGTCTTCAACCAGAGTCTCTACGGCATTAGCCGGTTCTATGAGAATGTTTTGATCGGACTGCTCGCTGCCTCCGGTCACGTAGACTTCGTACCCGAGCTTGGCGTAGGTCTTGAGTCTCTTCTGGTACATGCGGGCGAGCATGGGTATAGATAAATCAACGTAGTCGAATATCTCAACCCGTCGCTTGCCCTCGTGGCTTCTATGGAGCCTGCCCGCCTGCTGTGTGATGCTGCCGTCCCACGATATCGGCGTGGCAATGAGTAGAGTGTCAAGGTAGGACAGATCGAAGCCCTCGCCCAAAAGGCTTTCGGTGGCGACGATGATTCGATGTTCATGCTCGAAGCGGGGAAGACTGCTCAGTATCGTTTTTCTTTCTTTGGCGTCGATTTCCCCGGTCAGGAGAACGGGTTCGTGTCCTTGGTTTTTGAGCATCCCGAACAGCTCCTCGGCATGCTTTTTCCTTTTAGTCAGCACGAGCGGATGCCGGCCGTTTGACGCAGCTTCAATAGCGTCGTTGACAATCAATTCGTTTCTAGCTGCATGCGTGCACAGCAGGTCGAGAATCTGATTGAAGTTTGCACCTGGCTCGTAGGCGGGTAGTCGAATTCCAGTAAAACGAGGCCGTACGATGCGCTGGATGCCCTGCTGAATCGCTTGCGCTTTTGGATCGATAACATAACGGAGCGGGCCGCAGAGCATGGAGAGCGTCCGCGTAAGGCCGTCGGATCGTTCTGGCGTCGCAGAAAGGCCGTATACGTATTTGGCCGGGGCGGACTTGAGAATAAGCTCGAGCTGTGGTGCGGCGGCATGGTGGCATTCGTCGCAGATAATGAGGCCGTAATTACGAACAAGGCCCTTAACTATCGGCTCTCCGGTTTGGCGGTCTTTGCCAGATAACGACTGGAACGAAGCGATGTCGACGAGGCCGCTTACGGCCATTTTGCCTCCTCCTATTTGTCCGATGACCGGAGGCTGCCTTTTGCTGATTCGTCCTTTTGGGGTTCGGACGGGCTCCCTGTTGTCCGTAATGTCGATAAATCGCTCGAGCTGGGATTTCGATTGGGTTATGAGTGCGGTTTTGGGAACGATGACGAGCGTTGGAAGACCAATGGATGCAATAAGATAAGCTCCGACGACTGTTTTACCGAAGCCTGTCGGTGCGGACATGATTCCGTCTTCGTATATGAGCATCTGATCAGCGGCGATTTGCTGCTCAGGGCGAAGGACTCCTTTAAATGCCATAACAATCGGATTACCCGATTTGCGCTCGTCTGAATAGTGGGCGGTAACGCCGGTCTCTTGAACTAGCTGCTCAAGTTGAGTTTTGCAGCCCCGGGGAATTGCAACATGACCATCTCTCAGTTCGCTAAGGTCTATGAGTCGCGGTTTGCCGAATACTGATTGATGCATGGACTGCGCGCGATAGAATGCCGGATTGGCAAATGTCGCAAGTCCGCGGATTTCCATTTGAGCTGCTGGACTCAGAGACTTCTCGGGAATGTACAGCATATCGGCTTGAATAACGGGCAGCGATGAGGGAAAGTCCCGCGATGTGAGTGGTAGTCGCTTTCGTGGTCTTTGGGCATACCGTTTGCCCTTGTTTGCCACCGTAGTTGTTGCTGGTCCGTGTGGGTTGTTTCCAGGGGCCTCAATCAGATCTTGCACCGTCGAGCGCGGAATCAGCTGGACTTGTGATAGATAGAGCCATTGGTCGGGAAAGGGCTTGAATTGTTCGTCTACAAATACACTATTTCCTTCACGTTGCGCCTTGCCTTGAAAGGGGAGTGCGATGAGGTTTCCGAAGCCTCCATCGGGAATAGTGGCCTGAGCGGGTAGCATTCGATCAAAGGCCTCGAACGTGATTGTCTTATTATGCGCCGCAGCTTCGGTTATGAGGCAACTTCCAAACTCTCGGGCAGCCTTTGCGCTGATTGGCTCGAGGAAGAAAAACCAGATGTGGGCGCCGTTGCCGGACCTTGAGCGCTCAACGGCGGCGTTAATGCCCCGTCGCATTGCAACAAGCCGTACGGCATTTGTTGCCTCTTTCCAGTCCGCTTTGTCAAAATCGATGACGAGAACTTTCGTGTTGCAGTTCCTATCGAGAACATATTGCCCGAGGACATCGCGGAACCGGTCATCGTTGCCTTTAAAGTGAGCAATGATTGCGGCATCGCTTAATTCCGGGAAGACGCGATTGCTGCATTCTACACATTTAACTCTTTGATGGGCTGCTTTGGGGCAAATTCCTGGCTCCCACTCATTAGCACAAGCAGGCGTATAGCCAATGCCCCCGTCCTTTCTGCGATATCCATGAGCGTAAACATCTTTGCGCCCGGTAAAGAGACTGCGAAAGAGCTCGAGTTTATCGCGTGCTGGGCTCGCGCTGGTGACGATGCCCTCGATTTGCGCTCGTTCATCGAACAAAGCGCCAGCTTCTTCCCACTCTTCTAGCGTTGCGTAGCGTACGTCTGAACCGTTGTTGCAAATGACGATTTGTCGGTGTTGGTCCGATATATGTGTGATCGTCTGATCGTATTTAAATTGTGCGGTCCCAAAGAGGGCGTATTGATGCATGGCGTTGCCCATTTGAATGCCGTCCTTGTATTGGAGTTGTTGAGACGAGGGTACGGCATTACGGCTTTTTGGGATATGTAATTTCGATTCAAGTTTGCTAATGGCAAGGGATTATTCTGCGAGCGGCTTTCGGTCGATACCAAGGCGCGCGACGGCCCTTGATAATCAGGGTTTGCGGTCATATGGGTAGCCGGAGGCGTAAAGAGCGGACATTCAGACCCGGTGGGCAAAAATGGCAAATATGAGTACTGTTGCTCGGTTAGTCTCATATCATTTGAGAAGTATCTAAGACCAATTGACTGAGTTTTAGTATATTCACCCCCCCTAAACACGACAATTCGGGGCTTTATGGAGCTTGAAATCGGTGGGAGCGGGCAATTCAGCGAAATTTTGCTGTTACTAAATTTATGACAGTACTCATATTTGCCATTTTTTGCCCACCGGGTACCGCTAGGGGCTAGTCGAAGCTCCCCCAAACAGCTGGGAATGCGCCGATCGTCTGCATATCTTGTATATGGATGGCTCAGCAAAAGAAGTTGCGGTGAAATAGGGATTGATTTGTGGCCATACGCCAAAAACAGTCCCTATTCCACCGCAACTGATGTGGGCGTCCCTAGTGAGTTGGCTGGTAGCGGGGGCAGTAGCTGATGGCGATGGCGTCGACGCCTACGTGGGTGGCGATGGTGCAGCCGATGGGGCCGGTGCCGGCGTCTACGTAATCCTGACCCGCGAGTGCCTCGTTGACAAGCTCCTGCTCCTCGGCGGCGCCGGTCGTGAGCACGCGCACGCTGGAGCCCGGATACTCGGCCAAAAATGCGAGGCAATCGGCCATGGTGTTGGTAACGATGCGCTTGGCACCGCGGCCCTTTTTTATGGCCTTGATCTCGCCCGATTTCCACTCCGGCGAAACGGCCAGGCGAATGTTGAGCATTTGCGTGAGCTGGCCGGCGAGCTTGGGCGCGCGGCCGTTCTTAACGAGATTCTCGAGCGTGCGGGGAATCAGCAGCAGGTGGGCGTCGGGCAGCGTCGCGCGGATCTGCGCCTCGGTCTCGTCCAGGCTGCGGCCGTCCTCGCGCATGGCCAGCGCGTACTCCACCAGCAGGCCCTCGGCGCCCGAGCCGGTGCGCGAGTCGATGCAGCGCACGTCGAGCTCGTGCGTCTCGGCCGTCAGGCTGGCGTTGGCGTAGCAGGCGGACCACTCGCTGCACAGCGAGATAAAGATGGCGCTATCGTGGCCGTCGGCGCGCACGCGGTCAAAGAGTTCCTTGAACTCGCCGGCACTCGGCTGCGAGGTGTGCGGCAGCTGCTCGGAGCCGGCCATGCGGGCGACGTACTCTTGGGCGGTAATCTGCACCTGGTCGAGCAGGTCCTCGCCCTCGATAATCACATGCAGCGGAATCACGTAAATGCCGAGCTCTTGGGCGCGGGCGGGGGAGATGTCCGACGTGGAGTCGGTTATGATGGCAAAAGACATAATTGCACCTTTCGTTGGGGCGCGACGGCGCCGCCTTCTGAGAGCAAAGTGCGACAAGTATAGTGGAGTCGTTCCACATTTCTAGGTTCAATTGTTGAATAGTCAACAGTTTGAAGTGTCGGTGTGGAAATCGTCAACTGGGGAAGAGGGATGCCGATGGAGGCGCTGGAGATATGCAAACGGCCGGTCGTGCTGTTTGATTTTGATGGCACGGTGGCCGATACGGGTCGGGCGGTGATGACCTCGACGCGCAAGACGCTGGCTGCACGCGGGTTTTCGGAGGCGCAGATGGGTGACCTGCGTCGCATGATCGGGCCGCCCCTGTGGAAGAGTTTTCACGACTTTTATGGCTTCTCCCGCGAGGAGTCGCTTGTGGTGGCCGACGAGTACCGCGCCTTCTTTGACGAGCTGGGACCGGAGGAGTATCCCGTGTTTGACGGGATCCCCGAGCTGCTGGATGGGTTGGTCGCCCAGGGCAAGCGCTTGGCCGTGGCGACGTCGCGCATGGAGGCAAAGTGCGTTGACATGGTGGGAGAGCTGGGACTTTCTCAGTTTGAGGCGGTGGTTGGCATGAATCCGCCGCAGGGGCGCGAGACCAAGGCCGATTCGGTCCGCGACGCGTTGGCGGCCTTGGGTGCGGCCGCGGGCGATGCCGTGATGATCGGCGATCGCTTTAACGACGTCGAGGGCGCGCACGCGATGAGCGTGCCGTGCATTGGTATCTATTCGGGCGCGGCGGCGCCGGGCGAGCACGAGGCGGCGGGTGCCGATGCAGTGGTGCACTCGGTGGCCGAGCTTGCTAAACTTTTCGCTATATAGGTATTTGATGTGAGGGGCGGGCACGCTCGCCGCTCATTGGTAAGGAGGTCGTCCATGAATCAGGTGGAGCAGAGCGTTGCCGAGTATGTCGACGAGGTCTGGGAGGATGTCGTCGCCGATATCGAGCAGCTGGTGAGTTATCCGTCCGTGGCAGTTTCTGCCGATGCGGAGCCCGGCGCGCCGTTTGGCCGCCCGGTCCGTGACGCGCTCGATTGCGCGCTCGGCATCGCGCAGAAGCTCGGCTATCAGACGAGCGACGACGAGGGCTATGTGGGAATCGCCGATATCCCGGGCCGCGGCGACAAACAGCTCGCGACTATCTGCCACGTGGACGTGGTTCCCGCCGGCCCTGGCTGGAACACCGACCCGTTCACCATGGAGCGCCGCGAGGGCTGGCTGCTCGGTCGCGGCGTGATTGACGACAAGGGCCCGGCGGTATTGTCACTCTACGCCGGCGCCTACTTGCTCAAGCACGGCATTGTTCCGCGCTACACCTTCCGCGCGCTGCTGGGCTGCGATGAGGAAGTGGGCATGTCCGACGTTCACCATTATCTGGAGAACAACGCAGACCCCGACTTTTTGTTTACGCCCGATGCCGAGTTCCCGGTCTGCAATGCTGAGAAGGGCCAGTTTGGGGCGACGTTCGTGAGCCCCAAGATCGACGGCGGGCGCATTGTGTCCTGGAGCGGTGCCGAGGCGAGCAACGCCATTCCGTCGCAGTCTATCTGCGAGCTCGCGATTGCCGCCGATGAGCTGCCGGCGCCGGTCGAGAACGCCGACCGCCTTGAGATCACGACACTCGATAACGGGCATGCGCAGATTTTCGCCCACGGTATTGGCGGTCACGCTTCGATGCCTGAGGGCACCATCAACGCCGTCGGCCTGATCGTGTCGTATCTGCGCGAGGCCGAGGACGCGTTTGGTGCACGCGACGAGCGCCTGCTGACGCCTGCCGAGCACGAGTTCGTCAAGTTCCTGGCCTTTGTGCATGCGGATGCCTATGGTCGCGGCCTGGGTATCGACGCGACGAGCCCAGCGTTTGGCCCGCTTACCTGCAACGCTGGCGTCATCCGTGTGGCGGATGGCCATATCGAGCAGGTCATCGACGTGCGCTTCCCCGATAGCACGAGTGCCGATACCATCCGCGAGCAGCTCGAGCCGCTCGTGGGCCGTTTTGGCGTGACGTGCCGTGTGGGTCGTGCGAAGGTGCCGTTCTCGGTGTCTGCCGACGATCCGGCCGTGAAGGCGCTTATCGATACCTATAACGAGTTCACCGGCAAGCATGCCGAGCCCTTTGCCATGGGCGGCGGCACGTACGCGCGCAACTTTGCCCGCGCCGTCTCGTTTGGCCCCGAGGAGACCGGCCTGGAGCTGCCCGCATGGGGCGGCCAGATGCACGGCCCCAACGAGTGCGCCAACGAGGAACAGCTCAAGCAGGCGCTCAAGATCTATATTGTTGCGATCCTCCGTTTGAATGAATTAGAGCTTTAGGGTTACGCGGTTTTACCAAACCGCGTAACCAGTCGACGCTGCAAACGCCCCCAAGCGGCAATCTGACGTTCAATCGTCGGTCGCGTACAAAAGTACGCTTCCCTCCTCTTTCACGTCACCTTGCTCGCCTAGGGGCGTTTTCGCTCATATGACCCAATCCGCTGTCAAGAGCCACAATGGCCCCGCCGACCGCTTGCAATCGGTCGGCGGGGCCTGCCGTTGAACCCGTCCCGGTCCGCCCCCGGCATGTCGTCGACGCCTTCGGCTCAGTCTCATATCCGCGGATACCGCTCCGGCGGCCCGCAATCCTCTCCTTCGGCGGGGCTCCCCAAGTCTGACTACGCGCATGCGGCCGCTGCCGCGCGCCCAGCGAAAGCGGGGGTATCCCCGAAGGCTGCCCGGCTCGCCGGGACGGGGGCTATGTCTATTCGGTTGCCTCCCGGCACATCGCGCCGAGGGCCCACAGCCACCTCACGAGCTCGGCGGCGGTGGCGGCGTTCGCCTTCGCCTGGGGCATGCCCCTGGCGAGCATCTCCTCGCGCCGCCGGAGCAGGCGCTCGGACCCCTTCCTCCCGTGCATCCTCACCTCGAGCGGGACGCCGCTGCCCTTGGGCATCAGCTTCGGTTGGTGGCTCGCCTGGACGTAGCTCCAGGACCCCTCGACGGCCAGCCTCCTGACGAGGGCGTTGCCGGCCCCGCTGATCCCGCCGAGGCGCACGGAGTCCGCGCTCGACCTCTGCTTCGGGGCGAGGCCGAAGTAGGCCGTCACCTGCCTGCCGGAGCGGAACCTCGAGAAGTCGCCGACCTCGGACGCGAAGGCGGCGGCGAGCGCGAAGCCGCACCCCTTGATCGACTGGAGCGCCTCGACCTCCGCCGAGAGGGGGCCCGCCGCGACGGCGGCCCTGTACTCGGCGAGGAGGTCGTCGCGCGTCTCGGCGGTGTTAGCGTCAATCTATTTTTCACCAGTTTCGCTAAACAGGCGCGCCGTTCGCGCAAAGGCGGTTTCACCGGTTGCGCTAACGTATTTTCACCGATTCCGGTCACGGCTTGACGGGGCCGTCCCTCGGCAGGTCCTTCAGCCTGTAGGACCTGCCGGTTATCTTGACCAGGTGGCAGTGGTGGCACACCCTGTCCGC
>JAXJIO010000003.1:0-45665 GCA_036298675.1 Collinsella sp. | reverse complement strand
CCGGAAGCTAAGCCCCATCGCGCCGAGAGTACTGCGGGGTCAGCCCGTGGGAGGCCAGGGCGCCGCTGACCGGTGGACGGCACCGAGCCGTACGCTTGAACTTAGAAGGGGGAGGCCTCGCGGCCTCCCCCTTTTTTCGTTATATACATGTTGTGCTTTGGGACCTAGCTTCCCCGTATGCGCTCTTACTGTTTGGCTGTTTTTTGAGTCCATCTAGTTTATTTGAGCGATAATTACTCGCATTGGCGTTAGGGAGGGCTTGATGTTTACCGTATTTGTCTTGGGCAATATTGCTTCGGGTAAGTCGACTGCCTGCCGCTATTTCGAATCTCGTGGCGCTATGCTTATCGATCTGGATGAGCTTGCAAAATCGCTGTATGTGCCGGGCTCTGATATCGTCAATGCTCTCGCGGATGAATTCGGTTGGGACATTTTGGATGAGGAAGGCGGCATTCGCCGCAGTATCCTCGCTTCTCGAGCTTTCGCTTCTCCTGATTCGGTCGCACGGCTCAATGGCATCGTGCATCCCGTTCTGATTGAACAGCTTTCGCTTAGGATTCTCGATCCGGTTTGTTGTACGGTTTCATCTCCCCGTTATCCCTTTGCGGTGGTCGAGGTTTCAGCTCCGACTGGTTTTGAGGATGCATTTGGCTTGGCTGATGAAATTCTGGTCATTAGCGCCCCTTTGTCAGTTCGTCGCGAGCGCGCTATTCAACGTGGCATGGAGCCATCTGATTTCGATGCCCGTTCTGCTTGCCAGCCCGATGAGTCTGCGCTGTGCAATCTCGCTACAACGGTGATTGATAATTCGGCAGCCGATAATTCGCTCTTTGAGCAGCTTGACTCATGGCTTGCATGCCACGGGTTTATAGATACTCCGGATAAGGAGGAGGCCGATGCCTAAGGCACGTTTCTTTACGTGGTATCGCGTGGCGCCACTTGCCGTTGTGTTCGTCTTCGGCCTTATTTCGCTCGTCTACTCGTGTGCTCCTGCCGCTTTCTTTAAGCCGCTGTATCCGATTGACTACGAGGCGTATGTAAAGCAATCCAGTATTTCGCATAATCTGGATCCGTATCTGGTGTGCGCTGTCATTAAGTCTGAATCGAATTGGGATCCCAAGGCCGAATCGAATCAGGGTGCTCAGGGATTGATGCAGCTGATGCCCGTGACTGCTCAGGATATGATCGCCAAGGGCCTTGTCGACGGTGACGAGTATTCGGCCGACAACCTTAACGATCCGGCTACGAATATCGAGTTTGGCTGTGCGTATCTTTCGTATCTTCTAGCGTATTTTAACGGGTCGACTGACAGTGCCATTGCCGCCTATAACGCCGGTATGGGCAATGTCGACGGATGGGCGCAGCAGAACACGTCACTCCATAATGCGATTACCTTCCCTGAAACTCAGGCTTATCTGATTCGTGTCAATAATGCCTGGGTTCGCTATAAGACCCTCTATCCCGATCGGTTCGTATAGGACTATGCCTGCCGCCTGCGTATACTGCAGATATATGAGTTAGGAGTATCCATGGCGGAATTTGAAGTTGAGCGTGTTGGAGGAGAGCTCAAACGTTTTGGCGTTGAGGGCTCTGAGGTGCCATTTAAGGTTGTATCTCCCTATGACCCTGCAGGTTCTCAGCCTAAGGCCATTGAGTCGCTTGTGCAGGGTGTGAGGGACGGAGATCGCTATCAGGTTTTGCTGGGCGTGACTGGTTCGGGCAAGACCTTCACGATGGCTAAGACTATTGAGGCCCTGGGGAAGCCGACGCTGGTCATGGCTCCCAATAAAACGCTCGCCGCTCAGCTTGCGAGCGAGCTCAAAGAGTTCTTTCCCAACAATGCTGTGGTCTACTTTGTCTCGTACTACGACTACTATCAGCCCGAGGCGTATGTGCCGCAAAGCGATACATATATCGAGAAAGACTCCTCGATTAACGAAGAGGTCGAGATGCTGCGCCATCAGGCGACCGCGTCACTGCTCTCTCGACGCGATGTGATCGTTGTCGCATCGGTCTCGTGTATCTATGGCATTGGCTCTCCTGAGGACTATGCGGGTCTGGCTCCAAACGTCGACAAGAAAGTGCCGCTCGAGCGCGATGACTTTATCCATGCACTTATCGACATTCAATATGATCGCAATGACTATGACCTGGCACGCGGCACGTTCCGCGTGCGCGGCGATGTTGTCGACGTGTATCCGCCTTATGCCGAGCATCCGTTGCGGTTTGAGTTCTTTGGCGACGAGGTCGAGCTGATTGCCGAGATCGATGAGGTCACCGGTGAGATGCTTCGTGAGTACGAGGCCATCCCCGTATGGCCGGCATCGCACTACGTGACCGAGAAGCCGAAGGTCAAGGCGGCTCTGAAATCGATCAGCGAAGAGTGCGAGAAGCGCGTGGCGGAGCTCAAGGCGACCGACAAGTTGCTCGAGGCGCAGCGTCTGCAGCAGCGCACCGATTATGATCTTGAGATGCTCGAGACGATGGGCTTTTGCAACGGCATCGAGAACTACTCGCGTCATCTGGACGGTCGCAAGCCGGGTGAGCCGCCGTTTACCCTGATCGATTACTTTCCTAAGGACATGCTCTGTATCATCGACGAGAGCCATGTGACGGTGCCGCAGATCCGCGGCATGCATGAAGGCGACCGCTCGCGTAAGGTAACGCTGGTGGAACACGGTTTTCGCCTGCCCTCGGCACTCGATAATCGCCCGCTTCGTTTCGATGAGTTTGAGGCAAGGATACCCCAGTTTATCTATGTTTCGGCCACGCCGGGCGACTACGAGCTGCGGGTGAGCCAAAACGACGTGGAGCAGATTATTCGTCCGACCGGTCTGCTCGACCCCAAGATCGATGTGCGTCCGGTTCGTGGGCAGATTGACGATCTTGAGGACGAGATTCGCGAGCGCGTTGCCCGCAAGGAGCGCGTGCTGGTGACCACGCTCACCAAGCGCATGGCCGAGGACCTGACCGACCATCTGCTTGATGCCGGCATTAAGGTCAATTACATGCACTCCGATACAGCGACGATGGACCGTGTCGAGATCCTGCGAACGTTGCGCGAGGGCAAGATCGATGTTCTCGTTGGCATCAACCTGCTTCGCGAGGGCCTAGACCTTCCCGAGGTGTCGCTGGTGGCAATTCTCGACGCCGATAAGGAAGGCTTCTTGCGCAACCGCCGTTCGCTGATTCAGACGATTGGCCGCGCGGCCCGTAACGCCGATGGCGAAGTCATCATGTATGCGGACGTTGTGACCGATTCGATGAAAGAGGCCATCGAGGAGACGCAGCGCCGTCGCGAGATTCAGATGGCATATAACGAAGAGCATGGCATTGTGCCCAAGACGGTGCGCAAAGCCATCAACGACATCTCAAGTTTTATTGCCGAAGCCGAAAAAACCGTGGGTTCCAAGGGGCGCTCGAAGGGCGACTCCCTTGGCCATGGCGCATTCTATACGCCCGATGAGTCGGGCGAGGGCGGCGTGCCGGAAACGGTGGCACCCGAGCAGACACTTGCGGAGCAGTTGGAAGAACTGCCGCATGACGAGCTTGTGCGGATCGTCGAAACCATGGAAGAGGATATGCGCAACGCTTCTGCCGCCATGGACTTTGAGGAGGCGGCGCGCCTGCGCGATGCCGTCGTTCAGATTCGGGCGATGCTCGAGGGTGCGTCTGAGGACGAGACGATCGAGCGCTTACGTTCGCAGGCCCGCAAGGGTTCCACGTTCGCATCGGGCAGAAAACGCCAGGGTGCACGGTTTAAGAAATAGCGAACAGGCCCCGAGTTCCCTGTGGAGCTCGGGGCCTGTGTCTTTTGCGTGCTGGAATTCGTGCGCTAGAGGTCTGCGATCAGGGCTTCGGCACAACGAATGCCGTCGGTGGCTGCGCTCATGATGCCGCCGGCATATCCAGCTCCCTCACCGCAAGGGTAGAGGCCCGGGGTCGACACGGCATGGCACGTTCGGTCTCGGGTGACAGTAACCGGTGAGCTCGAACGAGTCTCCACGCCGGTAAGAACGGCATCGGGGCGGTCGTAGCCTCGTAGCTTTTTTCCGAGTAGGGGAAGTCCCAGGCGGAGCGACTCGACGATATGCTGCGGCAGGGCTTCGTCAATTGCCGTCCAGGTCACACCGAGCGGATAGGTGGGCTTTACCTTTCCGGGCGCCTTGCTGGCGCGTCCTGCGAGGAAATCTCCGACAAGCTGTGCCGGTGCGTTCCAGTTGGAGCCGCCCAGGCGATAGGCGGCCGCCTCGCAGGCACGCTGGAGCTCGATGCCGGCGAGCGGGTCATCGTTGGGAAGGTCCTCAGGCGTGACGTTAACGAGCAGGGCGGCATTTGCGTTGCGTCCGTCGCGGGCATTGAGGCTAGCGCCGTTGACGCACAGGTGGCCCTGCTCGGAAGAGGCGGCGACAACCTGTCCGCCGGGGCACATGCAAAACGAGAACACGCTGCGGCCGTTGGAAAGATGGGCAACAAGTTTGTAAGGGGCCGCCCCGAGCGCTGGATGTCCCGCCGAGGCTCCATATTGGGCTCGATCGATGTCGCGCTGCGGATGCTCGATGCGAACGCCCATGGCAAAGGTCTTTTGTGCGAGGGCCACGTTGTGGTCCTTAAGGAGCTCAAAAATATCGCGAGCAGAATGCCCGCAGGCGAGGATGAGGTGCTTTGTCTCGATTGGCTCGCAAGCGGCGTCTTGGGACGATTGGACATCAATACCGGTAATGGCGCCAGACGCGTCGATGTGGATGTCGACGAGCTTTGTTCGATAACGGACGACACCTCCGAGCTGCTCGATGCGCTGGGATATAGCGGTGACAACCGTGGGAAGGATGTCGGAGCCAATGTGCGGCTTGGCATCCCACAGAATATCGCGGGGCGCACCAGCCTCGACGAAGGTTTCGAGGATAAGGCGATGGGCGGGATTTTTTGTTCCTGTATTGAGCTTGCCGTCCGAGAAGGTCCCCGCGCCGCCCAGGCCAAACTGGATATTACTCTCGGGGTCGAGGATGCGCTCCTTTAGAAAGAGGTCGATCGCATGCGAGCGGCGAAATGCCGGGTCGCCGCGCTCGATGAGCAAGGGCTTAAGACCTGCTTCGGCGAGCGTAAGCGCAGCGAAAAGGCCGGCGCATCCGGCGCCGACGACGACGGGGCGCTCTTTGGGTGCGCCGGAAACGGGGGAGGGGAATGAAGACCCATCGTCTTCTATCGCGCGTACGCGCGAGCGGTCACGCTCGGAAACGCTGTCGGCCGCTTCTCGCTCGAGGCGGGGACTGGTCAGCTCAACACGAAAGCTCAGGATAAAATGGACGTCTCGTTTTTTGCGAGCGTCGATTGACTTGCGGTGGAGCTCGATGGACTTGATCTCGGAGTCCTTGCAACGTAGGACGCGCTTGGCGACTCGCTTGCCAACAATGAGGCATGCATTTTCATCGCCAGCTTCATCGAGCGAAGCGTTGACTTGGGTGATTTCGATCATCGAGGTCTCCTTAGAGGCAAGAAAGAGGCCGTCCGGTATCCCAGACGGCCCGAACGCGTTTTTGATTATAGACTGCGCGGCTACAGGCTGCTTGCAGCGCGAATGCCCGAGAGCCATGCCCACGCAAGGTTAAAGCCTCCGCAATCGGCGTCGATGTCGAGCGCTTCGCCGCAGACGTAAAGCGGGGCGTCGACAACGCTGCGCGCGCGTAGACTGGGTGTTGAGATGCTCTCGACAGATATGCCACCACGCGTGACCTGCGCCGAGCGCTCCTCGGCGGTTCCTTCGACGAGCAACTTAAAGTGCTTGAGGATCGAGACCAGGTGGATGACATCGTTGGAGCCTGGATGGCACTGCTCGAACGTCGTGCAGACGACGCGGGAGAGTTGCGGGGCAAGCATACCGTCGAGCCAACGGGGATTGCGGGGCGAAAAGCCGCCGAGCAGTTCAACGCGCCGGTTGAGCATATCGAGCAGCTCGTCTTTGGAGAGGTCGGGGAAAACGTCGAGCAGGATCGTATCGCCGCGCTGGATACGACGGGAGAGGTTGAAGACAGCGACGCCCGAGATACCGAAGGTTCGAAACAGGACTTCACCGTCTTCGTGCCAGAGCTCATTATGATTGCGGGCGAGCGTCAAGCGGGCGCGGACGCGCAGGCCATCCAACGTTTTGAGTGCCGCCCGATCGCCAACGACCGTTGCCGATACGGGGCAGAGGATGGGGCGCAGCGAAGTGAGGGGGAGGCGAAACGTATCGGCGATACCGGTGGGTTTGCCGCCCGTAGCGATAATTACGGCATGTGCCTGCAGGGCCTCGTTCTTGCGAGGGACATCGGTGAGCGCTTTCCGAAGCGAGCGGAGCTCCGATTTTCGGTCATCGTGCTTTTTTGCCTTGAGTGCCCGCGCTGGACGGTCTATTTGGAGTGCCCAGCCTTCGGAAGCTTTGTGCGCCGAGGCAACGTTGGCTCCGCAGATTAAGGTGATGCCTAGGCGGTCGCAAACGCTGAGAAGCGCGTCGCGCACCGATTCGGCGCGAAGGGAGCGCGGGTACAGCCGGCCTTCCTCGGAGGTTGTCATGATGCCCAGCGAGGAGAAGAAACCCATAAGCTCTTGTTCGGGCTGGGGGCCCATAACGGATTCGACGAATGCGGGGTGGTTATACCGCTGTGGATCAATCGATTCGTTGGAGAGGTTGCAGCGGCCGTTGCCGGTCGCAAGGAGCTTAAGGCCGCAGGCGACATCGCGCTCAACGATGCAGACGCTTTTGCCAGCGCGTGCGGCCGTAATGGCGGCGGCGAGGCCTGAAGCCCCGCCGCCGATTACCAGGACGTCATAGAAGGCGCTCGTGTTCACTTAGGCCTCGTCGGTCTCGTGCGGGGTAATGGCCTCGACGGCAGAGACTGCCTTGGGCAACATGCCATCGGGCAGTGCGGTCTCGACCTCGCCCTTATCGCAGGCCTCGGCGAGTGCCGGATTAATGGGAAGCTTGCCCAAGATGTCGAGGTTATAGCGCTCTGCGACCTCGGGGAGCTTGCTCTTGCCAAAGACCTCGATCTTCTTGCCGCAGTCGGGGCACTCAATATAGCTCATGTTCTCGACAATGCCCAGAATGGGGACGTTCATCTTCTCGGCCATGTTGACCGCCTTGGCGACGATCATCGAGACCAGATCCTGCGGGCTCGTGACGATGACGATGCCGTCGACGGGCAGCGACTGGAAGACGGTGAGCGCGACGTCGCCTGTTCCCGGAGGCATGTCGACCAGCAGGTAGTCGATGGGGCCCCACGAGGTCTCGCTCCAGAACTGCCTAATGGCGCCTGCGATGACCGGACCGCGCCAAAGGACGGGGTCGGTCTCGTTTTGGAGCAGCAGGTTGGAGCTCATGACCTTGACGCCGTGCTCGGAGATTTCGGGCAGCATAAGGTTGCCAAGGGCATGGACGTGGCGTCCACTCATACCGAACATCTTGGGGATAGAGGGACCGGTGATGTCGGCATCGAGGACGCCGACCTTGTGGCCGTGACGGGCAAGCTCGGTGGCGATGGCACCGGTGACAAACGACTTGCCGACACCGCCCTTGCCGGAAAGCACGGCGATGACGCGTTTGACCTCGGACAGCGTGTTCTCCTCAAATTGCGACGGCGACGTTTGTCCGCCGGCGGCCTGTGCGTGCTCGCAACCCATGTATGACTCCTTTGTATATGTTGGGGCCGGGGCCCCGTGGTGTGACACGAGCGTCATTGTACCCTCGTTTGCGAGCGGGAGTCATTTGCGATGCATTTGGGCCGAGCGTGCTTGCAATACGATGGGTCCAAACGAATGGGCGGGCTTACTGAACTTTGCTGGCGAACTCGAGGTATTGCATGCGCTGCAGCTTGTCGATCGTCGAGGCGTATGGGCTATCTTCAGATTCCAAGTCGTAGCGCAGCCCGTCGGCACCAAGGTAGCCGGCGACATTGATGGTGGGCACATCTGACCTTGTTGCAAGCAGAGCCTTTTGATAGTCGGTGAGCGGGGCGCCGATCTTATTAAGGGTAATGGCTGCAATCTCGTTTGCCCCGACGGTGTCGTAGACGTTGAGCTCGGTATTGCCGGCGATCTCATAGTTAGCCCAGACGAGATATGTCGACTGATAGATACGGAAAGCGTGGCTTGCCGTATCTTCCTGAGGGTACAGCTCGTCGTTGAGAGTCGTTGCGGCGCTCGGCTGATGGTCGCCAAAAAAGACAAGAACAACCGGTCTGCCGATGTTGCGGAGCTCGTTGATAAAGTACTCGAGGTCCCGGTCGGATGCGTTGATGCAGGTGAGATAGGTGTTGAGCGCGCTGTTGGCGCCTTCGCTGGCTCCCTCGACCCAATAGTTTGTCAGCTCTTCGGCGGGAACGGTGCCATAGTCGTAGCCGCCGTGATTTTGCATCGTGACGTCAAAGATGAACTGCGGCGCTTCGTCGGTTCTAAGCAGGTCGAGTATCTTGTCGTAGGTGGCGTAGTCGCATACGCCGGCATGGTAATAGGGCGCACCTTCGAAATCGCCGATTGAAAGAAAGTCTCCAAAGCCCAGCTGCTGATAGATTTTATCTCGATGGTAGTTGACGGGGTTTTGCGGGTGCATAGCGGTAGCGGTATACCCAAGCTCTTTAAGGTCCTTTGCCAGGCTGTTTACGTCATTCATCTGATACAGCTGATAGGGGATCTTGCCTAATCCGACAAAGGCCGTTGTCGCTCCGGTCAAAAATTCGAATTCGGAGTTCGCCGTTCCGCCACCGGCGACCGAAGCGAGCATGGTGCCGCGAACAAGTGTGTCGGGAAGCGAGTTGTAGAATGCGGGGCCGGTGTACCCGGCCGCCTGGAGCTGCTCAAAGCACGAAAGGTCGCTAAAACTCTCATTCATGACGGCAACAATCGTCGGCTTGATTTCATTGAACTGGGCAACGGCCGCCGCGCGCTGCTCGCTCGAGCCATATGTGCTGTCGTAGGCGGCGGCGAGCTCCTGCTCGATGCTCTGCGCCTCATCGGGCGTATAGTCTTCGGGCTTCTCAATGGGCAACTCGTTGACCATTTCGGTGAACGAAGTGATAAAACCCTGAGACGCATACGTGGTGATGGGCTGCCAACGGTCAAATCCAAAATCCAGCGCCTGCTCCAAGTCGATGTTGGAAAAGCCTGAGAGCCCCACAACGGTCACTAGCAGAAAAGCACAGAGGTTAGTGGCGATAGCGGGGAAGACATGGGTGGGCGTACGGAGCTTTCGCGGTCGGATGAGCGAAAGAAGCCCCAGGGAAATCTCCAGCAGGGCGAGAGAGGTTACGATTCCGGCGGTAAAGGTAAACTCGTATCCCTCGCTCACTTCCATTGCGGTGCCAAGGGCCAAGATATCGCTTGGCAGGATGGCTTCGCCTTTAAACGTTATGACGAAGTGCTCGGCAATGCCAAGGATGCAGCAGACGACGGGCACGAGAGCCATGACGCCTCCATGACGCTGTCCCAGCAAATAAAGGGAGAGCAGAACCGTCGCGAGCAGCCCGACGGAAAACCCGAATGAGTTGGCGGGAATGCGATAGAACGTGTCGTTGCAGGCAATTTCGAGTGAAACGAACGAGAGCGCTGAAACAGCGGCGATGACAAGGATGTCACGGCAAATACAGGCAACCGTTCCCGTCGCAAGGTCGGTTTGGTCGATAAGTCCCGAAACCAAGGGCTCGACAAGAAGCATGACGGCGGCAGCACCGAGCGCCGAATAAGAAAGGACCCATAGGGAGCTGCCCTCATTTACGAGCAATTGATTCGTAACCCATGCAGCTACCACGCCGAGCGGGATGAGGAGCGTCGCGCACCAAAAGACGCGGGCAATGGGTGGCTTTTCGTTGCGTTTGATTGAAAAATACACGCGCACGACGACGGCGGCCACGATAAGGACGGCGATGAATATGGGCAGATTGGCCATGTCGCTCGAAGTGATTTCAAGGGGGATATCTTCGGTCATGGACGTTCCTCTGGTACAACAAATTAAGTTCAGTATTAGATTACTGCAACCTTTCCACGGCATTTCGAGAAACAAAGCGCCCGATACGCAAAGCTAAAGGTCTGCGAATCTTGTATTACGAACATCTGTGCGCGTCGAGTGCGCTAAACTCATCGGCAGTATGATTCGATGCAATAGGAGGCAAGGAGCTTCCATGTCTGATTCTTCTATCGTTATTCGCGGCGCCCGTGAGCACAACCTCCGTGATATCGATGTTTCCATTCCGCGTGACCAACTCGTGGTCATTACCGGTCTTTCTGGCTCGGGCAAGAGTTCGCTGGCATTTGACACTATCTATGCCGAGGGCCAGCGTCGATACGTCGAGAGTCTTTCGAGCTATGCGCGCCAGTTCTTGGGACAGATGGACAAACCCGACTTGGATTCAATCGACGGCCTTTCGCCGGCGGTGTCGATCGACCAAAAGACGACGTCTAAAAACCCTCGCTCGACGGTTGGCACCGTAACCGAGATTTATGACTATCTGCGCCTGCTGTTCGCCCGTGTGGGCACCCCGCACTGTCCCGAATGCGGCCGTGTCATTGAGCGCCAGACGACCGACCAGGTTGCCGACAAGGTCTTGACGGCGGGGGAGGGCCGCCGCGCGTTTGTGCTGGCACCGGTGGTGCGCGGGCGAAAAGGCGAGTACACCAAACTGTTTGAGGATCTTCGCGCCGAGGGCTTTAGCCGCGTGCGTGTCGACGGTGAAGTGCGCTCGCTCGACGATCAGATCGATCTGGACAAGAAGTTCAAGCACGATATCGAGGTCGTGGTCGACCGCATCGTGATCCGTGAGAACTCTCTGGGCCGTATCGCCGAGTCTGTTGAGCAGGCGACCGCGCTGGCGCACGGCAATGTGAACGTATACTTGCTGCCCGACCGCGACGCTCCCGAGGGGACCGAAGGCGAGTTGCTGGAGTATTCGCTGGCGTTAGCGTGCCCGGAGCATGGACACTCCATCGATGACCTGCAGCCGCGCGATTTCTCGTTCAACGCGCCCTATGGCGCGTGCCCCGAGTGCGATGGCCTGGGTTTTAAGAAGACGGTCGATGCCGAGGCCCTAATCGAAGACCCCTCGAAGTCGATCGCCGACGGGGTCTTTGGCAGCCTGTTTGGCAACTCTAACTACTATCCGCAGATTTTCGCTGCGGTTTGTAAGCACTTCAAGGTGAGCGTCGATACGCCGTGGGAGGATCTGCCTCCGCGGGTGCGTCGCGCGTTTTTAGACGGCATGGGCGACCAGAAGATTTCGGTCGACTATCAAAAGCTCGATGGGCGCCGCAGCCAGTGGGACACCAAGTTCTCGGGCGTGCGCAATATCCTGTACGAGCGCTATACCGAGACGACGAATGAGAACACCAAGGCGCGCTTGGAGAAGTACATCCGCGAGGAGCCGTGCTCGAGTTGCCATGGTGCTCGTCTGCGCCCCGAGATGCTCGCCGTTACCATAGGCGGTAAGTCCATTTACGAGGTCTGCTGCCTATCGTGTCGCGAGTCGCTCGAGTTTTTTGAGGGCTTGGAGCTTACCGAGCGCCAACAATTTATCGGCGGGCGCATCGTTAAGGAAATCCTGGAGCGCCTGCGCTTTCTGGTCGATGTCGGACTCGACTATCTGACCCTCGACCGTGCCTCGGCGACGCTTTCCGGAGGCGAGGCCCAGCGTATTCGACTGGCAACGCAGATCGGCGCGGGTCTCATGGGCGTGCTCTATATTCTGGACGAGCCCTCGATCGGTCTTCATCAGCGTGACAACGAGCGCCTGATCAAGACGCTCGAGCGCCTGCGCGATATCGGCAATACCGTTATCGTTGTCGAACACGACGAGGATACAATCCGTGCCGCCGACTACGTGATCGACATGGGGCCCGGCGCCGGTGTCAACGGCGGACACGTAGTCGCGGCGGGAACGCCTGCTGATATCATGGCGTGTCCTGAGTCGATGACGGGCGCTTATCTGACCGGCAAACGAATGATTCGGGTGCCTGATGAACGGCGCAAGCCCGGTCGCGGCTGCCTTAAAATTACGGGCGCTCGAGCCAACAACCTCAAAAACGTTACCGCCAAGATCGAGTTTGGTACGCTTACGGTTGTTACCGGCGTGTCGGGATCGGGCAAGAGCTCCCTGGTTACCGACACCATTGCGCCTGCCCTTACGAATGCTATTCACCGTTCGACGCGCCCTGTGGGTCCGTATAAAAAAATCGAGGGCATCGAGTGTATCGATAAGGTTATCGATATCGACCAGTCGCCGATTGGCCGCACGCCGCGTTCCAACCCTGCTACCTATATCGGCCTGTGGGATGATCTTCGCGCGCTGTTTGCGAGTACGCCGGAGTCGAAGGCGCGCGGCTACTCGCCGGGTCGTTTCTCCTTTAATGTGAGTGGCGGGCGCTGCGAGGCGTGCAAGGGCGACGGGCAGATCAAGATCGAGATGCACTTCCTTCCCGATATCTACGTTCCCTGCGAAGTTTGCGGCGGTAAACGCTACAACCGCGAGACACTCGAGGTCACCTACCGTGGCAAGACCATCTCGGACGTGCTCGACATGAGCGTCACCGAGGCGCTGGCCTTCTTTGGGAATATCCCGCAGATTAAGCGCAAGCTCCAGACGCTGTACGATGTAGGCTTAGGCTACGTGAGCCTGGGCCAGCCCGCCACGACGCTCTCGGGCGGCGAGGCGCAGCGTGTGAAGCTCGCCAAGGAGCTTCATCGACGCCAGACGGGCAAGACGTTCTATATTTTGGACGAGCCGACGACCGGTCTTCATTTTGAGGACGTCCGCCAGCTGCTCGATGTGCTGCAGCGCTTGGTCGATGCGGGCAACACGGTGCTGGTGATTGAGCACAACCTTGATGTCATCAAGGTTGCCGACCGCCTGATCGATATGGGTCCCGAGGGCGGTAACGGCGGCGGAACCGTCGTGGTTTCGGGCACACCGGAGCAGGTTGCGGACTGTCCGCAGAGTTATACGGGCAAGTTTTTGGCGCCGTTGCTCAGGCGTGACCGGGAGCGTCAGGCTCAACTTGATGCTCAATAAATAGGCGATTCAGTTTATGGGCGCCATCGACTCCTTGTGATTCGATGGCGCTTGCTGTGCCGAAGTGACGTATGCAGCCGAATTGGACATATACTTAATCCTTGCGTCCGAATGCGAGAGAAAGGATATGTCATGGCAAAGGCTGTAAAGACGCCAAAAACCAATGCGATGCGCGAGCTGGAAAGTGCCGGCATTTCCTATGTTCTACATACGTACGAAGACGATGGTGATGAGTCGGTGGGCCTGGGGGTCGCGATTTCGGAGCAGCTTGGCGAGGAGCCCGGTCAAGGATTTAAGACTTTGGTCTGCGTGACGCCGTCCAACGACTATGTCGTGTGCTGCATCCCTGTTGCCGACGAGCTCGATCTAAAGTCCGCCGCGCGTGCCGCGGGGGAGAAGTCCTTGGCCATGATGCATGTGAAGGATTTGCTTGCGGCGACTGGCTACGTTCGCGGCGGCTGCAGCCCGGTCGGTATGAAAAAACGCTACCGGACGCTCATTGACGAGACATGCGTCCTTTGGGATACCATTTTTATTTCGGGAGGCAAGCGTGGTTATCAGCTCGAGCTTGCACCCGATGATTTAATTGCATTTTGCGGGGCGACGGTTGCCGCGATTACGAGAGAGGACTGAGCGATGCCGCAGGAAGAATTGAAGTGCGGAGCTCATTTTGCAAAAGAATCTGCGCCTCAGACACCCTCATCCGAAGTTTCTTCGTCGCGAGATGACACTGACGACATGGGCTCGTCGGACTACTCCACGGTTGGTCGTTCCGCCGGGCTTATGACCATTCTGACTATCGTGTCTCGCGTCACCGGTTTTATCCGCACGTGGGCAATGGCGGCCGCTATCGGCATGTCGCTACTCTCGTCCTCCTATCAGGTCGCCAACAACCTGCCCAATATGCTCTACGAACTCGTGATGGGTGGCATGCTCGTGACGGCGTTTTTGCCCGTGTACATGGGCGTGAGGCGTGAGCAGGGTCGCGAGGCCTCGAACGAGTACGTGGGCAACCTGCTTGGCATTCTGCTTTTGGTGCTGGGTGGCATTTCGTTGCTGGGGACCGTGTTCGCCCCGGGCTTTATCTGGACGCAATCGTTCCTTTCGGGTGACGGCGGCAGCATGGATACCGCTGCGTTCATGTTCCGTTTCTTTGCCATCCAGATTCTCTTTTATGGTCTGGGCTCGGTGTTCTCGGGCGTTCTCAACGCACACCGCGACTACTTCTGGTCGACGTTTGCCCCGGTCCTCAACAATGTGATCGTCATTGCGAGCTTTATGGGTTTTGCGCCCGTGTCCGCACAGTTTGGCGAACGTGCCGGCATCATCTTGATTGCGGCCGGTACGACCCTCGGTGTCTTTGTTCAGATGGCATGTCAGATTCCCGCGCTTGGCAAGCACGGCGTGCATCCCCATATCCATATCGACTTTAAGGACCCCGCGCTGCGCCAGACGATTGCGCTCGGTATCCCGACGCTGCTCGCCACGGTGTGCATGTTTGTCTCGACTTCTATCACCAACGCTGCCGCGCTGGTGGTCCAGCCCGAGACGGGTCCTTCCGCCATCGCCTATGCGCGCCTGTGGTACACGCTGCCCTACGCGCTGATTGCCGCCTCGCTTTCGACGGCGCTCTATACCGAGCTCTCTCATGACGCACAGGAGAAGGATTACGACAGCGTTCGCACGGGCATTTCGCGTGGCGTCGCCCAGATGCTGTTCTTCCTGATTCCGTTCGCACTGTACCTGATTGTCTTCGCACGTCCGCTCAATATGATCTACTGTGCTGGCAAGTTCGATGAATCCGGCGTGGCTCTGGTGTCCGAGTACCTTGTCTACCTGGCGCTCTCGCTGCCGCTCTACGGCGTGGTCGTGTTGATGCAGAAGAGCTTCTCTGCCTTGCTCGACATGAAGCCCTATAGCCGCTATTGCCTGTATTCCGCCATCGGCCAGGCCGGCTCGGTTCTGCTGTTTGGCGTTGTGCTGGGCTTCGGTATGCCGGCAATCGCGCTTTCGTATGTCGTCGACTACGTGATCTTGGTCGGCTGTTCGCTGTGGTGGCTGCGTCGTCGCCTGCGTGGCCTTCAGGTCAAATCTATCCTACATGGCGGTTTCTTTGGCCTTTTGCTCGGTGGCCTAGGTGCTGCCGCAGGCGCCGGCGTCATGTGGGCGCTTGAACACTTTGTCGGGGCACTTGGCGGCTCGATTCTGATTACTCTTGGCTACGTTTGCGTTGCGGGTGTCGCCTCGCTTGTTGTTACCTTTGGCCTTGCCGTCGTCCTTAAGATGCCCGAGGTCTCGGCGCTGCTTCGTCGCAAGTAGGTGCGCGTGGCCGGTCACGACAACATACCAACGCTTGCCGAGCAGGTTTCGCGCGTTCCCACACAGCCCGGATGCTACCTTTGGAAGGATGCCAAGGGCGATGTCATCTACGTGGGCAAGGCGAAAAACCTGCGCGCCCGCATGCGTCAATACGTGACACTGCAGGATGAGCGTCAAAAGATCCCGCTGATGATGCAGCTGGTGGCGAGCTTTGACTACATCGTTGTCGAAACCGAGCATGAGGCGCTTGTACTCGAGCGCAACCTGATCGGCCAGTACCATCCGTACTTTAACGTCGACCTCAAGGATGACAAGAGCTACCCCTTTATCGCCATTACAAAGGGCGACCTGTATCCCGCGATCAAATACACGCGTGAGCGTCATAAGCCGGGAACGCGCTATTTTGGACCCTATACCGATAGCCGTGCGGCACGTGAGACGATAGATACGCTGCGCAAGGTTATCCCCATCTGCTCTGCATCCTGTGCGGAGTGGCGTCGTTGTCGCCGTACCATCGAGTCCCACAAGGGCGAGGAAGACATCGTCAATATGATTTGCGCACAAAACGGGCGTCCCTGCTTTGACTACCATGTCGGGCGCGGCCCGGGTGCGTGTGTCGGCGCGATTTCCCCGGCAGACTATGCCAAGAACGTCAAGCGTGTCGAGCGCTTTTTGTCGGGCCATCGCAAGGATGTCGTCGATGAGCTGACCTCCGAGATGACGGATGCCGCCGAGGCGCTCGACTTTGAGCGCGCGGCACGCGTCAAACGTCGTTTGGAGGTCATCAGGGGTCTGGACGATCGTCAGCAAGTCGTTTTTCCCTCCAGTGTCGATATCGATGTCATCGGGTTCTATCGCGAGGAGACCATCTCCGCCGCTTGCGTCTTCGTCGTTCGCGAGGGCCGAACAGTTCGCACCTGCGAGTTCATTCTCGACAAGGGTCTTGATGTTGACGAGGAAGAGCTCCAGTCGGGCTTTCTTAAGCGCTATTACGACGAGACGGCTGATATTCCAGCTGAGGTCAACCTTTCCGTCGAGCTTGAGGATGCGGAGGCGCTGGGGGAATGGCTTGCGGGCAAGCGCGAGCGTTCCTGCCATCTCCATAGGCCGCAGCGTGGCGAAAAGCACCGTTTGCTCGATATGGCATCCAAAAATGCGCGCCATGCCCTCATGCGCTACATGATGCGAACGGGGTACGCTGACGACCGCACCAATCAGGCGCTCCTGGAGCTCGAAAGCGCGCTGGCGCTGCCAGCGCCGCCGATGCGTATCGAGTGCTTCGATATCTCGACGCTGCACGGAACCTTTACCGTCGCCTCGATGGTGGTGTTTACCAACGGACGCGCCGACAAGAGCCAGTACCGTCGTTTTAAAATTCAGGCCGAATTGGACGAGGCAAACGACTTCGTGTCGATGTCCGAGGTTTTGGGACGACGCTATGCTCCCGAGCGCATGGCCGACGAGCGCTTTGGATCGCGCCCCGATTTGCTCGTTGTCGATGGCGGTAAGCCGCAATTGACCGCTGCGATCAAGCAACTTGAGGCTCTTGGGCTCGATATACCAGTTTGTGGCTTGGCGAAGGCCGATGAGGAGGTTTTCGTGCCTTGGGACGAGACTCCCGTCGTGCTGCCGACCGGGTCTGCTTCGCTCTATCTAATTAAACAGGTTCGCGATGAATCGCACCGTTTTGCCATCACGTTCCATCGCGAATTGCGCGATAAAGCCATGACGGTTTCGGTACTCGATGACGTTCCAGGCGTGGGACCCACCAGAAAACGTGCCCTTATGCGCCATTTTGGCTCGATGAAGCGTTTGCGCGCGGCGAGCGAGCAAGAGATCGCGGAAGTTCGAGGCGTTCCGGCCGATGTCGCCAAAGCGGTCCACGAGGCACTTGTTGCATGGAATGCCGAACGCGCCCAGGCATCGGCCAACCGTTCCGAAAACTAAACGTGCTTCTAAACAACTGATATACATGATTGGCCGATTTTCAATCATTTATTTCGCGGCGATTACCTGTCGATTTCGGGTTTTATTAACGCTAAAACGTTTGACTAGCCATGGTGAACAACCCTGCTATCCTGCGGGTTGACGATGACTGATATCTCACCTCGTCGATACATACTGTCTGGCGAATCGTTTGTCAATGAATTCGGTGAACGGTAGTAAATACCGTTCAAGCGTATGTATGTATCGGTCGCCGAGCGCGGCACCTCAGTTGGGTTCGTCGGTAGGTAAGGTATATATCGTCCGCAAGTTGCGCGGGGGCAAGTCTAGGTGCTCCCGGGTAAGATTCTCTATTGATAGGAGAAGACATGGCCATCATCAACAAGGGTATGTCCAGGCGTTCGTTCCTCGGCCTCACCGGCAGCGTCGCTGCTGTCGCAGGGCTTGGTCTCACCGGCTGCGGTGGCAGCTCCAACGACGAGGGTTCCGCTTCCGGTTCCGCCGATTCCGCCAACCGTGGCGGCGGTGTGATTACCGCTGGTTCCGCTTACGCTCCGTCCAGCTTCGATCCCGCCAGCACCGGCTCCGCTGTGGGCCTGGGTGCTAACTGGCACGTCGTCGAGGGTCTCTACGGCATCGATTACCACGACTACAGCACCTTCAACGAGCTCGCCACCGACGATCCCAAGTCCGTGGACGACACTACCTTCGAGGTCACCATCCGCAAGGGCGCCAAGTTCTCCGATGGTACCGAGGTCGCTGCTGACGACGTCGTCGCTTCCTACACCGCTTGCGCTGCTTCCGCTACCTATGCTCCGTTCTTCCAGCCCTTCGAGTCCATCGAGGCCAAGGATGCCAGCACTGTAACGGTCAAGACCAAGGTCCCCAACTTCTCCCTGCTCAAGGATCGTCTGGCCATCATCCGTGTTACCCCGGCTACTCAGTCCGAGGAGGATCGCGCCAAGCAGCCGATCGGTTCCGGCCCCTGGATGTACGACTCTATCTCCGATACCGAGATCACCCTGGTTCCCAACCCCGAGTACAACGGTGAGTATACTGCCGAGGATAAGAAGATCCAGTACAGCATCCTGACCGACCCCACCGCTCGCGTTACCGCCCAGCAGGAAGGCTCCACGCTCGTTATGGAGCTCGTCACCGCTGACGCCGTCGACCAGCTCGAGAGCGCTGGCTGCAAGATCGACAACGTCCAGGGCTTCGGCACCCGCTTCATCATGTTCAACGTCGCCAAGGAGCCTTGGAACAACGTCAAGGTCCGTCAGGCCGTCATGTACGCGCTCGACACCGAGAAGATGATCACCAACACCTTCGCCGGCCTTGCCACCGCTGCCAGCTGCTACCTGCCCAAGAGCTTCACCAACTATCATGAGGCTTCCACGGTGTACAAGACCGACGCCAAGAAGGCCAAGAAGCTCATCGAGGAGTCCGGCATCACCCCGGGTGCCATCACCCTGCGCACCACCGACAACGAGCAGATTAAGGGCATGGCCGCCCAGGTCAAGAACGACCTCGACGCTCTCGGCTTCGAGGTGACCATCCAGACCGATACCTCGCCGGCCACCTACGCTGCCATCGACGGCGGCGAGGCCTACGATATCCTCCTTGCCCCTGGCGATCCGTCCTGCTTCGGCGCTGACCCCGACCTGCTGCTCAACTGGTGGTACGGCGACAACGTCTGGATGCAGACCCGTTGCCCGTGGAAGGAGTCCGCTGAGTGGGAGAAGCTCCACGGTCTCATGGACGAGGCTCTTGCCGCCGAGGGCGACGAGCAGCAGAAGAAGTGGAACGAGTGCTTCGACATCATCGCCGACAACGCTGTTCTGTACCCCGTTGTCCACGTCAAGACCGTCTCCGCTTCCTGGGACGATCCGTCTACCGCGCCCAACGGCGAGGCCCTCGATGGCTTCAAGGGCATCGGCACGACGAGCATGTCCTTCAGGGGCGTCGCGACCGTCAAGGCCTAAGACTCGTTTGAGTCATATGTGGGGCGTCGGTCGTAAGGCAACGTCCTCATAGTTGAAACAAAGACCCGGGCGGCCTCGATGTCGCTCGGGTCTTGTAATGAGTATCCATACTCATATACCAGTTGGTCCTACCGACAAAAGAAAGGGGAGAGAACGTGAACAACTTTCTACGTTTGATTGGAAGGCGTCTCGTGGCGCTGCCGATCATGGCATTGGGCGTCACCGTCCTGGTGTTCTTCCTTATGTCGTTCTCCAAGACCGACCCCGCCTATACGGCGTTGGGTGACGGTGCCTCGCCCGAGGCGGTTGCCGAGTACCATGAGAAGTATGGTCTGGACGACCCCTGGCCCGTGCGCTACGTGCGCTACATGGGCGATCTGATCCATGGTGACATGGGCACCTATGGTGCTGCTCGCAACTCCGTTGCCAAGCGCATCTCCACGGCCCTGCCCGTCACGATGCAGCTGACCTTCATCGGTCTTGCCATCGGCGCGGTCGTCTCGTTTTTGCTCGGCGTCATCGCGGCACTGTATCGCGATAAATGGCCGGACCAAGTGATCCGCGTCTTTTCCATCGCCGGCTTGGCAACCCCGTCGTTCTGGCTTGCCGTTCTGTTGATTCTGCTGTTCTCTTCCTACCTTAAGGTGCTCCCGGCATCCGGTGCTCTGCCTCACTTCACCACCAACCCGGCTGGCTATCTGGGACGTATGATCATGCCCGCTATCGCTCTGGCATTCCCGCTGACGGGCCAGATGACTCGTATCGTGCGTACGGCCATGGTTGAGGAGCTCGACAAGGACTACGTCCGCATGGCCCGTGGCGCCGGCGTTCCCGAGAAGGTCGTCGTCGGCATCAACGTTTTGCGCAACGCGCTGATCACCCCGGTCACCACCCTCGGTCTTAAGATCGGTTACCTTATGGGCGGCGCCGTCGTCATCGAGGTCATCTTCAACCTCCCCGGCATGGGTACTGCGATTCTGCAGGGCGTTCAGGGCAACGAGGCGAACCTGGTTCAGGGCGTCGTCATCGTCGTTGCTCTTGCCTTCATCATCATCAACATCGTGGTTGACATGCTCTACCTGCTCATCAACCCGCGCATCAGGACGGTGTAGATTATGGTAAAGATTCGAGAGAAGCAAACCGAGCAGCTCGAGAAGGCTGCCTCCAAGGGGCTCAAGCTCGGTGGCTGGAAGAAGATGACGCTGTCTTCTAAGATTGCCGCCGTCGTGCTGGTGTTGGTCGCCCTGACCGCGATTCTGGCGCCCCTTCTTGCCCCCTATAGCCCGGTCGAGATTTTCACTGCTCGCCAGGCTCCCGGCAATGGATTTATCTTCGGTACCGACGATAAGGGCCGCGACATCCTGTCGCGTATGCTTTACGGTGGCCGTTACTCGCTGATCATCGGCTTCGGTGCTACTGCCATGGCTCTGGTCTGCGGCTCGGTCGTGGGCGCCCTCGCGGCGGTTTCGCGCAAGTCCGTTTCCGAGGCGATCATGCGCATCCTGGACATCATCATGTCCATCCCGGGCATCGCCCTCGCTGCCGTCTTCGTCTCCATCCTGGGCAATTCCGTGCCGTCGATCATCTTCGCCATTGGCTTTATGTACACTCCGCAGATTGCCCGTATCGTGCGCGCCAACATCGTGTCCGAGTACGGCGAGGACTATGTCCGCGCGGTCATCGTTTCCGGCGCCAAGGCTCCGTGGATTTTGATCAAGCATGTTCTGCGTAACTGCATCGCCCCGATCATGGTCTTCACCGTTACCCTGGTCGCCGACGCCATCATCTTCGAGGCCTCGCTGACCTTTATCGGCGCTGGTATCCAGGAGCCCACCGCTACCTGGGGCAACATCCTCGCCGACGCCCGCGGCGGCGTGCTCGCCGGCCGTTGGTGGCAGGCGCTGTTCCCGGGCCTGGCCATCATGATCACCTGCCTGGCGCTTAACATCCTCTCCGAGGGCATTACCGACGCCATGGCCGCTGCTCCCTCCGCCGCCCTGGATCCGACCGATTCCTCCAAGCGTCGCGAGGCCGATCTGCTGGTCTCCGACCCCGTTCGCGCCTACAAGGAGCAGGCCCAGTCCCTCTCCGCTCGCCTTGGCGCCCTGCGCGATGTCGAGCTCAAGCGTGACGATCGCCACGTGCCCGACGAGTCCGTTGAGCCGATTCTCTCGGTCCGTGACTTCTGCATTCAGTTTGAGCATCACGGTGATATCAACGTCGTCGACCATGTCAACTTTGACGTCCGTCCTGGTCAGACCATGGGCCTGGTGGGTGAGTCCGGTTGCGGTAAGTCCATCACCACGCTGGCCATCATGGGCCTGACCGACGATGACGAGCATCTTTCCGGCGAGGTTCTCTGGGAGGGCCGCGACCTGCTCAAGATGAGCAAGAAGGAGTGGTTCGGCCTGCGCGGTACCGATATCGCTATGGTCTATCAGGACGCCCTGTCCTCGCTCAACCCCTCCATGCTCATCTCTGCCCAGATGAAGCAGCTCACCAAGCGCGGCGGAACCCGCAGCGCCGAGGAGCTCCTGGAGCTCGTCGGCCTCGATCCCAAGCGCACGCTCGAGAGCTATCCGCACGAGCTTTCCGGCGGCCAGCGTCAGCGTGTCCTGATCGCTATGGCCCTTACCCGCGACCCCAAGCTGGTCATCTGCGACGAGCCCACGACCGCTCTGGACGTTACCGTTCAGAAGCAGGTTATCAAGCTGCTCAACGATCTTCAGGCCAAGCTCGGCTTTGCCATGATCTTCGTTTCGCACGACCTGGCGCTGGTCGCCGAGGTCGCCCACAACATCACGGTTATGTACGCTGGCCAGGTTATCGAGCAGGCGCCCACCAAGGAGCTGCTCACTAACCCGATCCACGAGTACACCCGCGGTCTTCTGGGTTCCGTTCTGTCCATCGAGAGCGGTTCGGGCCGCCTGCACCAGGTGCCCGGCGCCGTTCCGAGTCCGCGCGATTTCCCCAAGGGCGATCGCTTCGCGCCCCGCTCGAGCCATCCGCGTATTGGCCTGGACACCCGTCCGGTCTTCAAGCGCGTGCCCGGCACCGAGCACTTCTATTCCGAGCTCCCCGACGAGGTGCTCAAGGCAAATGGTTTGACCCCTCACGCGGAGGTGATGTAGATGAGCGAGACCGCAGTCAACGGCGTCGAGCCGATCATCTTCCTTGATGACGTCCACGTCACCTTTAGGACCCGTACCGGCTCGATTCTGCACCCCAACCTGGTTCACGCCGTCCAGGGTGTAACGATTAAGCTCATGCCCGGTCAGACGATCGGCATCGTCGGCGAGTCCGGTTGCGGTAAGTCCACCACCGCCAACGTCATGTGCGGCCTGCAGGCCCCCACGAGCGGCAAGGTCTACTTTAAGGGCAAGGACGTTACCAAACGTACCGCCGAGGACCGTCGCCACATGGGCCGCGTCATCTCGGTCGTGTTCCAGAACCCGGCCACGGCGCTCAACCCCCGCATGGTCGTTCGTGAGCAACTGCTCGACCCCATGCGCGTCCACAACTTGGGTACCGAGGCCGAGCAGGAGAAGCGCGTCAAGGAGCTCTTGGAGCTCACCGGTCTGCCCAGCTCCGCCGCCGAGGTTCTTCCCGGCCAGCTTTCGGGCGGTCAGCGCCAGCGCGTCGCAATTGCCCGTGCCCTGTCGCTGAACCCCGATGCCATCATCGCCGACGAGCCCACCTCGGCTCTGGACGTTTCGGTCCGCGCGCAGATTCTGAACCTGTTGACCGACCTTAAGAAGGAGCTCGGCCTGGCCATGGTGTTCATCAGCCATGACATCCAGACGGTCCGCTATATCTCTGACGACATCATCGTTATGAATGGTGGCAAGATCGTCGAGCAGGGCGAGGCCAAGCAGGTCTTCCAGCACCCCCAGGACCCCTACACCAAGATGCTGCTCGGCGCTGCGCCGTCGCTGCTGCATCCCAAGCTCGGCGAGTAGCCTCGCTTTCCCTCCCGTGCGCCCGGTTCCCTTGCCGGGCGCACCTCCGTTGCGATTTCGAAAGGTTGGGTTCACGAGCCATGCCAAGCGCTCAGGAGCTACAACAGCAATTTGGTGGGTATCGGGGCGCCATGCCCCGTCCATCAGATTTCGATCTCTTTTGGAAGGATCGCATGGCCGAGGCCGACGCCGTCGGGCTTGACTATGCGATCGAGACGGCATCGGTCGCCGATGCCGTGACCTGCCAGCTTTTCGACCTCTGGTATACCGGCATGTGTGGCGCTCGCCTGCATGCCAAGTACCTTAAACCCGTCTCGGACGAGCCCGTGCCATTGGTACTTCAGTTCCATGGGTATCCGGGTGCAAGCCGCAGCTGGTTTGAGCAGGCGTCGTTCGCGGGCATGGGCATGGCACTCATCGCCCTCGACTGCCCCGGCCAAGGAGGTCCCTCCGAGGACATTGGTGGATTTGAGGGCACAACGGTTGCCGGTCATATCGTCGCCGGTATCGACGGCGACCCGGCCAACCTCTACTATGTCCGCTTGCACCAAGATATTCGCATCCTGTGCCGCATCGTTCGCGAGCTCGAGGGCATCGATCTTGCGCGTGTGTTTGTGAACGGCGCGTCGCAGGGCGGAGGTTTGGGCATTGCGACCTGTGCGCTTAACAGCGAGCTTATCAATCGTGCCGCCATCCTCTATCCCTTCCTGTCAGATTTCCGCCTAGTCTGGGATTTGGATGCCGACGACATTGCCTACGAGGGCCTGCGCTATTGGTCTCGCTGGTTTGACGAGGACTCGACTCGTATTGACGAAGCCTATGCCAAGCTGGCGTACTTCGATTCCAAGAACTTCGCCCCCATGGTCAAGTGCCCCGTCCTGTTTGGTACGGGCACGGCGGATATCGTCTGTCCGCCGGCAACGCAGTTTGCGGTCTATAACAGCCTGACCTGTGAAAAGCGTCATGAGTTCTTTGAGGGCTTTGGCCACGAAGAGATACAGGACTTTGACGATATGATCATTCCGTTTTTCTGCGAGGGAGGGGAGGCTCATGTCTAAGTGCGAGAGCAATGTTGGCGAGCTGATTGTCCCCGACCTTGTGGGGATTCCCGGGACGGTCTCGTCAAGGCTCTCTGATTTCCGGGATTGGCGCGGTGATGCTTCTGCGGATGTTTCCGAATTAGAGATAGCCGCTTCGGACCTTGAGGTTTGCGGGCCGACTATTACGGCGATCGATTTCGCCAATCCGTATGCCCGCTACTCCGAGGTTTCCTTTGAGCTTGGTGGCGATGTAGTCCACGCACGTTTGATCGAGCCTGCCGGTCGCGCCCGGGCATCCGAGCTTGTGCCGCTATGTCTGATGTTTCACGACATCGACCGACCCGTGCGGGGATGGCATCACATGACGAGGTTTGCGGCCATGGGATATGCCGTGCTTGCACTGGACGATGAGGCGATTGGACCCAGCGATCTGCGGCAGGAGATTACCTCGCCTGCTTTTGTCAGGCGCGTCCGTTGGGGCTGCGCGTTGGCGAAGGTCGCACGCAATCTTGATGGCATTGACCCCGACCGCATCTTTGCATGGGGCGAGGGTCTTGGCGGCGGAGTCGCGCTGGCGGTTTCCGCTCTGGACGAGCGGGGCCTCGCCTGCACGGCGGTTGCCAATCCGCTTCCTGGCGGCCTCGAGGCGCTGTCGTCTCGGGTGCGCGGATCGGTGCTCATGGGCACATCGCTTATGGATACCGTGAGCGATCCCAAGGGCCAGTTTGCCGTATTCAACGGTCTTGAGTGTGACCGGAGGCATATCATCTATGCAAAATACGCTCACGAGCGCATCAATGCGTTCGAAAACGAAGTCGTAGACTTTTTTAACCAAACGTTCTACTCGTGTTCTTTGGCCTAGACGGCCTGGACACTGCCAACAAGAGTGGGTGGCATAGGGCCGCCCGCCAGACAACTAAGGAGATTCTTGTGGCAACTCAGAAATTCACCGGCGTTATCCCTCCCGTCGTTGTTCCGGATACCGAAGATCACCAGCTCGATGTTGCCTCCTTTGAGCGCAGCATCAACCGCATGATCGATGCCGGCGTCGATGGCCTGTTCTTCTTGGGCTCTTCGGGTGAGGTCGTTTTCTCCACCGACGAGCGTCGTCGCCAGATCATCGCCGAGGCCGTCCGCATCGTCGACCACCGCGTGCCTGTTCTGGTCGGCATCATCGATACCGAGACCGAGCGCATGATTGAGCACGGCAAGGTCGCTCAGGAGCTGGGCGCCGATGCCCTCGTCGCCACCTGCCCGTTCTATGCCCTGCAGGGCATGACCGAGGTCGAGGAGCACTTCCGCATCCTGCACGAGGAGCTTGACCTGCCCATCTTTGCCTATGACATTCCCGTCTGCGTTCACACCAAGCTTCCCTGGAAGCTCCTTGCCAAGCTCGGCGCCGAGGGCGTCCTTGCTGGCGTCAAGGATTCCTCGGGTGATGACATCTCGTTCCGCTACCTCGTTCAGGAGAACGAGAAGAACGGCCATCCGATGAGCATCCTCACCGGCCACGAGGTTGTTGTCGACGGCGCTTACCTCGGTGGCGCCGACGGCTCTGTCCCGGGTCTCGCCAACGTTGAGCCCGAGGGCTACGTTCGTCAGTGGAAGGCCGCTCAGGCCGGCGACTGGGCTACCGTCAAGGCCGAGCAGGATCGCCTCAATGAGATTTCGCACATCTGGGATGTCACCTCGGGCGTCCAGGGCTATGCCGGTGGCGTCGGCGCCTTCAAGACCGCTATGAACCTCATGGGTATCTTCGACAGCCCGACCATGCCGCGCCCGGTGAAGGCCATGACCGGCGAGAACGTCGAGGCTATTAGGAAGGTCCTCCAGGACAACGGCCTCCTGTAAAGCTTCCCAGGCACCCGACCTCGCCGTTCAACCGTGTGGCTATGACTATTAGGTCAATGGCCACACGGTTTCTCGGCGATCTTGGGCACCTGGAAAACCTTTACTGCGCTGTGACGGCTAGCCTGACGGCGCATTTCCTATAGTTGTTTTTTATCTCCGAAGGAGAGCGACATGGAGAACAAGTACGTCTGTTCTGTCGATATCGGCGGAACTAAGATCGCGACTGCCATCATGGAGTACCCGGCTGACGGTAGTGTGCCCCATCCCGTTTTTGAGGCCGAGGTTCCCACCGAGGCCCAAGAGGGCGGCGAGGCCGTCTTCCAGCGTATCGAGGCGTCCATCAAGGCTGCTCTCGAGGCGAATCCCGATGTCGAGGTCCTTGGCGTCGGTATCGGTGCCGCCGGCGTCGTCGATCCCAAGACGGGCGCCATCGCGTATGCCAATGAGATCATGCCCGGCTGGTCCGGCGTTCAGTTGGGGCCGCGTCTGCGCGAGGATCTCGGTCTTCCCGTTGCCGTAGTAGGCGACGTGCAGGCTCATGCTCTGGGCGAGGCCCACTGGGGCGTCGGCAAGGGCAAGTTCTCCGTCTTGTGTCTTGGCATCGGTACGGGCATCGGCGGCGCATATGTCGAGAACGGCCGCGTGATGCAGGGCTTCCATGGTGCTGCTGGCCATATGGGCCACATCGAGTGCTCGGCTGCCGCCGGCATTCCCTGCGCCTGCGGGCGTTCCGGCCATCTGGAGTCGGTTGCTTCGGGCACTTCCATTGGTCGTATCTACGATGAGCGCTTTGGCCGCGTCGACCCCAGCCGTCCTTCGGTCGGTCGCGATGTGAACGACCTGTGCCGTGCAGGCGACGCAAAGGCGACCGAGGTCATCCATGATGCCGGCTTTGCGCTGGGTGCCAGCTTGGGCTCGCTCGCTAACATCCTGGACCCTGAGGTCATCGTGCTTTCGGGCGGCGTGATTCACCAAGGTCCCGATTGGCGTTCGCAGACGTGGAAGGATTCGGTGCACGAGGGCTATGCCAGCCAGGCGCTCGATCCGCTTCAGGACACGCCGATCCTCATCGGTTCTCTGGAGGGCGATGCTCCGCTCATCGGTGCCGCTGAGCATCTTCTTGCGTCGTTGAAGTAAACATAACTACCAAGTGGGCCTTCTGAGGTGCCGCAGATTGACGTGAAAGAGGAGCGAAGCGTAGTTCGGTACGCGAGCGACGGTTTGAACGTCAAGGTGCGGTGTCTCAGAAGGCTGTTTTGAGAAAGGTTGAGTCGAACATGACCGTTGATCCTTTGATCCAGTCCCTGAAGGGCAAGCTCGTCGTGAGCGTTCAGGCCTATATGGGCGAGCCGCTTCGTACGCCCGAGACCATGGCTCAAATGTCTCGCGCTTGCGAGCTTGGCGGCGCCGCCGCCATTCGCTGCCAGGGCCTTGCCGACATTGCCGCCATTAAGGGTCGCTGTGAGGTTCCCGTCATCGGTCTGTGGAAGGACGGGCACGAGGGCGTTTACATCACGCCGACGCTGCGTCACGCTCGTGCCTGCGTTGCTGCGGGTGCCGATATCGTGGCGATCGACGCCACCGATCGTCCGCGTCCCGATGGCAAGTCGGTCGAGGATACCTTCCGCCCGCTGCACGAGGAGGGTGTGCTCCTGATGGCGGATTGTGCCACCATCGAGGACATTCGCCGTGCGGTTGATATGGGCTTCGACCTGGTATCCACCACACTCTCTCACGGTGTCGCCGCCATCGACTGCACCATGGCCGATGGCCCCGACCTGCCGCTCCTGCGTCAGGCGACCGAGGAATTTCCCGGCCTTCCCATCATTTGCGAGGGTCGCGTGCATACGCCCGAGGAGGCTCGCGCTGCAATCGACGCCGGCGCGTGGGGCGTTGTCGTCGGCACCGCTATCACGCACCCCACGAGTATTACAAGTTGGTTCAAGGCTGCGCTTGAGGCGTAAGACGGGCCTTGTATCCGCTTGGGGCGGTATACTCAATAAAGGCAATTGATCGCGCGGGATCCGCTGGCCGGGTCCCGCGCTTATTTTAGGAGGCACACATGCAAAAGGGAGATGCCATGGATGCGGCGGAGCGCTCGGAGCGTATCCCCGATATCGTTATCATCACCGGAATGTCCGGCTCGGGCCGAACGCAAGCCATGCATGTGTTTGAGGACATGGGCTATTTTTGTATCGACAACCTGCCCCCACGCCTGATTGCCCAGCTTGCTGAGCTCGTTGGCATCAATACGGGCGTGGGCAGGCACCTTGCCGTTACCTGCGACCTGCGTAGCCAGGGCTTGTTCGATGAACTGCTCGATGCTGTTGCCGCACTGGAAGAGCGCGAGATGAGCTGCGACATTGTGTTTCTCGAGGCGTCTGACGAGGTGCTGATTCGCCGGTATAGCGAAAACCGTCGTCGCCATCCCATTGCAAAGCCGGGGGAGACCACGGCCGACGCTATTCAGCGTGAACGTCTGCAGCTGCAGGGCGTTCGCGATCGAGCCGATATGATTATCGACACGAGCCGCTTGCGCACTTCTGCCTTGCGCAACAAGCTGCGCATGGCTTTTTCCGAGCTGTCCGACCAGCAGCTTATGGATGTCCACGTGTTCTCGTTTGGCTTTAAGCATGGCATGCCCATCGAGGCGGATATCATGATCGATGTTCGCTTCTTGCCCAATCCTTTCTACGATCCCGAGATGCGCACCATGACCGGTCTCGATAAGAAGGTCTCCGATTTTGTCTTGGACCACCCCAAGACCCAGGAGTTCTGGAAGGCCTGGACCCAGCTGCTCGATACGGTCATGCCGGGTTATATCGCAGAGGGCAAGCCGCAGCTTTCCATTGCTATCGGCTGCACAGGCGGACAGCACCGTAGCGTCGCCATTGCCGAGGCCACGGCCCGCTACCTGGAGGGTGCTCAGTATCATGTGAGCATCTCCCACCGTGACCTGTCGCGTGCCAACACGAAGGCATAGGTTTACATGTCGTTTACCGCTGAGGTGCGTGACGAGCTTGCGCGCTGCGAACCAGAATGCGAATACTGCGATTTGTCGACGCTTGCTGCGCTAACGCGTGTGAGCGGCACGCTTTCGCTGGCGGGCTCGGGACGGTACCGCTTGACGGTCGCGACCGAGACGGGTGCTGTGGCGCGCACGATGATTGCGCTGACGCATCGTATCCTTAAGCTCAAGACCGAATTCACGGTTCGTAAGTCGGTCCTGCACAAGGTACGAAACTATCTCATCACCTTGCCCGATCAGCCCGATTTGGATAAGGCTCTGGTGCTGCTGGGCATTCTCGACCGTAGGGGAGGGCTCGTCGCGGGTGTGCCGCGCCACATCGTCGCCCGTCCTTGCTGCAGGCTCGCCTATATTCGCGGTGCGCTGATTGCCGGAGGCTTTGTTGCCGACCCGCGTGGCGATTTTCATTTGGAGATCGCGGTTCAGGGCGAGGAGTATGCAAAGGGACTTTGCGACCTTCTGGAGCAGATTGGAGTTCACGCCCGCGTCAATGCGCGTCGCGGCTCGTATGCCGTGTACATCAAGAGTGCCGAGGAGATTAAACGTCTGTTACAGCTGATTGGCGCCAAGCGCAGCGTTGCCGAGATTGAAGAGGCCCGCGCGGTTAAGCTGGTGAAGAACGACGTGAATCGTCGCGTGAACGCAGAGCTTGCCAACCAGACCAGAAGTGCCGGTGCCGCCCAACATCAGCTTGCGCTCATCGATGAGCTTGATCGGCGCGGTTTGCGCGAAACGCTGCCGGACGCTCTGGCAGTTTTTTGTGACTTACGCGAGCGTTACCCCGATCTCTCACTGCGAGATTTGGGGGAAATGGCCGACCCTCCTTTGTCGAAGTCGGCCTTGTATCACCGTGTTTTGCGCCTTGAAAAGCTCATTGAAGCAAGCGGGTAGTTTAACGCAATAGCTTTTATGGTGGTTTAACTGCTGTTTTATACGTTAAAGCGTTTTAACGCAAATTTGATTTTCAATTTCGAGCATTCTCGTGAAATTCAAGCCAAAAAAAAGGTATATTAGGCGAGTGGTTAGTTTGTGGGCCTCAACGGCAGGCGCTGTAGCTTGCGGGGGCCTTACGAAAGGAGACACAATGGCAGTAAAGGTTGCTATTAACGGCTTCGGTCGCATCGGTCGTCTGGCCTTCCGCCAGATGTTCGGTCATGAGGGCTCCGAGATCGTCGCTATCAACGACCTCACCTCTCCCGATATGCTCGCTTACCTGCTGAAGTACGACTCCACGCAGGGCAACTATGCTCGCGATCACGAGGTCGTCGCTGGCGAGGATTCCATCACCGTTGACGGCAAGGAGATCAAGATCTACAAGGAGGCCGACGCCAACAACCTGCCTTGGGGCGACCTCGACGTCGACGTCGTTCTCGAGTGCACCGGCTTCTACACCAGCAAGGCTAAGGCTCAGGCCCACATCAACGCTGGCGCCAAGAAGGTCGTCATCTCCGCTCCGGCCGGCAGCGATCTGCCCACCATCGTGTACAACGTCAACCATGAGACGCTGACCGCTGAGGACAACATCATCTCCGCTGCTTCCTGCACCACCAACTGCCTCGCCCCGATGGCCAAGGGTCTGAACGACTTCGCTCCCATCGTCTCCGGCATCATGACCACCATCCACGCCTTCACCGGCGACCAGATGCCGCTCGACGGCCCGCAGCGCAAGGGCAACTTCCGTCGCTCCCGCGCCTGCTCCGAGAACATCGTCCCGAACACCACGGGCGCTGCCAAGGCCATCGGCCTGGTTCTCCCCGAGCTCAACGGCAAGCTCATCGGTGCCGCCCAGCGCGTCCCGACGCCGACCGGCTCGCTGACCAACCTCTACGCCGTCGTTGACAAGAAGGTCACCGTCGACGAGGTCAACGCTGCCATGAAGGCCTACGCCGAGACCATCCCCGATACCTTCGCTTACAACGAGGACCAGATCGTCTCCCGCGACATCGTCGGCGAGACCCACGGCTCCATCTTCGACGCCACTCAGACCATGTGCTCTGATCTCGGCAACGGCCAGACCCTCGTTCAGGTCACCTCTTGGTACGACAACGAGAACTCCTACACCTCTCAGATGGTCCGCACCATCAAGTACTTCGAGAAGTTCGTTGCTTAATTTAGCTTTTAGCGAATAGCTCGTTGAGCGTCTAAAGAAGGGCGCGGCCTCATAGGGCTTACACCCTAGGGTCGCGCCCTTTTTATAGGAAATCGTCTGCCGTAATGGGAGGCAGACACGTACGAAAGGTAGAAGCAAACATGGCCTTTACCAAGAAGACCGTCCGCGACATCGATGTCGACGGCAAGCGCGTTCTCGTCCGCGTTGACTTCAACGTGCCTATCAAGGATGGCGTCGTTGGCGACACCAC
Source organism: Collinsella sp. (assembly GCA_036298675.1). Taxonomy (GTDB): domain Bacteria; phylum Actinomycetota; class Coriobacteriia; order Coriobacteriales; family Coriobacteriaceae; genus Collinsella. The sequence goes on along the minus strand of JAXJIO010000003.1, from coordinate 14,151 downwards.
CCGTATCAAGGCTGCCCTGCCCACCATCAACTACCTCGTTGAGCACAACGCTCGCGTCATCCTCATGAGCCACCTCGGCCGTCCCGAGGGTACCGGCTTCCAGCCTGAGCTCTCCCTTGAGCCTGTCGCTAAGAAGCTCGCTGAGCTCTCTGGTCTCGACGTTGCCTTTGTCGCCGACACCTACGGCGAGAAGGCTGCTGAGGCTGTCGCCGCCGTCGAGCCGGGCAAGGTCCTCGTTCTCGAGAACGTCCGTTTCGACAAGCGTGAGAAGAAGAACGATCCCGAGATCGCCAAGAAGCTCGCTTCCTATGGTGACGTCTTCGTTCTCGATGCCTTCGGCACCGCTCACCGCGCCCAGGGTTCCGTCGTGGGCCCCGCCGCTTACCTGCCTGCAGTCGCTGGCTTCCTGCTCGAGAAGGAGGTCGACACGCTGACCGGCATCTTCGCCGAGCCCGAGCGCCCCTTCGTCGCTATCGTCGGCGGTTCCAAGGTTTCTTCCAAGATCGGCGTTCTCGATCACCTCATCGACTCCGCTGACACCCTGATCATCGGTGGCGGCATGGCCTACACCTTCTTCCTGGCTCAGGGCCTGTCCGTCGGTCAGTCCCTCAAGGAAGAGGACTGGGTCGAGCGCGCCGGCGAGATGCTCAAGAAGGCCGAGGAGAAGGGTGTCAAGATCCTGCTCCCCATCGACAACCGCGTTGCCGATCACTTTGGCGAGGACGCTGTCCCCGAGGTTGTCGCTTCCGACGCTATCCCCGACGACCGTGAGGGTATGGACATCGGCCCCAAGACCGAGGAGCTCTACGCCGAGGCCGTCAAGGGCGCCAAGACCGTGTTCTGGAACGGCCCCATGGGCGTCTTCGAGTTCGACAACTTCGCTCATGGCACCCAGGCCATCGCCGAGGCTGTTGCCGAGGCTGATTGCACCTCGATCATCGGTGGTGGCGATTCCGTCGCAGCCGTCAATAAGTTTAACCTGGCCGACAAGATGAGCTGGATCTCCACCGGCGGTGGCGCTTCCATGGAGCTCGTCGAGGGTAAGGCCCTGCCCGGAGTGGAGGCGCTTCTCGATGCCTAATCGCACCCTTCTTATCGCTGGTAACTGGAAGATGAACAACGACGTCGCCGAGGCTGCCAAGCTCGCCGACGAGCTGGCCCAGGCTCTGCCCGAGGTTCCGGCTGGCGTCGAGGTGCTCGTCTGCCCTCCGACCATCGACATCACCACGGTTCATGACCGCATTCAGGCTGCCCCCATCGCCCTCGGTGCACAGAACGTGTACTGGGAGGCCAAGGGTGCCTTCACCGGTGAGTCCTCTTGCGACATGCTCAAGTCCGCTGGCTGCACCTACTGCATCATCGGTCACTCCGAGCGTCGTGATTACTTCCACGAGACCGACGAGGATCAGAACAAGAAGGCCAAGGCCCTCGTTGCCGCCGGTCTTGTTCCCGTCTTCTGCTGCGGTGAGTCTCTTGAGGTCCGCGAGGCCGGCACCTATGTCGAGCACGTCGTGAACCAGGTCAAGGCCGGCCTTGCTGGTCTTGAGATCACCTGCCCCAAGCAGGTCGTCGTCGCCTACGAGCCCATCTGGGCCATCGGCACCGGCAAGACCGCTACCGCCGAGGACGCTCAGGAGGTCTGCGGTGCTATCCGTGAGACCCTCAAGGAGATGTTCGGCGAGGAGCTCGCTAACGGCATCCGCGTGCTGTATGGCGGTTCCGCCAAGCCCGGCAACATCGCCGAGCTCGTCGCCAAGCCCGACGTTGACGGCGCCCTCGTGGGCGGTGCTTCGCTCAAGGCTGCCGACTTCGCCTCTATGGTCGTCAAGGCAGGCGAGTAGGACATATGGCACAACGTCATCTTCCTGCACTCCTGATTATCATGGATGGCTGCGGCCTTGCTCCGGCCGATGGCGAGAACGCCGTCGCCGCTGCCAAGACGCCCTTCCTTGATGGCCTGTACGAGAAGTACCCCCACACCACGCTCGGTGCTTCGGGCGAGGACGTGGGCCTTCCCGACGGCCAGATGGGTAACTCCGAGGTGGGTCACCTCAACATCGGTGCCGGCCGCATCGTGTTCCAGGAGCTTTCGCGCATCAACAATGCCATCAAGGACGGCTCCATCGCCAAGAACGAGGTTTTCGTCAAGGCTATGGACGATGTCAAGGCTGACGGTAAGACTCTCCACCTCATGGGCCTTATGAGCCCTGGCGGTGTTCATTCTCACATGAACCACGTCGAGGCTCTGGTCAAGATGGCTGCCGAGCACGGTGTCAAGACCGTTCGCGTCCACGCCTTCATGGATGGCCGCGACGTTGACCCGCAGTCCGGTGCCGGCTACATGAGCGAGTTCTGCGCCTTCCTGGCTAAGATCTCCGAGGAGACCGGTTGCGACGCTCGCGTTGCCACCGTCTCGGGCCGTTATTGGGCCATGGACCGCGATAATCGTTGGGAGCGCATCCAGCGCGCCTACGACGTCATGGTCAACGCGTCCGATGCCGATACCGACCCCGTTGCCGGTATCAAGGCCTACTATGAGAAGGATCCGCGCGGCGACGAGTTCGTCGAGCCCTTCGCTGCCCATAACGAGGGCATCCACGAGGGCGACGCGGCCATCTTCTTCAACTTCCGTCCCGACCGCGCTCGTCAGATGACCCGCGTGTTCACGGACAAGGAGTTCGACGGCTTTGAGCGCGAGCAGATCAAGCTTTCGCACTTTGTGACGATGACCGAGTACGATCCGACGTTTGACGTTGAGGTCGCCTTCCCCAAGACGTTCCCCGAGAACGTCCTGGCCGACGTTATCGCCGCCAATGGCCTGAAGCAGCTGCACACCGCCGAGACCGAGAAGTACGCCCACGTGACGTTCTTCCTCAACGGCGGCATCGAGGAGCCCAAGGAGGGCGAGGAGCGCGTGCTCGTCGCTTCCCCCAAGGTCGCTACCTACGATCTGCAGCCTGAGATGAGCGCTCCCGAGGTTACCGAGAAGCTTGTCGCCGCCATCAACGAGGATCGCGCTGATTTCTACATCGTGAACTTCGCGAACTGCGACATGGTTGGTCACACCGGTGTCTTCGACGCCGCCGTTAAGGCCGTCGAGGCTGTTGACGATGCCCTGTCCAAGGTTGTCCCGGCGATTCTCGCTAAGGGCGGCTTTGCGCTGATCACCGCCGACCACGGCAACGCCGACCACATGTTTGACGTTGCTTCCGACGGTTCCAAGCATCCGTTCACGGCTCACACCACCAACCGTGTGCCGTTCATCATCGTTGATGAGAAGGCCAAGCTCACCGGTATCGAGGACGGCCGTCTTTCCGATATCGCTCCGACCATGCTCACCATGGCTGGTATTGAGCCTTCCGCCGAGATGACGGGTCGCGTGCTCGCCACCGAGGCCTAAGAGAAAACAAATACCGTTTTCTAGTAAGGGGGTTGTCCACAACCGGACAACCCCCTTTTTGGTATTTCTGCCATTTCCACCCCGTCCTTGAGTGGCAGGTAGGGGAGAGCGGGGGATTGTGGTACAGTACTGGAGTTTAAACTGTTCTATTAAGGAGCTTATCTATGGGTCCGTTCCAGATTCTTCTGTTTGTCGTTTGGGCTGTCTCTGCCGTGGCGCTGACGATTCTCGTCCTGATGCATTCCGGTAAGGGCACCGGCGTTTCGGATATGATCGCTAGCTCGCTGTATAACTCCAGCTCTGCCACGGGCGTCATGGAGCAGAACCTCGACCGCCTGACCGTCATCATGGCTGTCGTGTTTGCCGTGTGCGTCGTGCTGTGCATGTTCTTCTTCCCGCAGGGCATCGTCGGCTACTAAGCACGAGCCGCATAAATATTCAAAAAGGGTCCCGTAAGTGCGGGACCCTTTTTGTTTACATATTTGTAACAGAGTCAAAATATCCTCACATACTTCGCCCAACTAAAGAAATTCTCGACCGTTAACCGGAATTAGCCCCAAATTGTGTATAAAATGCGCTACTGTATTACAAAACGTTGGTCCGTTGTGCATAACCAGCCATAGCAGCGGGCGGCGTTTTGATGGTTCGGATCGGATTGTTTCGACATGTGTCCGACTGAACATTTCTTTGTCCTATCTCATAAGGAGGATGGCATGGCTGATTCTATGTTCCACCAGCCCGTTATGGGTCGTCGCGCCTTTGTTGGCGGCACCCTTGCTGCGAGCTCCATGGCTTTTCTTGCCGCATGCGGCAAGAAGGGTGGCGACGCTTCCGGTTCTGAGTCCGGTTCGACGCTGAACTTCTACATCAACAACCCGGTCTGCATCGACCCCTACAATGTCCAGGAGGACCAGGGCACTCAGGTCGAGAACCAGCTCTTTGACGCTCTGACCTCTTATGACGCCGAGAAGGGCGAGATCGTTCCGCTGGCTTGCGAGTCCTTCGAGGCCAACGACGACGCCACCGAGTTCACCTTCAAGATCAAGAAGGCCAAGTTCCACAACGGTGACGACGTTACCTCCAAGTCCTTCAAGCTCGGTTGGGAGCGTCTGGTCAACACCAAGTCGGCCATCGCTACCGAGTACGGCCCTTCCGAGGTCTCCTATCACCTTTCCATGGTCGAGGGCTATGACGACCTGCTTGCCGGTAACGCCACCGAGCTCAGCGGTGTTACCTGCCCCGACGATGAGACCCTCGTCGTTAAGCTGTCTTCCGCTTACGCCGACTTCCCCTTCGTCGCCTCTCACCCGGCTCTGGCCCCGGTTCCCGAGTGCGCCGAGTCCGATGCCAAGAGCTTCTATCTTGCACCGGTCGGTAACGGCCCGTTCATGATGGACGGCAAGTGGGAGGATGGTCAGGAGATCAACCTCAAGAAGTTCGACGATTACTATGGCGACAAGGCCAAGATCGATGGCATCCACTTCCAGGTCATCAAGGACATGGAGACTGCTTACAAGGAGTTCCAGGCCGGTAACCTCGATGTCTGCGACGTTCCCGTCGCTCAGATCGATGCCGCCAAGAAGGATCGCGGCGTGTCCAAGGACGGCTACACCATGGGTGACGGCGAGCGCATGCTGCTCGGCGCCGAGCCTTCCACGTACTATCTGACCTGCAACACCACGGCCGAGCCGTTCAACAACGCCGACCTGCGCAGGGGCATCTCCCTGGCCATCAACCGTGAGGCCATCTGCAAGACCATCTATAAGGGTACCCGTACCCCTGCCGACGGCATTGTTCCTCCGGGCATCGATGGCTACAAGGAGGGCGCATGGGAGTTCTGCGCCTACGATGTCGACAAGGCTAACGAGTACCTCGACAAGGTTGCTCCCGCTGGCGCTAACGGGGATCGTGGCATTAGCGTGACCCTTTCCTACAACCAGGACGGCGGTCACAAGGAGATCATGGAGTCCATCATCGGCGACCTCGCCAAGGTTGGCGTTACCGCTGTCTCCGATACCCCTGAGTGGTCTGCCCTGCTCGAGCAGTATCAGAACTTTAACTATCAGTTCGGTCGTCTGGGTTGGATTGCCGACTACCCGATCATGGACAACTTCCTGTATCCGCTGTTCCACTCCGACTCCCTCGGTGGCGATAACCGCTCTGGTTACAACAACCCCGAGTTCGACGCCAAGGTCGACGAGGCTCGTACTATTGTTGACGACGAGGAGCGCGTCGCTAAGATGCAGGAGGCCGACGCAATGGTCGCTGCCGACTGCCCGGTCATCCCGATTATATTCTACACGCACACCATCGTCGGCTCCGATCGCATCAAGCACCTCTATGTCGATCCGCAGAAGCATGCCGAGCTGGGTACCGCTGAGCTCGCCTAAGAGTTTGCAGCTTCCGTGAGGGTCAAGTATTTACTTAGACCTCATGGGAAACATACAGTTCTCCCTAACCTGGGGCAAACTGGCTGATGGTAATTTTGGGATGCCGGTCTGGCGATCGGCATCCCATTTAGGTTAATCCCTAGATAGGGGAGTGGTATGGGTAAGTACATCGTTAAACGTGTGCTTCAGTTCATCCCGGTGTTTTTGGGCGTTACGCTGATTCTGTTCGCCCTCCAGAATATCGTGCCGGGAGATCCGATCAAGCTGATCGGTGGAGACAAGGCTCTGTCCCCCGAGGTGGAGCTTCAGCTTCGCGTCCGCTATCACCTGGTCCAGTCGGACGAGGACGGCAACGCGATCCTTGATGAGAACGGCGACCCCGTTCAAACGTCGCTCGTGGACCGTTACTTGTATTACATGAACGGCCTGCTTCATGGCGATCTGGGCAATTCGTATCAGCGCAAGCTGCCGGTTACGGAAATCTTTGCCCAGAAGTATCCGTATACGGTCAAACTTGCCGCGTGCGCCATCGTGCTCGAGGCAATCATGGGTATCGGTGCGGGTATCATTTCGGCGGTTAAGCGTTATTCCTTCTGGGATATTTTGGTAACGCTCACCACGTCGATTCTCGTTGCCGTCCCGGCTTTCTGGCTCGGTATGTTGCTGCAGCTGTTCTTTGGCGTCATTCTCAAGGACGCCACGGGCGGTGCATTCTCCATGCCGATTTCGGGTGCCGGCGGTTCCAGCTCTCAGTATCAGGATTGGATGCACTATGTGCTTCCGACCATTACGCTGGCTTCGGTTTCGACCGCTTATGCCGCCCGCATTATGCGCTCGCAGCTGCTTGACGTCATGAACCAGGATTACATCCGTACGGCAAAGGCGAAGGGTCTCTCCAATCGCGCGATCATCGTCAAGCATGCGCTTAAGAATGCACTCATCCCCGTCGTTACCTATATTGGTGTCGACTTTGGTGGCATGCTTTCGGGCGCCATCCTGACCGAGACGGTCTTTAACTGGCCCGGTATCGGCTATGAGGTCTATCGCGCCATTAGCATGCGTGACTGGCCCATCGTTATGGGCGGCGTTACGCTCATCGTTGTCGTCGTCATGGTGATTAACCTGCTCGTCGACATTAGCTATGCATTCCTCGACCCGCGCATCCGCCTTGGCGGTCCGTCGGATAAGGCCTAAGGGAGGTACGTCTCATGCAGGAAACTGATTCTCAGTCTCAGGAGCAGGCTACCGCCACCAAGGCCGCATCTGCTCCCGCCAAGTCCCGCACGCTGTGGGGCGACGCTTTTAAGCGTCTTCGTAAGAACAAGCTCGCCGTTATCGGTGTCTGCTGGATCATCATCGTCGTTGTGGTTGCACTGACCGCAGATCTATGGGCTAAGCCCTGGCTCGGTTCGCCGACGGCTTCCGACTCGACCACCATGGCTCAGACGTCGCTGCTGGCTCCGTGTGCAGAGCACCCGTTTGGCACCGACGCCCTTGGTCGTGACATTCTCGTCCGCGTTATCTACGGTGCGCGCGTTTCGCTGTCCGTCGGCATTATGGCAACCGCGATCTCCACGCTGATCGGTCTGGTCATGGGTGCTCTGGCGGGTTTCTACGGCGGCATCTGGGATACGATCATCATGCGCTGTGCGGACATCTTCCTGGCGTTCCCGTACGTGCTGTTCGTTGTCGCCATGATCGCCGTTATCGGCCGTGGCCTTCAGAACGTCTTTATCGCCATCGGTATTCTCGGCTGGCCTTCGATTGCACGCGTCTTCCGCTCTGCAATCTTGACGGTCAAGGAAAACGACTATGTTGACGCTGCACGCGCGATGGGTGCATCCGATGCCCGTATCGTCGTGCGTCACATCTTCCCGAACTCCGTCGCCTCTATCGTGGTCTACGCAACCATGAACATTGGTGGCGCCATTCTGACCGAGTCCGCTCTGTCCTTCCTCGGCATGGGCGTTATTCCGCCTACGCCTTCGTGGGGCTCCATGATTCAGGACGGTCAGCAGTATCTTCTGACCGCTCCCTGGATGATGATCATGCCCGGTCTGGCAATTCTCTCGACTGTGCTCGCCTTCACCCTGCTGGGTGACGGTCTGCGCGACGCCCTCGACGTCAAGATGAAGGACGCATAAGGATGAAGAAGAACAAGAACTATGTGGACCTGAAGGACCAGCCGGTTCCCGAGGGCCAGCATCTGCTCGAGGTCGATGACCTTAAGATGTATTTCCACACCGAGGATGGCGTCGTTCGCGCTGTCGACGGTGTCTCCTACACGCTCGATCGCGGCGAGACCCTGGGAGTCGTCGGTGAATCCGGCTCCGGTAAGTCCGTGACCGCCATGACCATCATGGGCCTTATCTCGATGCCTCCGGGAAAGATCGAGGGCGGTGACGTTCGCTATCGCGGCCGCTCCATCCTCGAGATGACCGAGGAAGAGATGCAGCACATTCGCGGCAACGATATCGCGATGATCTTCCAGGATCCTATGACCTCCTTGAACCCGGTCTATAAGATCGGCAAGCAGGTGGGCGAGGGCCTTCGTCTGCACCGTGGCTACTCCAAGCAGGAGGCGCTCAAGCGCGCCACCGAGCTTTTGGACCTCGTTGGCATTCCCGAGCCCGAGAAGCGCGTCAATGAGTATCCGCACCAGTTCTCTGGCGGTATGCGTCAGCGCGTCATGATTGCCATGGCTCTTGCCTGCGATCCCGATATTCTGATTGCCGACGAGCCCACGACTGCTCTGGACGTTACCATCCAGGCTCAGATTATTGAGCTTATGCAGGAAATGCAGGAGAAGAACGGCAACGCCATCATCATGATTACCCATGACCTGGGCGTCGTTGCCGATATGGCCGATAAGATCATGGTTATGTACGCCGGCCGTCCCGTCGAGTTCGGTACTGCTGAGGAAATCTTCTACGAGAGCCGCCACCCCTACACCTGGGGCCTTATCCGCTCCATCCCGGAGCAGGCCATCGAAGAGAAGAAGCCGCTTACGCCGATTCACGGCAACCCGCCTTCGCTCATGAACCTGCCCGAGGGCTGCGTGTTCTCGCCTCGTTGTCCCTATGCGACCGATAAGTGCCGCAAGCAGCGCCCCGAGCGCGTTGTCACCGAGTCTGGTCATTACTCTGCGTGCCACTACTCCGGTGACCCCGAGTTTCTCAAGAACGCTCCTGAGACGTCCCGTACGCGCAAGGATTCCAAGAAGGGAGGCGAGGCGTAATGGCAGATACCAACGAGCGTACTCCGTTGCTGAAGGTCGAGCACCTTTCTAAGGAGTTCCCCGCTGAGTCCGGCATGTTCGCCAAGCGTTTTTCCAAGCGTGTCGTCTCTGCTGTAAATGACATCTCTTTTGAGATTTATCCTGGCGAGACTTTTGGTCTGGTTGGTGAGTCTGGTTGCGGTAAGTCCACGACGGGTCGCACCATCATGCGCTTGACCAAGCCGACCGCCGGTAAGGTGTTCTTCCAGGGCAAAGATGTTGCCGAGATGAGCAAGCACGAGATCAAGGATATGCGTCGCGAGATGCAGTTCATCTTCCAGGACCCCTATGCATCGCTGAATCCTCGTATGACCATCGGCGAGATTGTCTCTGAGCCCATGACCATTCATGGCGTGGGCACCAAGGAGGAGCGTATCGAGCGCGTCCGCGAGCTGCTGGACGTCGTCGGTCTGAACCCCGAGCACATCAACCGCTATCCGCACGAGTTCTCGGGCGGCCAGCGCCAGCGTGTCGGCATTGCCCGCGCATTTGCGCTGAAGCCCAAGCTGATTATCTGCGACGAGCCGGTTTCCGCTCTGGATGTTTCCATCCAAGCACAGGTCCTGAACCTGCTTAAGGAACTTCAGGACAAGTTCGGTACGGCTTATCTCTTCATTGCTCACGACCTCTCTGTCGTGCAGCACATCTCCGACCGTGTTGCCGTTATGTACCTGGGCAAGATGGTCGAGGTTTCGGACTGGAAGACGCTCTACAGTGAGCCTCACCATCCGTACACGCAGTCGCTGCTGTCTGCCGTGCCGGTGCCCGATCCGGATATCCAGAAGACCCGTAAGCGCATCATCCTTGCCGGCGATCCGCCGTCACCGCTGGATCCGCCGACCGGTTGCCGTTTCCACACCCGCTGCCCGATCGCGCAGGGCATCTGCTCTGAGAAACTTCCCGAGTTTAAGGAAGTTGCCCCGGGTCACTGCTGCGCCTGCCACTTCGCGGAGCCGTTCCCGATCAAGGAATCGCACATCGACCTGTAGCCGGTTGTTCTCGTCCGGGCCCGCCCTGGTGTTGCTCTTCAGAACGTCCTCGGACATGCAAGAAACCCCCGCTGCGCACTTTGTGTGGCGGGGGTTTCTTGCGTCCTGCGGGATGTTCTGAAGAGCAACACCAGGGCGGGCCCTGCGGTAACTCTGCAGGAGGAGCGCGATTCCTTGATCGCTCACTTAATCTAATGGGATAGATAGCGAGGCCGGAGCTTTAGCTCCGGCCTCGCTATATAAGGGCTCGGCTATGCCGAGCCACCAAATTTGCATCAGCCCCCAGAACATGTTTGAGAACTGTGTCCGGAGTACATACTCCTAGGGCCGGAATGAGGTTGCTTTCCAACGCATTCCGCAGGGGGCGGCATTATTTTGTAGCGCGAAGCGCGGATCAAAATAATGCCGCATGCCCGAGGACGCGTTGGAAAGCAACCTCATTCCGTCCCGAACAGATCCGTCTACCAGCGCATTTACAAATTCGTAAACTTTTTTCAAAAAAATGCTTGCACAGTTCTCGAATCATAGGTTATTATCTTCTTCGTTGAACGCGCGGGTCCAACAAAACGGACCGCGAATCAACAACATAGCATGTCGGAGTGGCGGAATTGGCAGACGCGCTAGCTTGAGGTGCTAGTGACCGCTTTTTGGTCATGCGGGTTCAAGTCCCGCCTCCGACACCATCGCATTTGAGAAGCCTCTTCGGAGGCTTTTTTGTTACCGATAGACGGTGGGGTTCACGATGGAAACGCTTGAACGCAACGAGTGGGCAGACGTTGCCCAACTAGTCGAGATCACGAGCGATGCTGTCATCATCTGTGAGCTCGACGGAACCATTCTGCATGTGAATAATCGCTTACTTGGTTTGATGTGCGTGGAACGCGCCGACGTCATCGGCGGAGATGTTAAAGACGTCCTGTACTCATCCGCTTTTGAACGTGCGACGGAACATCGTCTGCCATTTGAAACTGATGGCTCCGAGAACGAACTGATGCTCAAGCTGAGTGACGGCTCCTTTATCCCCGTCTTGGTTCGTGCGGGCTCCGTGACGCCTCCACGCATCTTTGGACGCCGCGCGCCACGTGTCCTGGTGGCGCTCCATAGCATCGAAGAACAGTATTCTCACGACCGTCAACTCAAGCGTGCGTTATCGGAGCTTAGAGTGGCGAACAAGCGTCTCTCTGGCACGCTCTCGGTCATTATGAGCACTGTGGGCTCCGATGAGTTACCCAGCCTGCTTGATACTGTTTTGAACCAGCTTGTAGGAACGCTCGATGCTTCGGGTGCCGCTATCTATTTTTCTGAGAGCGGCGGTTTTAAACTTCGCGGTGTTTCCAAGGAGCTGTACGACAGCTACCTGCCTGAGTTTTTGCCGTATGGCGCTGGCATTCCGACGTATGTTCTTCGTGAGTCGCGTGCCTGTCGCTTGTCGATTCAACAGGACCTTGAGGGCGATAAGGCCGCCTCCGGTATGTTCATGGACTTGGACAATCGTTCTAAGCACCTGTTGCGCGTGCAGGATATGCCTCCGTACCGCAGCGAGATCTGTCTTCCCGTTTTTTACGGTACGCAGATCCTTGGCGTGCTGGAAGTTGGTTGGAAACGCCCCCAGGCACCGCTCGCCTATGACGTTAATGTACTCGAGGTCATTTGCGATTACTTGTCTATCCAACTGGTCGGCATGGCATCGAGTCTTCGCTCTCGTCGCACGGCCGAGCTTGGCCGCTCGCTCAATGTCTTACGTGATGAGTTGTTTACCTTTCTAGACGATTCCGTCGCGGCTACCCAGGCGGTATCGTCCGAGATCTGCAATATGCTTAACTGCCATTTTTGCCCTGTTGAGTATGACGCCAGTCTGGATTCCTACGTCATAGATTTTGAAGGTGGCAGTCGCGTTGCTTTGCCGGACGATCCCGAGAAGCTTTTCTTTTCCACGACGGCGCCAGCGGCACGTCTGGGGGCTGGCCCTGATGGCTTTGAGGCATCTGTTTTGGGCGGTACGAGTGCCGAGGACCTTAAACACGTCCGTATAACTCGCGTTGACGAATCGATGCCTATGGGAGGCTGGCTTAGGGCGCACGGTCTGCCTTGTCAAGGTCTCTACGTTGACTCCGGCATCGAGGCGGGGCGCCCGCGCTCTGAGGGTGATGGCAGGCACAGTAACGACGCGCTTGTTCCTGCTTCTGTTGCGAAGAGCCCGACGACGCGCGCGCTGCTGCTTCGTGATGGTAGCCAAGAGCCGATTGATGATCTTGAATATGACTACTTGGTGCACTTGGCGCATGACTTTGAACTGATCTACGAAGGCGAATCTCAAAAGCGCGAGGAGCGCCATATCGCTCAGACCCTTCAGATCGGCATGAGAAATTCCCTGGGGGATGTTCCGGGTATCGCAACCGATTCGGTGTACCTGTCGGCCACGAACTCGGCGTTGGTCGGCGGCGATTTCTATACGCTCATCCGTCTTCCCGACGACTGCGCCGTCATGATTCTGGGTGATGTGTCTGGCAAAGGCATTGAGGCCGCATCGATGTCCGCGCTCGTCAAGACGGCCCTGACGGCATATGCCTGGGAGGGCGCTGGACCGGCCCGCATGGCACGCTCCCTTAACAGCATGCTCATGGGCTTTTCGAGGGTCGAGACGTTCGTGACGGCCTTTATCGCCAAGATTGACCTTAAGGCCGGACGCGCAACGTATTGTTCGGCGGGCCATCCTCCGACCATGGTCATCAGGCCAGAGTCGATGCCGCTGGGTGGCGGTGAGGCACGTGGGGGAGAGGTTGAGCTGCTTGGATGCCAATCGGGCGTAATCGGTGCCTTTGAGAGCATGGTGTACGAGACAGGCGTGTTTACGTTCGCCCCCGGCGACATGCTCTTCATGTATACGGATGGAACGATTGAGGCCCGCGACCGCACCGGAGCGTTCTTTGGCGAGCAGCGCTTGCGCGACCTTCTGCTTTCTGTTTCGGGGGAGGGCGTGTCGGGCATTTGCGGCAAGGTCTTGGGCGAGCTTGACCGATTTACCGAATCGGCGCTGGACGATGACATTGCATTGGTGTCCCTTGAGTTTTTACGGGGTCGTTCATAGACGACGCTGGGCGGGCTGAGTCCGTACGGTTGGGGAAACGAATGCATCGAGTGGGCTTTTTTGGGGAACCATGGTCGTATGAATGAGTGGAATGACATAGCGGTTTTGACGCCACCAGGCGATATCGACATCGCCACGGTGCCTGCGCTGCGTCGGCGGTTGGATGCCTTGATTGGCCGCGGCGTGCGTCGTGTCGTCATCAACTGTCAGGCTGTTAGCTTTATCGATTCGACGGGCTTGGCATTCCTGCTTACGCGCGCTCGTGAGCTCATGAGGCGAGAAGGCCTGCTTTCGCTCGTCAATGCATCAGGTGAAGTTGTTCGCTTTTTGGAGATTGCTCGTCTTGTCGATATCCTTCATGTCGCGGGGCCGGCACGGGAGTCTATTCCCGCTATTCCGGTGGGGGAGCTGCCTCGCTGGAGTAAGAGTGTCGAGGTCCGTCAGGGTATCGAGAATCTTCCATACTACCGACATCGCATCGCCGAACTCCTTGAATCGCTTCCGTTGCGCCGTGACGAGCGCTACGATGTCGCATTGGCATCGGGGGAGGCGCTGGGTAATGCCTATGACCATGCGGGCGGTATCGGGTGCGTCCTGACGGTTCAGGCCTATGGCGATCGCGTTGTGGTTGAGGTGCTTGATCGAGGTGCCGGCTATTCTGTCGATGAAACGAGCGAGCCGGTCGCATCTGAGGAACGCGGCCGTGGTATCAAGCTTATGCGTATGCTCGTCGATAACGTGGAGGTTGCTCGTCGTACGGACGGCGCCGGCACGCGCGTGCAGATGGTGAAGCTGTTTAGCGGAGCGCTGGAATCGTGCGCCTAGCCAATCGCTTTAGCGCGTTTGGCTATTAAGAACATGCGGCAGACAAGTTTTTTGAAAAAAGTACTTGCGTCTTTTGGACAACTCGCGTAAATTAATAACCCGCAAGCGGACATGGCTCAGTTGGTAGAGCACAACCTTGCCAAGGTTGGGGTCGCGGGTTCGAGCCCCGTTGTCCGCTCCAT
>JAXJIO010000002.1:0-94360 GCA_036298675.1 Collinsella sp. | reverse complement strand
GCTGAAGGACCTGCCGAGGGACGGCCCCGTCAAGCCGTGACCGGAATCGGTGAAAATACGTTAGCGCAACCGGTGAAACCGCCTTCGCGCGAACGGCGCGCCTGTTTAGCGAAACTGGTGAAAAATAGATTGACGCTAACACATCCCGCACGCCCGCTCGAGCCTCGCCGGGGTGTAGCGCCTGGACAGCCTGAGCACGGCGAGCGCGGCGTTGAAGCCCTGCTCGTCGAACTCGTAGCAGGCGAACACCCTGTCCACCAGCTCGGAGCAGGAGGGCCCGACCCTCGAGGCCCAGGCGCGGATGCGCGGCGCGTCCCAGTCCGACCACGCCCTGCCCTCGGGCATGTCCGAGCCGCGCGTGGAGTAGCGGTTCCTCGCGTAGGACGGGAACCTGGGGTGCGTGGCCACGCGCTCGCCGCCGGAGAAGACCTCCACCTTGCCCTCGGTGACGCGCAGGTCGACCGTCGAGCCGACGAGCAGGTGGCTCACCGAGTAGTAGTTGCGGGCGTACGCGACGTGGCAGTTGGCCTGGACCTTGCGGCCGTAGACCCACTCGCACACCTCGAAGGGCTCGGCCGGTAGGGGCCTCAGCAGCGGGCGCTCGACCTCCTCGAACACCTCGCGCCTCGAGCCCTCGCGCTTGGCGAACGGCGCGTCGTTGTGCTCCGCGACCCTCCGGGCGACGGCGGCGCGGAGGGCCGCCATGTCGGTGAACACCTCGTCGCGAAGCGCCGCTATCACGTAGGTCGCGGCGGCCCAGACCTCGTTCTCGGCGCTCGGCTTGTCGCGGGGCCTCCTGACCCTCGCCGGGATCACGGCGGAGCCGTAGTGCGCGGCGAGCTCCTCGTAGGCCGCGTTCAGGACCGGCTCCCCGGCCCTGGGGTGGGCGGTGACGCCGGTCCTCAGGTTGTCGGGGACGATGCAGGGCGTCGCGCCTCCCAGGAAGGAGAAGGCGTGCACGTGGCACAGCAGCCATGTATCCTGCTTCATGTCGAGCGTCGGCTCGACGTAGCTGTACCGGCTGAACGGGAGGCAGGCCACGAACAGGTACACCTTCCTGACCTCGCCGGTCGCGGGGTCCACGAGCCGCATCGTGGGCCCCGACCAGTCGACCTCCATGTTCCTGCCCGCCTTGTGCCCGACGCGGCTCACCACGTTGCGCGACACCGTGTACTGGCGGTAGCGCTTGCAGAACCTGTCGTAGGACATCGACGGCGCGCCGGCCTCCGCGCACCCGTCGGCATACTCCGCGTGCAGGAGCTTGAGCGTGACGCCGGTCCTCGCGAGCTCGCGGTGGACGCGTGCCCAGTCGGGGTCGGCGTGCACCGGCCCGGCGTCGCCCCTGCCGGGGAACAGCAGCGCGTAGGCGGCCTCCTCGGACATCCCCTCGACGTCCTCCCAGGAGACGCCCCGCTCCCTCGCGGCTTCCAGCACGTCCTGGACGCTGTGCTTCGAGACGTGGGCGGTGCGGGCGATCGCGTTCTGCGAAAGCCCGTTCACCGACCTCAGCCTCAGGACCTCCCTGGCCCTGATCCTTCTCGCCATGTGGAACCTCCTCGTTCTCTGGACTGCATGGCAGCCCGAGCGTAACGGGGATGCGCGGGAAGGCATTTAATGGCGGTGCCGAACGGCAATATTCGGTCGGGTGGGCGGCGGTGCTGATTCGCAATATAGGTGGTGTCGAAAGGGCCTAGGACTCAGGTTATACCCTAAGAGCAAACCACCCTTTTTAAGGGTGGTTCTGATTGATGGCTATCTGCGCAGTGGTGCCAATAGTATTTTGCGGAAGATCTTTCACTCGCTTGGCGTGGTGGCGGACCTGCCGGGCTGGTCATCGTAGGCGTATTTGCTGTACACGTTGACCTCCCACTGCTTTTTTTCAACCTTTGCCACGGAATCGAGGATGAAGCCGGTCGCAAGGCTCAGACCGCACAGGAACATAAACGACGCGGCGAGCATGGCGGTGGGGAAGCGCGGAACGAGGCCGGTCTGGAAATACTCGACAACGATGGGCGTGCCCAAGGCGAGGCCGATCACCGCAAACAGAAGCGCGACGAGGCTAAAGAACTTCAGAGGGCGGTAGTCCTTGAACAGCGTGCCAATCATCGCAACGACTTTAATGCCGTCGCTTACGGTATTGAGCTTGGACTCGGAACCTTCCGGACGGTCGCGGTACTCGATGGGCACATCCTTGATGCGCCAGCGGTGGTCGACGGCGTGGATCGAGAGCTCGGTTTCGATCTGGAAGCCCTCGGAAAGCACAGGGAAGGTTTTAACGAACGGGCGGCTCATGGCACGGTAGCCCGTCATGACATCATCGAAGCTGTAGCCATAGATCCACTTGATCATGGCACGGACCAGATTGTTGCCAAAGCCGTGGAAGGCACGCTTGTTCTCCTCGGCATAGGTGCCGTTGGAAAGGCGATCGCCTACGGTCATGTCGGCCGTGCCGCTGAGGATAGGCTCGCAGAGGGCTTTGGCCGCCTCGGCGGGGTAGGTGTCGTCGCCGTCGACCATCAGGTAGCAATCGGCGTCGATGTCGCGAAACATCTGGCGGCACACGTTGCCCTTTCCCTGACGGGGCTCAAAGCGGACCGTGGCGCCGTGCTCGGTGGCGATGCGTGAGGTATCGTCCGACGAGTTGTTGTCATAGACATAGACCGTCGCTTGCGGAAGCTCGCGGTGAAAGTCGTCGATGACTTTGCCGATCGTGAGCGCTTCGTTGTAGCAGGGGATGATGACGGCGATGGATTCAGAATTCACTCAATGCTCCTTATACATTCAATCCTTGAAAGTATAGCCGTTTGGTCATGGCATCCTAAGATGTGGGTTAGTTCTCCAGTTTTGTTGCGTGAATCGTTTGCATGGTCGTCGGGTCTATACTGTTCGTTTGTCAACGATTACGAGTAAAGGAGTTGCATCCGTGTCGGATCAGACAAAGCAACAAGAAACTCGCAGTCTGCCTGCGACGTTTGCTAAGAACGAATTTGAGAAGGATGCGTTTATCCTTCGTCAGCTGGTTACCAAGGATTTTAAGATCAAGTATCGCCGTAGCGTTCTGGGCGTCGCATGGTCGGTGCTCAACCCGCTGCTGATGATGATCGTCATGGCCATCGTGTTCTCGACGATTTTTGGCCAGGGCCGCAATGGCTCAATTACGCCCGAGATGTACCCGCTGTACTTGATCGTGGGTAACGTCACCTTTGCCGTCATGTCCGAGTCTACGAACCAGGCCCTGACGTCGATCGTGGGCGCGGCTCCGCTGCTCAAGAAGGTTAAAGTGCACCGCTGGGTCTTCCCGGTGCAGAAGGTGCTCTTCTCGTTGGTCAACTTTGCCTTCTCGCTGGTCGCCGTTGCCATCGTTATGCTGTGGTTCCACGTTATGCCTTCTTGGCACCTGATTCTGCTGCCGGTCTGCCTACTGCTGCTTATGTGCTTCTGCATGGGCCTGGGCATGATGCTCTCCGCCCTCACGGTCTTCTTCCGCGATGTCATGCATCTGTGGAGCGTCGTCATTACGGCGTGGACTTACATCACGCCTATTTTCTGGACGACCGACTTCGTTGCGCAAATGCCGCATCTCGTGCGCATTCTGGTCTATGCGAACCCCATGTATAACTACCTGCAGTTTATGCGCGATATCTTCCTGTTCCAGACTACGCCCTCGCTTATGACGTTTGGTATGTGCGTTGCTTGGGCGGTTCTTGCGCTTGTTATTGGCTACACCGTGTTCCATAAGTCCGAGCGCAAGTTCATCCTCTACATCTAAGGAGTGCTGTGATGACTGAATCTGTTGTTGATTACAGCGAGCAGCCTCTGGCTGTCGAGGTCGACGACGTCACCATGATCTTTAACATGGCGTCCGAGTCGCTGACCAACCTCAAGGAGTACTTCATCAAGCTTGCCAAGCACGAGCTGTTCTTTGAGGAGTTTAGGGCGCTTAAGCACATCTCGTTTGATATTCATCGCGGCGAGGTTGTGGGTCTGGTCGGCACCAATGGCTCCGGCAAGTCTACGATGCTCAAGATTATCGCTGGCGTTCTTGAGCCTAGCGAGGGCAGCGTTAAGGTGCACGGTAACATCGCGCCGCTGATTGAGCTTGGCGCCGGCTTTGACCCCGAGCTGACCGCCCGCGAGAACATCTATCTGAACGGCGCCCTGCTCGGCTATACCAAGGAGTTCATCGACGCCAACTTTGACGGCATTATCGAGTTCGCTGAGCTGCAGAACTTTGTCGACATGCCGCTCAAGAACTTTTCCTCGGGTATGGTCGCGCGCATTGCCTTTGCAATCGCCACGATTACCGAGCCCGATATTCTGATCGTTGACGAGACGCTGTCCGTCGGTGACGTGTTTTTCCAGCAGAAGTGCGAGGACCGTATCCAGCACTTTATCCAGAGCGGCGACGTGACGGTTCTGTTCGTTTCGCATTCCATGGAGCAGGTTGAGCGCATCTGCCAGCGTGCCGTTTGGATTGAGAAGGGTGACCTTCGCATGGACGGCCCAGTTGATGAGGTCTGCAAGGCATACCGCGAGCAGTTCAACTAGGTTATAATTACTTGCGCCTGACAGGCTTGTGCTTGCTTGGGCGTGCGGATATTTGCTCCATTAGCTCAGTTGGATAGAGCAGGGGACTTCTAATCCCAAGGTCGACGGTTCGAATCCGCCATGGAGCACCATCGTTTATTAAGCCCGGACCGCTTGGTGGTCTGGGCTTTTTTCATCTTGTGTGCTGCTGGAGCCGAGCGCGAGCAAGCCGCTGCTGTTTGTTGGGGCTGGCATTTTACTTTTCGATACGCTCCCTCAGCAGCTCCAACGCGTGAGCGTAGCCTTGGAGGCCTTCGCCGGTGATGGTGGCGAAGCAGGCGAGGCGTGCGTAGCTCACCTGGCGGAAGTCCTCGCGCGTCTCGACGGCGCTGATGTGGACCTCGACGGCGGGGATGGCGACGGCCTTGAGGGCGTCCAGGATGGCCACGCTGGTGTGCGTGTAGGCTGCCGGGTTAATGACGATGCCGTCGACCTTGCCGTAGGCCTCCTGGATCTTGTCGACGATGCTGCCCTCGTGGTTGGATTGGAAGACCTCGACCTCATCAAAGCCCTGTGCGGCGCCGGCCTCCTTGCAGATCTGGACCAGGCGGTCGTAGTTATCGCTGCCGTAGATGCCCGGCTCGCGAATGCCGAGCATGTTGAGGTTGGGGCCGTTGATGACGAGTGCTTTCATGGTTGCTTCCTTTGCGGTCGGACGGAGTTGAATGGAAAACCACCACAAAGGTGCCTGTCTCCTTTGTGGTGGTTTTTGGTTAGAGGGTGTCGAGGAGGGCTTGGGCGGTGTTGGCAGCGCTGTCGCGCGAGTCGATGATGTAGTCGGCCCAGGCGCGGTAGCGCGGCATACGCTGCTCGGCCAGCTTATCGATGCCGTCGCGCGCGGTGATGGGGCGGCCCTTGTGGGCGAGCTCGTCGAGCTTGCGGTTGAGCATCACGATCTGGCTATTCTGGTACAGCAGCGGGTAGTTCTCGTCGCGTGTGACCACGCCGCCGCCGGTGGAGAGCACCAGGCCGCTGCGCTTGGAAATGTCGGCCAGCTCCGCTGTCTCTTGCTCGCGGAAGGCGGCCTCGCCGCGCTCGACGATAAAGTCGGCACAGGGCATGCCCAGGCGCTCCTCGAGGGCGCGGTCCAGATCGATGTGCTCGCGACCCGTCAGCATTGCGATCTGCTCACCCACGCGGGTCTTGCCCGAACCCGGCATGCCGATCAGCGCTATGTTCTGTTCGCGGCGCGACAGGCGCTCCGTTACGTCCAGGATGCGCTCGCGCGGGGTGGCCTGGCCGGTATAGCGCTCGACGGCTTGCGCTGCCTGGGCCACGAGCATGAGCAGGCCGCCGATGCAGGGGATGCCGCGGCGCTCGGCCTCGAGCATGAGTCCCGTGCGGGCGGGGTTGTAGACAATGTCGATAACGCCTTCGAGCGCATCGAGCCCTTCGAGTGTGCAGGGCGCGTCGGGGCAGTGGGGGAACATGCCGGCAGGCGTGCAGTTGACGAGCAGGGCGGCGTCGGACTGCTGCGCGATGTTGCCGTAGTTGACCTCGCTCGTGCGACCCACGGGTACGACGATGGCACCCAGGTCTCCCAGCACCATACTTGCCGTGGTGCCGGCACCACCGGTGGCACCGAGGACGAGGACCTTCTTGCCGGCAACCTCTACGCCCAATTCCTCGACTAGGCACTGAAAACCGAAATAGTCAGTGTTGTCACCGCGCAGGCGACCGTCGGGCAGGCGTGTGATGGTGTTAACGTTGCCCATGCGCTCGGCCAGCGGGCTCAGCTCGTCCAGGTACTCCATGACGGCGCGCTTGTAGGGGATGGTCACGTTGGTGCCCTCCCACTCGTCGCCCCTCATAAAGGCCGCGAGGTCCTCGGGCTCGCGCTCAAAACGCACGTACTCAAGCCCCGCCAGCTCCTTGTAGATGGTCGGGGTGTAGCTGTGGCCCAGCACGCGGCCCAGCACGCCATAGGGACGGGTTGCGGCGGTATCGGTCATCTAGAGCGCCTCCGTGTAGCTGCCAAAGTAGGTAAAGCTCTCGCACACGTCGTCGATGGAATCGAGCAGGTCGTCGAGTGCCTTGCTGCCAAAGGGGCAGTCCAGGTCAAAGTAGAACATAAACTCAAAGTCGTGCCCGGGGATGGGACGGCTCTCGAGTTTGATGAGGTTGATGTTGAGCGCGTAGAAGCGCTCGAGCACGCGGTAGAGGGCGCCCGGCTCGTTGGCCGTGGTGATCATGAGCGAGGTGCGGTTGGCGCCGGGGTAGACGCGCGGCTCGCGGCTGATGACGACAAAGCGCGTGTAGTTGTTGTCCGAGTCCTGGACGTTGGATTCCAACACCTCCATACCATACAGCGCGGCACAGCTGCGCGAGGCGATAGCGGCGACATCGGTACGCTCGGAGCTGGCGACCATCTCGGCCGACATGGCCGTGTTAGGGTACTTGGTGGCGTGCAGGTCGTGGGACTCGATAAAGCTAGCGCACTGCGCGATGGCCTGACCGTGGCTGTAGACCTCGCGTATGTCCGCGAGCTTGGTGCCGGGCTTGACGAGCAAGTTGTGGTCGATCTTGAGGCGAAGCGAGCGCACGATGTGGAAGTCGAACTGGGCGAGCAGGTCGTAGACGGCGTTGACCGAGCCGGCGGTGGAGTTCTCGATGGGCAGCACGCCAAACTCGCAGAACCCGTCGCGTACGGCGCGCATGACGCCCTCGAAGGTCTCGAAGAACGCAATATCCGGCACGTCGAAGAGCTTGCACGCGGCTATCTGACTATAGGCACCTTCCACGCCCTGGCAGGCAACGGTGGCCGTTTGAGGGAAGGGCGTGTCGGAGGCTGCAGCCGTGGCGTGTGCCTTTTGCGAGACGGTGATGCCCTTGAGCTCGTTGATGTAGCGCTGCTGCTCGGCCTTGCTCATGCTCATGAGGAGGCGGAACAGGGTGATGGTCTGCGCCTCGTAGCGCTCGGGCGCGCGGCTGGCGAGATTGTTGAGCTTGGAGCGCTCACGGGCGGGGTCGAAGACGGCCTTGCCCATCTCGATTTTTGACTTGGCGATCTCGGTGGCAATGTCCATACGCTCGACAAAGCTGTTGAGGAGCGTGGTGTCGATGCCATCGATGGCCTGGCGGATGTCAGCAAGGTCCATGGAGGCCCCTTTCACGTAATGGCAGAGTTGACGGGCAACCCAGGTGAGTCGGGTTAGAGCTGGGCGGCGTCCTCGAGGAGAGCGTCCCAGATGGCGAGGGCGGCGGCTGCTTCGGCTACGGGGACGGCTCGGGGGACGATGCAGGGATCGTGGCGGCCGTGGACCGAGAGCTCGGCATTTTCCATAGCGTCCATGTCTACGGTCTGCTGCTCGCGGCCAATGGAGGGCGTCGGCTTTACGGCCATACGCCACATGACGGGCGCGCCGGTCGAAATACCGCCCAGGGCGCCGCCGGCGTTGTTGGATTCGACCTCGATCTTTCCGGTCTCGGCATCGATGCGATACGGATCGTTGTTCTCGCTGCCGCGCATGGCGGCCACGGCAAAGCCCATGCCAAACTCCACGCCCTTTACGGCGGGAATCCCGAACGCGATTTGAGCGATGCGGTTCTCGATGCCGTCAAACATGGGGTCGCCGATGCCCGCGGGAAGCCCGTAAATGCCGCACTCCACGATGCCGCCGATGCTGTCGAGTTCGTCGCGCGCGGCTAGGATCTCCTCGCGCATGCGGCCGGCTGCGGCGGCGTCAATGCACGGCAGATCGTTCGTAAGGATCGCCTTGCGGTCGGCCTCGCGATAGACCATATCGTCCATCGGCAGGTCGGAGATGCCGCCGATCTGCGCCACGTGAGCCATCACCCGAATACCGCGGGCCTCGAGTGCCTGCAGCGCAATGCCGCCGGCGATGCATAAGGGTGCCGTTAGGCGGCCGGAAAAATGCCCGCCACCAGCGACATCGTGCATGTTGTGATACTTTACGCGCGCAGGGAAGTCCGCATGTCCGGGACGGGGCTTGCGGCGCAGCTCGGAGTAATCCTTGGAGCGCGTGTTGGTGTTCTCGATAATCGCGGCGATGGGCGCGCCGGTGGTATGTCCATCGACAACACCGGCGATGATGTGGGCGGCGTCGGCCTCGCGGCGCTTGGTTGCGGTCTCGTCGCGACCGGGGGCGCGACGGTCGAGGAAGGCTTGCAGCTTCTCCTGGTCCACGGCGATGCCCGCCGGGATGCCGTCGAGTGAGCAGCCGATAGCAGGGGAGTGCGACTGGCCGAAAATGCTCAGATGCAAAACGTTGCCAAAGGTCGAGGACATGCTATTCCTCCTCGAGTGTGACCTTGCCGCCCAGCAGGCGGTAGTGGTCGAAGAAATCGGGATAGGACTTGTTGACGGCCTCGGCGCCGTGGATCACGACCTCGCCGGTGGCGCGGCTCGCGGCGATGGCGGCCATCATGGCGATGCGGTGGTCGTTGTGCGAATCGACCTCGCCGCCGGTGAAGGCATCGACGCCCTTGATGATGAGGTCATCGCCGGCAATGCGCACCTGCGCGCCCAGCGCGGTGAGCTCGCGGGTGGTGGTGACCAGGCGGTCGGATTCCTTGATACGCAGACGGGCGCAATCGCGGATAAAGGTGCGGCCCTGTGCCAGCGAGGCCACGGCCGAGATAACGGGCACCAGGTCGGGAATGTCGTGGGCACTCATCTCAAAGCCGGCGAGCTTGTCGGACTGCACGGTGGCGGCGTTGGTGGAGCGCACGATGCGGGCCCCAAAGCGCGAAAGCGCGGCGAGCACGTTGCGGTCGCCCTGTGCAGAGCTCAGCGACACGCCCTCGACGGTGATGGGGTCGGTACCGATGGCGCCGGCACACAGCCAAAAGGCAGCGTTGGACCAGTCGCCTTCGACAGCAACGCTGCCGGGCGTGCGATACGAGCCACTGCTCACGCGGAAGTTTGTGACTTCGGGCTGGCCGTCCCTGGCGGGAATGCGCTCGACGTTGACCTCGACGCCAAAGGCCTTCATGGCCTGGATCGTCAGGTTGATGTAGGGACGGCTCTCGATGAGGCCGGTTACCTGCACGCAGGAGGGCTGGGCGAGCAACGGAGCTGCCAGCAGCAGGCCGGAGATATACTGCGAGCTTACGTTGCCCGGCAGCACAAAGGTGCCCGGGCGCATGCGACCGCTCGTCTTGAGCGGAAAACCGCCCAGACCCTGTAGGTCGCAGCCGCCGGCGATGATCTCGTCCGAGAGCGGCGAGAGCGGGCGGGCGCCCAGGCGGCCCTGGCCCACGAAGGTGGCATCCGCACCCAGCGCGCAGGCGACGGGCAGCATAAAGCGCAGCGTTGAGCCGCTCTCGCCGCAGTCGAGCGTGCCGCCGGCAAGGGCCTTGAGCAGGCCAAACTCAACACTCTTCATGGTGGGGTGGACCTGGAAGCCATCCTCGACGGTCTCGATGCGAGCGCCCAGGGCCGTGAGACAACGCACCGTGGCCTCGATATCGGCGCAGGTCGTGTTACAAGCAACGTGTGTCTCGCCGTTGGCAAGCGCGGCGCAGATGATCAGGCGGTGCGCCATCGACTTGGACGCGATGGCGGGAACGGTGCCCTTGAGCGGGGACGGGGTGATGCGGGCTAACATGCGGATACGTCTCCCTTCTGGCCGAGACCCTCGGCAATGAGTTCGTGGAAAGTAGAAAGCGGCGTTCGGTCGATGCTGCAGCGGCCAATGCCGTGCGGAATCACCAGATCGATGGTGTCGCCCGCGCGCTTCTTGTCGTGGAGCGCCTCGGCAAAGACGGCATCGGCATCTAGGTCGCAGCGGGTCTTGAGGCCATGGCGGGCGCAGAGCTCCTCAATACGACCGGGCAGTGCGGCATCGCAAGCGCCGTGCAGGGCCGCGGCGCGCGTGATGATGCCCATGCCGATCGACACGCAGTTGCCGTGTCCGAGCTCAAAGTGCTCGCAGGCCTCGACGGCGTGTCCGGCGCTGTGTCCAAAGTTGAGGAGCTTGCGCTGGTTGGTTTCGCGCTCGTCGGTGACGACTACGGCGCGCTTGATGTCGATATTGCGGGCGATGATGAGTGCTACGCGGGCCACATCGCGGTTGAGCAACTCCAGCGTGAGCGGGGTCTTCTCCAGCTCGGCGAAAAGCTCCTGGTCGGCGATCACGGCGTGCTTGACGACCTCGCCGCAGCCGTCGGCGAACTGCTCGGGCGTGAGGGTGGCCAGGCACCCTACGTCGGCGATGACCACGCTCGGCTGCCAAAAGGCGCCGGCCAAGTTCTTGCCAGCAGCTAGGTCGATGGCCGTCTTGCCGCCCACCGATGAATCCACCATGGCGAGTAGGCTCGTGGGGATCTGTACAAACTTACAGCCGCGCATGTAGGTGGCGGCCACAAAGCCGGCCACGTCGCCCACGACGCCGCCGCCGAGTGCCACGATCACGTCGGAGCGCGAAAGCTCGTGCTCGGCCACAAACTCCAGGATGTTGATGTAGGTTTCGGCGCGCTTATGGGCCTCGCCGGCCTCGAAGGTGCAGATGCTTACCTCATAGCCCGCAGCCTCCAAGCTCTGCTTGACAGGCATCTGGTAGAGCGGGCCCACGTTGGTGTCTGTCACGATGACGGCGCGCGATCCGCCGGCGGTGGCGCGGACGAGCGGGCCCGCCTGCTCTAGCAAAAACGTGCCAACATGCACCTGGTAGGGGCGTGCGGTGTCGATATCGATGGTAATCGCCATAAGCTTCGGTCCTTTCGACCTGGCGTGATAGGTGATCTAGTGGGAGGCCTCGTCGTCGAGTGCGCGCTTAATGCGGTCGCCCTCGGCAAGGAGATTCTCCAGATAGCGCTGGTCGCGGTCCTTGAGCGCACGGCTGTAGGCACCAAGCGACTCGATCAGATGGTCGATCTCGAAGGCGAGCGCATCGGCGTCGTCGATCATGAGCTCGGACCACATTTGCGGGTTGAGGTGCGCCACGCGGGTGAGATCGCGGTAGCTACCGGCCGAAAAGCCGTGGTGGACCTGGGCGGTCGGGCTCTTTACGTAGGCGTTGGACACCACGTGCGCAAGCTGGCTCGTGAAGGCGATGACGCGGTCGTGCTCGGCGGCGCTGGTCACGCTGAACTTGCCAAAGCCCAAGGGGCGCACCATCTCGCGCACCTGGCCCAAAAGCTCCAGTTTGAGTGCATCGTCCACCGCGGGCGGCACGAGCACGAGCGGCGCGCCCTGGAACAGGTCGGCGCGGGAGTGCGCATAGCCCGAGTACTGCGTGCCCGCCATGGGGTGCGCGCCCACAAAGTAAAAGCCGTGCTCGCGGGCAAGCTCAAAGGCGCGCTCGCACACGATGCCCTTGACGCCCACCGTGTCGATCACCACGGGGCCCATGATGGCCTCGGTGTCGGTGGCGTCGGCGAGTGCCTGGGCATGCGCCTCGAGCCACTCGATGCAGGCCTCGGGGTAGCAGGCCAGGACGATGATGTCGCATTCGCCGAGTGTCTTGTCGTTGAGCTCTCCGGCGACAGTGCCCATGCTGGCGGCCGTCATGACATCGTCATCGGGGTCCCAGGCCAGCACGCGAACGCCCGCCTGCGCATAGCCGCGGGCAAAGCTGCCGCCGATGAGGCCCAGGCCCACGATGCCCGCGCATTTGGGACCGCCCTGGTTAACGCGCGCGTTTCTCACCGTACCCATGGGCTACTCCATGGTCTCTTGGCAGACGACCTCGCGGATGGCGCGGATGCGGCGCATGGTGTCGTCGAACTGGTCGGGGGTGAGGGCCTGAGCGCCGTCGGACCATGCGCGGCTGGGCTCGTCGTGGACTTCGATCTCCAGACCGTTGGCGCCGCAGGCGGTCGCCGCGAGCGCCATAGGCTCAACGTAGCGGGTGTAGCCGGTGGCGTGGCTGGGGTCGGCAACGACGGGCAGGTGCGACAGGTGGTGCAGCACCGGCACGGCGTTGAGGTCAAAGGTGTTGCGGGTGCGGGTCTCGAAGGTGCGGATACCGCGCTCGCACAGGATAACGTTGTCGTTGCCCTCGCTCATGATGTACTCGGCAGCCATGAGCAGCTCGTCGATCGTGCCGGACATGCCGCGCTTGAGCAGAATCGGGGTCTGGGTCTTGCCGACCTCCTTGAGCAGGGGGAAGTTCTGGGCGTTGCGGGCGCCGATCTGCATGACGTCAATCTTCTTGTCCAAGAAGACCTGCACGTCGCGCGGGTCCATGATCTCGGTGACAATCGGCATGTCGAGCTCGGCGGATGCCTCGCACAGCAGGTCCAGGCCGGCGGGGCCCATGCCCTGGTAGGCGTACGGGGACGTGCGGGGCTTGTAGGCGCCGCCGCGCAGCATCGTGGCGCCGGCAGCCTTCACGCGACGGGCGATGCGGATGAGGTTCTCGCCCTCGACGGAGCAGGGGCCGGCAATGACCTGGAACTGGTCGCCGCCGATTTTGACGCCGTGGCCGCAGTCGATGACGGAGTCCTCGGGGTGGAACTTGCGGTTGGCGCGTTTGAACGGCTCGGAGACGCGCTGCACGCGCTCGACGACGTCCATGGACTCGAGCAGGAACGGGTCGATCTTGGTGGTGTCTCCAACGAGACCGATAATGGTCTCGTTCTCACCGCGAGAGACGTCGGTCTTCAGGCCTTTTTTCTCAATCCAGCTGACGATATGGCTGACGGCCTCGTCACTGGCGCTCTGCTTTAAAATTGCAATCATGGTGTGCCTCTCACCTCGATGGTTAGCCGTTGCAAAAACGGCCCGCATTGCGAGCCGTATATATGGTGCATGTGAGTTTATACTATTAGGCTCACTTTTGCGTTCTAAAGTGAGTCGCCGAGCCGTGTTTCCCACGGAATTGCAAAGCTTTTTCTTTTCTTTTGTTAGCCCATGTCGCACTTGGGTATAATGCCAACCGTTGGCCCTATTAGCTCAGGGGATTAGAGCGTCTGCCTCCGGAGCAGAAGGCCGTTGGTTCGAATCCAACATGGGGCACCATCGAACGTAAGACCGTCCGAACCTCGCATGGTCCGGGCGGTTTTTCTTATACCGACGCGACGTGATGGGACGTGGTATGGCAGCAACGGATATCGAGCGCGGACTCTCGACCGCCGAGGTCGAGGAGCGCATCGCCGCCGGTAAGATCAACCGCAACATGGAGCTCAAGACCAAGTCGGTCAAAGAGCTCATCATCGAGAACCTCTGCACGCTGTTCAATTTGATCAACGTGATCTTGGCGTTCCTGGTCATTTTGACCGGTTCGTTTAAGAATCTGACGTTCCTGTTCGTGGTGTTCCTCAATACCGCTATTGGCGTCATTCAGTCCATGCGTTCCAAGAAGATGGTCGATAAGCTCACGCTGCTGACCTCCAAGAAGGCCATCGCGGTGCGCGACGGTGCCGAGGTGGAGCTCGACTTGGACCAGGTCGTGCTCGATGACATCATCCGCCTGGGGCGCGGCGATCAGATTCCCGCTGACGCCGTGGTGGTTTCGGGCGAGGCGCTCGTGAACGAGAGCCTGCTGACGGGCGAGAGCGACCTTATTAAGAAACAGTCCGGTTCCGAGCTCATGAGCGGCAGCTTTATCGACTCGGGCCTGCTGCGAGCCCGCGTGATTCATGTCGGCGCCGACAACTACGTGGCCAAAATTAATAACGAGGCCAAGTACGTCAAAAAGGTCAATTCCGAGATCATGAACGCGCTTAACGCCATCGTGCGCTTTGCGAGCATCATCATGATCCCGCTCGGTTTGGCGTTGTTTGCCTCGAGTGTGAGCGAGCTGTGGGATGCCGCGGGAACCCCGGGCGATAGTGCGCTTTCGTGGTGCTTCTCCGAGCTGTTGGCTGGTCATGTGCCTTCGTCGGCGCTGCTGTCCACGGTGGGCGCCCTGCTGGGCATGATCCCGCAAGGCCTGGTGCTGCTGACCTCGTCGGTGCTCGCCATCGCCACGGTGCGCCTGGCCCGCCGCAAGGTACTCGCGCAGCAGCTCTACTGCATCGAGACGCTCGCGCGCGTCGACGTGCTGTGCCTGGACAAGACGGGCACCATCACGTCGGGTCGCATGGAGGTCGAGGGCACCTATCCGTTGCCGGTTGAGGGCGTGAGCCTAGGCGCCGGCCCGGACGAGGCGGCCGTTCCCGTCGATACCACGGTGCTCGATTTTGCGCTGGCTAACGTCGCGCGTGCGACTTCGGCCGATGCCAACGAGACCTGCCAGGCGCTGCTCAACTATTACGCCGATCGCCCGGTCGAGGTGTCTGAGCCGCTGTCGGTCATTCCGTTCTCGTCCTCCAAAAAGTGGAGTGGCGCTTCCTTTGCGCAGGGCTCCTATGTGATGGGCGCCGCACAGTTTGTGCTTTCGGAGCGTGTGTTTTCGCAGGTCGAGAATCGTGTCGCCGAGCTTGCCGATACCTGCCGCGTGCTCGTGGTGGCTCGCGTGGACGGCTTTACGCCCGATGGCGATATGGTGGGCGAGGCCGAGCCCGTGGGCTTTGTGACCATCCGCGACGAGATTCGTACCTCGGCGGCCGAGACCATCGGCTACTTTAACGAGCAGGGCGTGACCCTCAACGTGATCAGCGGCGACGACCCGCGTACGGTGTCGTCGATCGCGCGCGTGGTGGGCGTGCCGGGGGCGGACGCTTATGTGGACGCCACGACGCTCGATACGCCGGCCAAGCTCGATGCCGCAGTGGACCGCTACCATGTCTTTGGTCGTGTGACCCCGCAGCAGAAGCGCGAGCTCGTGCAGGCGCTCAAGCGCCGCGAGCACACCGTGGCCATGACGGGCGACGGCGTCAACGACGTGCTGGCGCTCAAGGAGGCCGACTGCTCCGTCGCCATGGCGGCCGGCTCCGATGCCGCGCGCAACGTGGCCGAGATCGTACTCGTCGACAACGATTTTGCCTCGATGCCCGCCGTGGTGGCCGAGGGCCGTCGCTCCATCAACAACCTACAGCGTTCGGCCTCACTGTTCCTGACCAAGACGCTGTTCTCGATGGGCCTGGCGGCGCTGTGTATCGCGCTGCCGCCGTACCCCTTCGAGCCCATCCAGATGACGCTCATTAACTTCTTCTGCATCGGCGCGCCGGGCTTTGTGTTGGGCCTGGAGCCCAACAATGCTCGTGTGAAGGGTGCGTTTTTGAGCAACGTACTCAAGCGTGCACTGCCGGCGTCGATTGCGGTCATTTTGGCTGCGGCGCTCGATATCTTTGTGGCGCGCGTGTTTGGCTTTAGCCAGCTCACGCTGTCTACGATGTGCCTGCTTACGTCGTGCGCGGCGAGCGTCAGCCTAATCTGGCGCATCTCGCAGCCTCTCACGCCCTTACGTGTGGTGCTCTTTGTGTTTGTAGTCGCCGGCATCCTGGTGGGCGTTATCGGATTCCCGGAGCTGCTGTCTATTGCCAACCTGTCGATGGGCCAGATGGTTATCTTGGCTGTTATCGTGGTCTTTACCTGCTCGGTGTTCTTTAAGCTCGCCACGATGATTGATTCGCTCAAGCCGCGTCGTCGTCATGCCGCAACTGGTTTTGGCCGTGGTGTGCGCGTCCACCTGGGTCGCGGTGGCGGCAAGGTGAGCTCGACGGGTTCGACGGCCGAGCGTTTTGCCAAGCGCGTCGCCGCCGACATGGCGCAGCGCCGCGAAGATCGCACCGCTCGCGAGGCCGAGGCCCGTGCACTCGAGGGCGTGGCCCAGGCCCAGCCCAAGAAAAAGAGGAGTACCGGAGCCAAGCGCTCTCGCGTGACCAAGTCCGCCCAAGGCATCAAAGTCTCGATGCCAAGCAAAAAGAAGAAGTAACTACGCGCCCTGGCGATGTTGAATTGGTGCCTTGCTCCTGTGGGGCCGTGGCGATGTTATGCTCTAACCTCGATTGTTTGAATTGCTTCGAAAAGAGGATGCCGTGATCTGCCCGCATTGCCTTAAGACTATCGAGGACGGCGCCTCGTTCTGCCCCTACTGCAACGCCTATGTGGGTCCGGGCGATGGCCCCGAGCACACCGAGTTCGTGTTCTGCGAGGGCTGCGGTGCCCGTCTTTCTCCGCATGATCGTACGTGTCCCAAATGCGGACGCCCCGCTCCGGGTATCCTCTCCGAGGACGCGGCCGCATCTGACCTGGCAGCGGGCCGCACGGCGGGCTTTCCGCGCCTAACGCAAGAGCAGATCGATACCGAGGTGCCTCATGCGCCCGCCTCGGCTGCCGCGGTTCTTTCGGATGCCGCCGACCCCAATGAGACTTGCGTGCTGCCGGCTTTCGATAAGGATTTCGGTATCCCCAAGGTCGACATTCCCACGCCCGTTTCCCTGCACGACGATGCTCAAAAACCCAAGCGCAAGGTGCACCCCGACGAGGACGCCTATCACAAGCACAAGCGTCATATCCCCAAGCCGCTCATCGTCATCGCGATCCTTGCCGTCGTGTGCGGTGGTGCGTATTGGTTCGTGACGGCCGATCCCATGGGTGTCATGCCTGGCTTCTATGACCAGTTTGGCCAGGCCGCGCAGACGACCTTCCCCACGCGCCAAAAGGGCGAGGCGACTGAGGACGATACCAAGCAGGACGATTCTGCCGAGGTGGTCCAGGAAGAAACTGTGCTCACCGATGATCAGCTCTATACCAGGCTCGACGGTCTGTATCAGACCATCGTGTCCTACGGTGACGAGGACCAGATCGGCGAGGTCATCGATTCTTTTAACAATGGCTATCTTCGAACGCCACTGTCCACCCGTCAGGAGCTGTCGCAGAGTGCCTACGCCCTGCGCGACCAGATCAAAAAGACGCAAGATGAGCTTAACAACCTTAAGTATCAGGACGATACGGTCTATGCGGATGACATCGCCCACTTAAAGCAGCTTGCCGAGTGGATGTACGAGCGCGTCGACGTGATCTGCCAGAGTTGGGACATCTCGCTGGCCATTCCCGATGGTGAGTCGATGAGTTCCCACCAAAGCGATATCCTGGCGCCCATCGCACAGGGCGGCAACAGCGCGCTGAACCAGTACGACGCCAATGTGGGCTCCTGGAAGCCGCAGCAGCGTTCCCAAAATTAGTTCGCCATAGTCGGCATAACCTACGTGCGCAATTGATGTAAGCGTATGCTTATTGCTACAATTCGTACAAATATGCTTTAAACGCACGAGGAAGGAACCACATGTTTGGTTTTAAGAAAGAGCTCTACACGCCCGAGTATCAGCTTGCCGGCGACGAGTGCGCCGTTATCGAGACGTCGAAGGGTACCATCAAGGTCAAGTTTGACGGCGAGGGCGCTCCCATTCATGTCGCGAACTTCTGCGAGCTTTCCACGATGGGCTTCTATGATGGCCTTAAGTTCCATCGCTATGTGCCCGGTTTTGTCATCCAGGGCGGCGACCCCAATACCCGCGATATGTCCGGCGCCGACGTCGCCGCTGGTCTTGAGGGCCCCGACGGCATGCCCGGTACCGGTGGCCCCGGCTACTGCATCAAGGGCGAGTTTGCCACCAATCCGCGCAACAGCCATGTCGATGGTGCCCTTGCCATGGCACGCTCCATGGACCCCGATTCCGCGGGTTCGCAGTTCTACTTCTGCCTGGGCGCCCAGCATAACCTCGATTCCGGTTACACCGTCTTTGGTACCACGGTCGAGGGTCTCGATGTGATTTCGCAGCTGCGTGCCGGCGACGAGATCGTCCATGTCGAGATCGTTCACGAGTAAAGGGGACTTCCTTGAATAGCCAGCTGATCCAACAGGGCCGCGCCGCTTACCGCGCGGGTGATTTTTCCGCTGCAGCCCAGATGCTTGGGGCGGCAAAGACTCCCGATGAGATTATGGGCGAGGCCGATCACCTTCGTGGCAACGCCTTGATGCACCTGGGCATGTATGCCGAGGCCGCCGAGGCTTATGCTGCCGCCCTCAACGACGGCACCTACGGCAAGCGCGGCGCGCTGCTCACCAACCGCGGCAAGGCGCTCGCCGCCGTGGGCGACTACACGACGGCCGCCCAGGCGTTCTCTGCTGCTACGCAGGATGCTTCCTATGCCACGCCGTTCAAGGCCTATCTGGGCCTGGGCAATGCGCTGTTCCAGTCGGGCGATTATGCCAACGCGGGTACTGCCTTCCGTCAGGCTGCCATCGACGGCGCCAATCCGGCTCCTGCCGCCGCACTGGGCGAGCTTGGTCGTTGCTTCATTAAGCTCGGCCGTCCGGCGGATGCCGTGGAGACCTACCGCACGGCTATCGACTTTGCCGGCCCCCGCGACGACACGCGTGCGCTCAACGCCGGCATGGGTCAGGCACTTTCTGCCGCCGGCCGCCCCTCCGACGCACTCGACGCCTTTAACGCCGCTACTGCCGATGGCATCTACCAGCTCACCTCCGAGCAGGCCGATGAGCTTGCCCGCGTGCACGATTCGCTTGCCGCGCTGTCTGCCCAGACGGCTATGGCCACGGCTCCGGCGCCCGCGATGGACGCTCCTGCCGTCGATCCGCTCGATCCTACGGGCGCGACCGGTCAGTTTATGCCCGATCCCTCGGACACCGGCTTCTTTACGCTGTCCGAGTCCGAGATGGTCCAGCAGGACCGTCAGGATCGTAAGCAGGCCAAGGTCCGTCGTCGCCATCGCCACACGGGTCTCAAAGTCTTCATCGTGCTGCTTCTGCTCATTTTGATCGCCGCGGGCGGCCTGGGCTTTGCCTACACGCGCGGCTTTGGCTTCCCCTCGCAGGAGTCGGTTATCACCGATCTGTTCCAGGCTGCCGGCGACGGTGACACCGCAAAGGCCGAGTCTTGCCTGGCCTCGAGCCTGTCCGAGGACGCCAAATCGATGATCATCTCCTCGATTCCGCAGGGCGCCACCGTGTCCGTCGAGGGCATGGATCAGTCCATGACCGAGACGACCGCCAAGGTTAAGGCATCGCTGTCCAAGGGCGGCGAGCAGGAGTACACCGTCAAATTCGTGCGCTCTGACAACCATATCGGCTGGGCCGTTTCCTCGCTCGATATGGATTTCTCGGCTGCTGACAACCAGTAGTGACCTTATGGGATTTAGCTTTGCCCGGCGCTTCACCGCAAGTGAGGTGCCGGGCTTGCGCTAGTATCATGAACTAGTAGTTTTCCAGCAATCATCCAACACATCAGGAGTTGCGTTGTTTTCTTTGATGGATATGTTCTTCGGTAGCTATGCGGGCGATCTCGCCATCGACCTCGGCACCGCAAATACGCTTGTCTCCGTGCGCGGCAAGGGCATCGTCATCCGCGAGCCCTCTGTTGTCGCCATCGACAAGAACGACGAGCGCATCCTGGCGGTCGGTATCGAGGCAAAGCGCATGCTCGGCCGTACGCCCGGCAACATCGTGGCCGTTCGTCCCCTGAAGGACGGCGTCATCGCCGACTTCGATGTTACCGAGGCCATGCTTCGCTACTTTATCGACAAGGCGTCCGAGAAGCGCTATCCGTGGACCCCGCGTCCGCGCGTTGTCGTCTGCGTTCCTTCCGGCGTCACGTCGGTCGAGAAGCGAGCTGTCTTTGAGGCCACGATCCAGGCCGGTGCCCGCCAGGCCTATCTGATCGAAGAGCCTATGGCCGCCGCTATCGGCGCCGACCTGCCCGTCGAGGAACCCACCGGCTCCATGGTCATCGACATCGGTGGCGGTACCACCGAGGTCGCTGTTATCGCTATGGGCGGCATCGTCGTCTCGCAGTCCATCCGTATTGCCGGTGACGAGTTCGACCAGGCCATCCTCACGCACGTTCGCGATGCCTACAACCTGGCCATCGGCGAGCGTACGGCAGAGGACATCAAGATCAAGGTCGGTTCCGCCGTGCCGCTCAAGGACGAGCTCGACGTCGAGGTCAACGGCCGCGACGTGATCACCGGTCTGCCCAAGACCGTGCGCATCGAGAGCGAGGAGATTCGTCGCGCACTCAACAAGCCACTCGACGAGATGGCCAAGGCCGTCAAGGACGCACTCGACGCTACGCCTCCCGATCTTGCCTCGGACCTTATGTACTACGGCATTTTGCTGACCGGTGGCGGTGCGCTGCTGCGCGGTCTCGACGTGCGCCTGCGCGATGAGACCGGTGTTTCGGTCAACGTCAGCCCCACGGCGCTCGATAATGTCGTTAACGGCTGCGCCCGCGTGCTCGAGGCCAATGCGTTTGATGGCGGCTTCGTCCAGACCAATGCTTAATTTCCAAAAGGTGG
This sequence comes from Collinsella sp., assembly GCA_036298675.1. Taxonomy (GTDB): domain Bacteria; phylum Actinomycetota; class Coriobacteriia; order Coriobacteriales; family Coriobacteriaceae; genus Collinsella. Next base: position 73,662 of record JAXJIO010000002.1, on the reverse strand, counting down.
ATTCCATTTGGCACGATCTTCGGGTTTCTCCACAAATCTGAATACCAAGCGACAATCAACGGGTATGCGCCCGTTGATTGTTTTCAGCCTGATTTCGGTGTTGCTGCTCACGTTTTACATCCGCGAGGGCGAGGCAGGGCCGATTCATGCCGTGCGTTCGGGCGTAACGACGATTACCTCTCCGGTGCGCTTTGTGGGCTCGGCTGTGGCGGCTCCCTTCAATGCGATTGGCAACGTGTTCTCTAACCTAACGGCGTCGCAGGACACGCTCGACGAGCTCAAGAAGCAAAATGAGGAGCTGACCTCTAAGGTCGCCGAGCTTTCTGAGGCTCAAAAGACCGCTGAGCGTCTGGAGGGGCTGGTCGGCCTGCAGTCGACCTACAACCTCAAATCGACCGCAGCTCGTATCGTTGGTGCCTCGGGCGATGCCTGGACCTCGACCGTCACGATTGATAAGGGTTCTGCCGACGGGCTTACCATCAACATGCCTGTGACGAGTTCGGCCGGTGTTATCGGCCAGATCATCGAAGTCTCGGCCAAAACGTCCACCGTGCGCCTGATTGGCGACGAGAACTCCGGCGTATCCGCCATGGTGCAGGACACGCGCGCCCAGGGCATGCTGCAGGGTCAGGCTGACGGCACGCTGCGTCTTGAGTACGTGAGCGTCGACTCCGATGTTAAGGTTGGCGACATCATCGTGACCTCGGGCATCGGTGGCGTGTTCCCCAAGGGTCTACCGCTCGGCACCGTCTCGTCGGTTGAGAAATCGGCAAACGACGTGTACTACACCATTGTGGTGCGCGCTCAGACCACGGCCGAGAACAACGAGGAAGTGCTGGTCATCACCTCGCTGACCGACGAACAATCGGCCTCGGATGAGGACGTGAGTACGGCCAACAGCACGCCGCAGGGAACGTCGCGCGACGCTGCGACCAAGACGAAGGACGAGAGCTCGGATGACAGTTCCGACACGTCCGAGACGACCGATTCTGGCTCGAGCGAATAGGGGGCATGTCCATGGATCTACACGAGCAGGGGATGAGCTCCCGTACGTTTGTGATCGCCGCCATCGTGTGCGTGCTGCTGCAGGCAGGCCTGGCACCGCAGATCTCCATTGCGGGCGGTCGCGTCAACTTCATGATTATCCTGGTGTGCCTAAGCGTGTTCTCGGGCGACCCGACCCGTGCCGTCGTGTGCGGTTTTTGCAGCGGCTTGTTTTATGACCTGTCCGCTGCCGTGCCGGTGGGCGTTATGTCGCTCCTGCTGACCGTGGGCTCTTTTGCCCTGGTGCACAGCGCCGTCGGTCAGACGGGCGGTACTCCGAGTGCGCGCGGCATCACCGTGGGCGCCTTTGCGCTCGTCATTAATGTGATCTACAGCATCATCTTGCTGTTTATGGGTTTGGAGACGAGCTTTGTCGTGGCGATCTTTGGGCATGCGTTGCCGTCTTCGATCCTGACGGGTCTGGTTGCCATTCCGTTTTTGATGTCCGGCGTCGTGCCGCAGTCCGGCTATGGATTCTCCGCACGTGGCGGACGCCAGACGGGTATGCGCTTTAAGCCCAAGACCCGCAAGCTCAAATAGGGGAGGCCCGTAGATGTCTTCCCAGATGACGGTTATTATCGCCGGTATCGTGCTGGTTGTGGCCATCGTGGTCGCGCTGGTCGTCATGCGTCGTGGCGATTCCCGTTTTACCTACGATACGCAGCATGGAACGGCCCCACGCGCCACCGAGGGCGAGGGCAATACCGCGGCGACCGCCTTTAAGGGCCGCTTTTCCATCCTCACCACGGGTGTGGGCGCGATGTTTGCGGCGCTCGCCGTCAAGCTGTGGGGCATGCAGATGGTCTCGTCGGACTATTACGAGAAGCAGGCTAATAGCAATCAGACTCGCACCGTTACCACACCCGCTGTGCGCGGCCGCATCCTCGACCGCAATGGCGTGGCGCTTGTCCAGAACCGTCCCTCACTTGCTGTCGTGGCCTACCGCGACCTTGCCGAGGATGAGGTTCTGGTTCGCCATCTTGCCAACGTGCTTGGAATGCCTTATGTGGCGGTCCTTCGCAATATTCAGGACAATACAGAGGGCGCTCAGAGCCTGCATACCATCGCGACGGACGTCCGTCGCTCCACGGTTGCCTATATCAAGGAACACGCCGGCGAGTTCCCGGGCGTCAAGATTGCCGAGCGTACCGAGCGCCAGTATCCATATGGCGAGACGGCATGCCATATCTTGGGCTATACCGGCACCATTACCTCCGAGCAGCTCGAGGCCCAGAATAAGAAAACCTCTGGCGATGATGATGCTTCTGCTGGCAAGATTACGTACCAGTCGGGCGATATCGTGGGCCAGGCGGGCGTTGAGAGCTACTACGAAAACCTGCTGCAGGGTATTCGTGGCGAGCAGACCGTCAAGGTCGATGCCTCGGGCAATGTGACCGGTCAGGCCGGTGCCGTGCCTGCGAAGGCCGGCTCCGACATTAAGCTCACGCTCGACCTTAAGATCCAGCAGGCCTGCGAGACGGCGCTGGCGAGCGCTATCGAGCTTGCCAAGACCACTGGCTACAGCAATGCCGGCAACGGCGCTGTGGTGTGTCTCGATCCCAACAATGGCGAGATCCTGGGCATGGCGAGCCAGCCCAAGTTCGATCCGTCCGTCTTTATCGGCGGCGTCTCAAATGACGTGTGGACCGAGCTCAATGATGACAAGGGTTCGCACCCGCTGCTCAACCGCGCCATTAGCGGACAGTACATGTCGGCCTCGACCATCAAGCCGCTCTCGGCACTGGCCGGTCTTGAGTTTGGAACCTACACGTCGGGGCAGACGACCAACTGCACGGGCTATTGGACGGGTCTGGGCAAGTCGTGGGGCAAGTACTGCTGGTTGCATTCCGGCCACGGCACCATGACGCTGCAGTCGGGTATCGCCAACTCGTGCGACCCTGTCTTCTACGACATGGGCAAGGCGTTCTTTTATGACGAGCAACATCCCGAGGGCTTGCAGGAGGTCTTTCGTCGCTGGGGCCTAGGCAAGACCTGCGGTATCGATCTGCCGAGTGAGGGCGCGGGCCGTATTCCCGATGCCGAGTGGAAAGAGTCGTACTTCACCGACGCCTCTGCCGAGGACCGCAAGTGGAATGCCGGCGATATGACCAACATCGCCATCGGCCAGGGCGACATCCTGGTGACGCCCCTGCAGATGGCGTGCGCCTATATGGGTCTTGCCAACGGCGGCAAACAGTACGTGCCTCACGTGTTTTTGTCTGCCGTGTCGCGCGATGGCGACGGCGATGCCTATAAGTACAACGGCAAGGGCAAGAAGAAGCGCCTGGAGGCCAAGATCAACAGCGATTCGGATTTGGCTCTTGTTCGCAACGGTATGCACGACGTGATTTACACGGCATCGACGTCCCTGGCGGCTCACTTTGGCACCCTGACGCCGCAGGTATACGGCAAGTCGGGCACGGGCGAGAAAAGTGGCGAGGACGAATACGCGTGGTTCTGCGCCTATGCGCCGGCCGATGACCCCAAGTATGTCATCGCTACTGTCCTGGAGCAGGGCGGCGGCGGCTCAGATACCGCGATGCATGTCGTGCGCGACGTGCTCGGCGTGATTTATGACGAGCCCGATACCTCTTCGGCCTCGGGCGATTCTTCGGTTCGATAGGAGGTTGCGATGGATTTTTCTCCGGCGGATCTGTTCCGTTCAACCAAGACCGGCTCTCGCAGCAGCCTGGACCGCGTCAACAAGCAACTTTCGGCCTCGCGCGGCACGTTTCGCCAAAAGGTGCATATCGGTGTGCTCGTGGCTACTGTGGCGCTCGTCGCCTACGGTGCCATCATTATCTGGTCGGCTTCGCAGTTTAAGGCCGATGCATCGTTTTCACGCCATCTTCTGGGAATTGGCATCGGGGCGGTGCTGGCGGTGCTGGTCTGGCGTACCGACCTGCGCGGTATTTCCAATTTCTCGACGGCGTTGCTCGTCATCGACCTGATCGTGATCTTCTCGCCCAAGATTCCGGGTCTGTCCTATACGGGCGGTCTGGGCATGACGGGCTGGATCAAGATTCCCGGTATCGGCCTGACATTCCAGCCGGTTGAGCTTGCCAAGCTCATCACCATCTTCTTTATTGCTACGCTTGGCTCGCAGTATAACGGTCGCATCGATACCGTTCGCGACTACGTCAAGCTCTGCGGCATGCTGTCCATTCCGTTTTTGGCCGTCGTCGCCATGGGCGACCTGGGCTCGGGCCTGGTCGTGCTGGTTTCGGGCGCCATCGTCATTTGCATGAGCGGTGCACGCCGCGAATGGGTGCTGTCGACCCTGGCCCTGCTCGTGGGCCTGGTGGCCCTCGTCCTGGCGCTCGATTCGGTCTTTGATTCGCTGCTCGGCCACGATGTGCTCATCAAGCAGTATCAGATGAACCGTCTGACGGTCTTTATCGACCCCGATAATGCCGATTCGGACGATGCCTACAACCTGCAGCAGTCGCTTATCGCCGTTGGCTCGGGCGGCTTCTTTGGTAAGGGCCTGGGGCATGCGACGCAGTCGGCCGGCGGCTTTCTGCCTGAGTTCCACACCGACTTCGTCTTCGCCTTTCTGTCCGAGACCTTTGGCTTTTGCGGTTCCTTTTTGCTCCTGTGCCTCTACGTGCTGCTGATCTTTTCGACGATTCGCGTCGCCTTTAAGTGCGAGTCGCTGTTTTTGCGTCTTTCGTGTGTGGGCATCGTTGGCATGTGGGCGTTCCAGACTTTCGAAAACATCGGCATGTGCATCGGCATGATGCCGATTACCGGTATTCCGCTACCGTTTATTAGCTTCGGTTCGTCTTCGATGATGATTCAGCTGCTGACGGTGGGTATCGTACAATCCATATGGCGGCATCGTTCGGGCGCCGCGTAACCGCTGGAGGGGTTTGCTATGAAAATTCCCGTAGATAAGCTGACCCGCGCTTTTAAGATGGGCGCGTCCGTTAAGAAGGATTCCGATACGCCGGTGCGCGTCTCGGTCTATCTGGATTCGTCCGCCTCGCGCTTTCTGGCCGAGACGGTGCGTGACGCCTTTGTGCCGCAGACGACCTCGGGCATTGTGCGCGTCGAGCGTCTGGGGGAGGAGCGAATTGCCCCAAAGACCGATACCGATGTGGTGCTGGTGCTCTCGTGTGGTTCCGACCGCTTGGAGAGTGCCGTGCAGGAGCTCGTGATCGCCGGCGCGCCCGTGTGCGTGCTTGCCGAGTCTGCTGTGGAGGTGCCGTTTATCGAGGAGTCCACGCCCATGCTCGGCGTGGTGGCGGCAACCGATAAGACGTATCTGCTCGAGACGCTTGCTCGCTGGATTCTCGATCGCACCGACAAGGAAACGGCTTTTGCGGCGAACTTTGCCTTCATGCGCATCGCGGCGGCCAATCGTATCATCACCTCGTGCGCGCTCACCAATATGGCGACCGGTGCGCTGGTGTTTTTGCCGGGCGCCGATTATCCCGTTATGGCGCTGGCGCAGGTGGGCATGCTCTTTGAGCTCGCTGCCGTCTTTGGACGCGGCATTAAGCCTGAGCGCGGCTACGAGGTCGCGGGCGTGCTTGCCGGCGGTCTTGTGATCCGCGCGGTCACCCGCGCGCTCGTCAAACAGACGCCGCATATTGGGTTTGCCGTCAAGGCGCTCACTGCTGCCGCGGGCACCTACGGCATGGGCCGTGCGCTTGTTTCGCTCTACGAGCGCGATGTCGACTACAGCCGTGCCAACGAGGTGGTCACTGCCACGTTCTCCCGCGTTCGCGATCTGGTGACCACGGTCGCGGGCGCTACCCGTCCTATGGCGTCCTACCAAGACGCATCCGATCTCGCTGCTTAGGGGTTTTCCGTTGCGCGTTGCATACCAAGACTGTTTTCATTTAATTGAGCCGTTGCTCGCCAAGGTCGAGAAGCCGAGCCGCTATATCGATCACGAGTGGGGCACGCTTTCCAAGGCCGATGCCGACTACCGTTGCTGCCTGATCTATCCGGATGTGTACGAGGTCGGTCTGCCCAACCAGGGCATCGCCATCCTCTACAACATCCTTAACCAGGCCGAGGGCATCTCCTGCGAGCGCGGCTATGTGCCGTGGCCCGATATGGGCGACGCCATGCGCGAGGCGGGTATTCCGCTGCTATCGCTCGAGGGTGCAGCGCCGGTCGCTTCGTTTGATATCGTCGGTCTGCATGTGCCGCACGAGATGGCGGTGACGAACTTCCTCGAGGCTTTGGACCTCGCTGGCATTCCGCTGTTAGCGGCCGACCGAGGTGAAGACGACCCAATCATCATCGCCGGCGGTCCCTCGGTGTACAACCCCGAGCCGTACGCGGCCTTCTTCGATGCCATCCTCATCGGTGAGGGCGAGGAATCGCTGCTCGAGACCTGCCAGCTGCATCGCCGCCTGCGTGACGAAGGGGTCCCGCGCGCGCAGATTGTCGAGCAGCTTGCATCCATTGCCGGCAACTACGTGCCGTCGCTCTATGAGGTTCGTCACGACGAGCCCTGCTCGCCGCATGGCTACACCGTGCCGCGTGAGGGCAAGGATGCGCCGACCGTGGTCTACAAGCGCGTCGTCGAGGATTTCGGCGCCACGAATCCGCTGTCGCAGTCGTGCGTGCCCTATGCACAGCTGGTTCACGACCGCCTGTCTATCGAGATCCTGCGCGGCTGCGCCCGCGGCTGTCGTTTTTGCCAGGCCGGCATGACGTATCGCCCGGTGCGCGAGCGCTCGGCCGACCAGATCGTCTCGTCGGTGATTCAGGGTCTGGAAAAGACCGGCTATGACGAGGTGTCGCTGACCTCGCTTTCCACGACCGACCACTCCTGCATTCGCGACGTGCTCGGCAGGCTCAACCGTCGCCTGGAGGATACGGGTATACGCGTGTCTATTCCGTCGCAGCGCCTGGATTCGTTTGGCGTGGATATGGCCGAGTCGGTCGCCGGCGAAAAGAAGGGCGGCCTGACGTTCGCGCCCGAGGCCGGCAGCCAGCGCATGCGCGACATCATTAACAAGAACGTGACCGAGGAGGACCTGGACCGTGCGGCCAAGGCGGCCTTCGAGGCCGGCTGGAACCGCATGAAGCTCTACTTTATGATGGGCCTTCCCGGCGAGCGCGATGAGGACATCGTGGCCATCGCCAATCTGGCCGATCACGTGCTGGAGCTCGGTCGTTCCGTGGTGCCCAAGGCTCGTCGCGGCTCGATCTCGGTGTCCATTTCGGTTTCGGTCTTTATCCCCAAGGCTGCCACGCCGTTCCAGTGGTGCCCGCAGCTCGACTACGACGACGTCAAGCGTCGCCAGAAGTTGCTTATCACGAGCGTTCGCAACCGTGCCGTCCGCGTGCATTACCACGATGCCGAGACCTCGCTCATCGAGGCCGCGCTTTCCCGCGCCGGTCGTGACATGACGCCCGTCATCATCGATGCTTGGCGCTCGGGCTCTCGCTTTGACGCCTGGGTAGAGCATTTCTCGCTCGATAACTGGAAGGAAGCTGCTGCCAAAAACGGCATCGACCTCAATGAGCTCGTGCACCTGCCCTACGAGTTGGACTGGCGCCTGCCGTGGGAGCACGTGAGCCCCGGCTGCACGCGCGGCTTCCTCGAGCGCGAGTACCGTCGCTCGCTCGAGGGCGTCACGACTCCCGACTGTACCCGCACGTCGTGCACCGGCTGCGGGATCTGCCCCACGCTCCACGCCAAGAATGTATTGATGGGTGATCGCGCATGAGTGAGCGCCTGACCGACAACCCCTCGCTCTTTAGGCTTCGTGTTCGCTATGGCAAGCGCGATCGCCTTAAGTACCTGGGCCATCTCGAAGTAATCCATACCATTGAGCGCATCGTGCGCCGTGCGGGACTTCCCTATGCCGTCACGCAGGGCTTCTCTCCGCACATGCGCGTGGGCTTCTCTTCGGCGCTGCCGGTGGGTACGTCGTCGACCTGCGAGTGGTATGACCTGTTTATGACCGAGTTCGTGGCGCTCGACGAGGCATTTGGGCGCCTGGCTGCGGCGTCTCCGGCCGATCTGGCGCCCATCGAGGCGGCGTACATCGACGTGCGCACGCCGGCGTTGACGGCGCAGCTCACGCGCCTGTCGTATCGCATCGACCTGCACTTGGATCCCGAGGCGCCCGTAAGCGCCGACGAGGTGCGTCGTGCGATCGACACGCTGCGCGCGGGCCACGGCATCGACTACGCGCGCGGCAAAAAGAGCAAGCGCTTGGATTTGGATCACACGCTCGTGGGCTATGAGCTCACGGCGGGGGAGCGCCCGGACCATTTGGTGCTCATGCTCGACACCCATGCCGACAACGAGGGCTCCATGCGTCCGGAAATTTTGCTTTCTGCTGCTGATGTTTTGTTGCAGGGCTTGACCCCGGGCGTGGATGCACCTATTGTTTCCACCGGTATGCAAGACCTCGTGACCATCTGCTCCTACGATGTCGAGCGTCAGAATCAAGCATGCGAGGACGACGAGGGCCGACTCGTCAGCCCCATACCTGTGCGAACTTGTGGATTTGCTCCACATACTCGTTGACGGGGGTATTTTCGCCTGCTACTATATTCAGCTGTTGCACTAACTGATGCATGAAGGGCAAGTAAACATGTACGCAATCGTTAACACGGGCGGCAAGCAGTACAAGGTCGCCACCGACGATGTCATCACCGTCGAGAAGATCGAGGGCAATGAGGGCGACAAGGTCACCCTGCCGGTTATCTTCCTCAACGATGGTAAGAAGATCGTCACCGATCCCGACAAGCTGGCCAAGGCCAAGGTTACCGCTCAGATCGTTGAGCAGTTCAAGGGCGAGAAGCAGCTGGTCTTCAAGTTCCACAAGCGCAAGCGCTATCGTCGTCTGAAGGGTCACCGTCAGCAGCTCACCAAGCTGAAGATCGTGAAGGTTCAGGCTACCTCCCGCGCCAAGAAGGCTGTCAAGGCAGAGGCTGAGGCTGTTGCCGAGGCTCCCGTCGCCGAGTAGATTACACTCGTAACGAAAGAGTAGGTATACACAATGGCACACAAAAAAGGACTCGGTTCCTCCCGTAATGGCCGTGACTCCCGCGGTCAGCGCCTTGGCACGAAGCGCTATGCCGGCCAGACGGTAACCACGGGCACGATTCTCGTCCGTCAGCACGGCACGCACATCCACCCGGGTGAGAACGTTGGCCGTGGTAAGGACGACACGCTGTTCGCGCTGGTCGACGGTACCGTTGAGTTCCACAAGGGTATCAAGCACAGGGTCAGCGTACGCCCGCTCGCGAACGCGTAATTCACCCTTCATAGAGCACATATGTGGGAGGCACTTGAGTTTTAGGATTCAAGGGTCTCCCTCTTTTTTGTAGGAGGCGATTCTGTTGTCACAGTTCACCGATATCAGCCGCATTAACGTGTGCGGCGGCGACGGCGGAGCCGGATGCATGTCGTTTAGGCGCGAGGCATTTGTCCCCAAGGGCGGCCCCGATGGCGGCGACGGCGGTCGTGGCGGCAATGTCGTCATCCAGGCCGATGCCCAGCTGTCTTCGCTGATCGATTACCGCTTTAAGCATCACTTTCGCGCCGAGCGCGGCACGCACGGGCAGGGTGCCCGTCGTAACGGCAAGAGCGGCGAGGACCTGATTCTCAAGGTCCCTATGGGTACCGTGGTGCGCGAGCTCGATCCCGAGACGCAGACCCCGATGTTTGAGATTGCCGACCTGGTGCACGACGGCGAGCGCGTCGTCGTGGCGCCCGGCGGTGCCGGCGGTCTGGGCAACACGCACTTTGTGACGTCGGTGCGTCGCGCTCCGGCCTTTGCCCAGTTGGGCGAACCGGCCGAGGAGCACTGGATCGAGCTCGAGATGAAGCTTATGGCCGATGCCGCGCTCGTGGGCTTTCCCTCCGTGGGTAAGTCATCGCTCATCGCGCGCATGAGTGCCGCCCGTCCCAAGATTGCTGACTACCCGTTTACCACGCTCGTGCCGAACCTCGGCATGGTGCGTGCCGGTGAATATTCTTACGTCGTTGCCGACGTCCCCGGTCTTATCGAAGGCGCGAGCGAGGGTAAGGGCCTGGGTCACCAGTTCCTGCGCCACATTGAGCGTACGGCCCTGATCATGCACGTCGTCGACATGACGGGTGGTTTTGAGGATCGCGATCCGGTCGAGGATTACCACATCATCAACCGCGAGCTCGAGCAGTATGGCGCCGAGCTTTCGGAGCGTCCGCAGATCGTCGTTGCCAACAAGTGCGATGCGCCGGGCACGGCCGACAAGATTGCCGACCTCAAGCGCGCAGCGCTCGACGATGGACATATGTTCTTTGCCGTGTCTGCCGTGACGGGCGCAGGCCTCAACACGCTGATGCTTGCCGTGGGCGAGCAGGTGGCTAAGCTGCGCGCCGAGTTGGCTGTCTCGGATGAGCCGGTCGTTCTGCGCGACGATGAGTGGGAGCGCCGTCGCCTGCAGCGTGAGAAGCGTTTCCGCATTGTTCAGGAAGAGCCCGGTGCCTTCCGCGTGGTCGGTCGTGCCATTGAGCGTATGGTCATCCAGACCGACTGGGAAAACGAGGAAGCCGTCATTTACCTGCAGCATAAGTTTGCGCGTATGGGTGTTGACGACGCGCTCGAGAAGGCCGGTTGCCGTGCGGGCGACGAGGTCCGCATTTGCCAGCGCGCCTTTGACTTTGAGGGCGCCGAAGACTTCTCGGAGTACGAGGAGCTCGAGGATGCTGGCGAGGACGTTGCCGTTGAAGCCATTGACGTGGCCGATGCTGCGGATGAGGGCGTCGAGGTTGTCGATGCGGCGGATGCCGAGGACGATGCCGAGACCTCGGAGGGCGAGTAAGCCATGTCGCTGCGCGGTGGAATCGGTCTGCCCGAGCTTCCTCTAGAGGACGGGCAGGAGTTTAGGCTCGGCATTATGGGTGGCACCTTTGATCCCATCCATTACGGGCACCTGGTGACCGCTGAGCAGGCGCGTGAGTCCCTCGACTTGGATGCCGTGCTCTTTATGCCGGCGGGCACGCCTGCCTTTAAGCTTGACAAGCCGGTGACGCCTGCCGAGGACCGTTATGCCATGACGGTCCTCGCCACCGCCGCGAACCCGGCCTTTTTGGCGAGCCGGTTCGAGATCGACCGCCCGGGCGTAACCTATACGGCTGATACGCTTCATGCCCTTCGCGACTTTTACCCGCCGCAGGTAAAGCTCTACTTTATTACGGGCGCCGACGCGATTATCGATATTGTGACCTGGCATGATGCCGAACGAATTGCTGAGCTTGCTACCTTTATTGCGGCGACGCGACCGGGCTTTGATATCGGTACGGCGCGTGCCCGAATCAAAGAGTCGGGGCTGCCGTTCGACGTGCGCTATATTCAGATTCCGGCGCTGGCGATCAGCTCGACGAACATTCGTAAGCGAGTTGCCCGCGGCATGAGCGTGCGCTATCTTACGAGCGAGTCCGTGCTCGGCTACATTCGCAAACGCAGGCTATATGCCGATTTGGGCCAAGAAGATTTTGAGTGATGGGGGTCTACGTTGTCGGTAGAGGATCAGTTTGAGGGCGATGAGCGCGCACTGCTCAAGCGCATCCAAGAGCTGCTCGATGTTCGCATGAAGGATAAGCGCAAGCGCTATGTGCATTCGCTGGGTGTTGCCGAGACCGCACTTCATCTGGCCGAGGTCTACGGCGTTGACCGCTTTGATGCCGCTGCTGCCGGTCTGATCCACGACTGGGACAAAGTGCTCTCCGACGACGAGCTGGTTACGCGCGCTCTGCATTACGGCATTAAGATTGCCGGCTCTCCTTCCGCCGCGACGCCGCTTTTGCATGGTCCTGTTGCCGCCTATGAGCTTCCGCAGCTTTTCCCCGAGTTGTCGCCGGCTGTTTTCCAGGCTGTCGACCGTCACACCGTGGGTGCCTGCGACATGACGCCGCTCGATACGGTGGTCTTTGTGGCCGATGCCATCGAGCCCAACCGCCACGGCGACTATGCGCATGCGCTGCGCAAGATGGTGGGGGAGTCGACGCTCGATGAGTTGTTCTTCTCCTGTTTTGCGCAGGGTTTGGTCTATGTGATCCAGTCTGGGCGCTATCTTTATCCCACAGCTATTACGATTTACAACCATTACGCCCAGCTGCGCTAGCTCGGGCTGTCTAGAAAGAGGTATTCCATGGACGACGAGACCATGACCGACGAGCAGATTCTTGAAGGTGTGGAGCACAAGAGCTTCGTCGCCACGTCCGACCGCACTGCCGCCTCGCTGTCCGCGAGCGGTGTCGCCGCCGAGGATGTCGCCCGCGCCGCCGCGCAGGCCGCCTACGACAAGAAGGGCGAGGACGTTCAGGTGCTCGACCTGACCGAGCTTTCCGACGTATGCGACTACTTTGTGCTTGCCACCGGTACCAACAACCGCCAGGTTGATTCAATTGTCGACGAGATCGAGGAGAAGGTCGCCGAGGCTTGCGGCGAGCATCCGTTCTCCATCGAGGGCCGCGAGCAGAAGACCTGGATGCTCATGGACTATGGTTCGGTTGTCGTCCACGTCTTCACTCCCGAAGCGCGCGACTTCTACCGCCTCGAGAAACTCTGGGGAGACGCCCCCCAGCTCCCCCTCAACCTCCTCTAGTAGCTCATTTGAGACGGGGTTTAGCTATCCTCACGCATATCGCCGGGCAGTTGCGGTTTTCCGCACCTGCCCGGCTTTCTTTTTGCCTCAGGGACTAATCGTTGAAGCGGGATTGGCGGCCGAAGGAAAGGGCGCTGTCGCCGAATTTGTCTCGGACGGCGTCGATGGCGACGGAGAGGTCGCGGCGGTCGCTGGATTGGGCTCCGCGGTCATCGATCTCGCAGAACAGGTCGGTCTGGATGCCGCCTTGGTGGTCGAAGTCGCTCATGCCGATGCCCGCTAAGCGAACATGCATGCCTTCCTGCCAGATGTTGTCGAGCAGTTCGAGCGCAACCGCCACGAAGATGTTCTCATCGTCGGTCGGATGAGGCAGCCGGCGCTGTGCCGTACGCCCGCTGCCATACGAATACTTGAGTTTGAGCGTTACCGTGGCACCCGTCAGCCCCTGACGGCGCAGACGGCGTCCCACTGACTCTCCCAACAGCGCAATCGCCGCCTCAATATCCCCACGCTCAGTCAAATCTTTAGCAAAGGTGCGTTCATTGCTGACCGACTTGACCTCGCGCTCTTCATCGAGACTCGTGACTTCGGAGATTTCGAGTCCCAGCGCACGCTGGCGCATGCGTTCGCCGTTGACACCAAAAATAGAGGACAAGGTGGATTCCGGTGCGCGTGACAGCTCGCCAAGCGTGTAGATGCGCATGCGGCGCAGCCGTTCCTCGGCCGAGCGTCCGATGCCGCTCATGACAGATACCGGCAGCGCGGCCAAAAAGCGCTGCTCGGTTCCGGGGCGCACGATGGTCAGTCCAAACGGCTTATCCCGCTCGCTTGCGATCTTTGCGACCGTCTTGTTGCAGCCCACGCCAATGGAGCACGTTACTCCCAGCGTTGCCACGCGGTCGCTTATACGCCGCGCAACCAGCAGCGGGTCTTCGGGCGCAAAGCGACCCGGTGTGATATCGATAAAGGCTTCGTCGATGGATACGCGCTCAACGCGCGGGGTCTCGTCGGCGAGAATCGCCATGACCTGCGTGCTCACCTCGCGGTAGCGATCAAAGTGCCCGTGCGTCCAAATGGCTTGCGGGCACAAGCGCCGTGCCTCGGCCGAGGCCATGGCAGAGTGCACGCCAAAGCGACGCGCCTCATACGAACACGTGGACACGACGCCACGCGAATCGGCGTCTCCGCCCACGATGAGCGGCTTTCCACGCCACTCGGGATGATCGAGCATCTCCACGCTCGCAAAAAACGCATCGAGGTCCATCAGACCCACCGCCGGACCCGTCCAGGGAGGCGGCGTGACGCCTATGGCATCCTCATAACCGTATGTATGTTCGCGTCTTTCCATGTCATGAGTATACCGCGCAGCTCATGTGGGGTGCGTGTATGTGCTTGCAAATCCCGAATTCTTGTCTAAGATATGGATTTGCCCTCGACTACACCGAAGAAGTTGGTCTCACGGACTTCACCTGCCCGCGTCGATGGCGTATTATGTTCAACTGTTTGTTTGTAGTTGCAGCCTAAAGCTGCTTGGTTGGAGGAGTTTCCTTTGGCAGTCAAGATTCGCCTTGCTCGTCACGGCGCTAAGAAGCGTCCGTACTACCGTGTCGTCGTCGCCGATTCCCGCGCCCCGCGTGACGGTCGTATCATCGAGGAGGTTGGCCGCTACAACCCGATGACCGCCCCCAAGACCATCAACCTCGACCTCGAGAAGATCGCCGACTGGCAGTCCAAGGGCGCTCAGCTCACCGACGCCGTCGCCGCTCTGGTCAAGGCCGCCAACGAGGGCGAGAAGACCGAGACCGTCGTCAAGAAGTCCAAGAAGCAGCTTGCCAAAGAGGCCGAGGCCGCTAAGGCTGCCGCTGAGGCCGCTGAGGGCGCCGAGGAGTAAATCGTGCCTGAGGTTGACGCTGCACAGCTCGAGGGTGAGGCAATGCTCTCAGATCGCATCGCCGATCTCGTCGAATATCTCGTTGTTCAGATCGTCGACGACCCGGATTCCGTAAGCCTTGAGGTCATCGATGGTGACGACGCCTCTACGATTGAGGTTTCGGTCGCCGAGGATGACGTCGCTAAGGTCATCGGCCGTCGTGGCCGTACCATCAAGGCCATTCGCACGCTCGCCCGTGCACTGGCCGCTCGCCTCGACACTGCTGTCGAGGTAGAGGTTCTGGGCTAGGACCTTGAGGTCCCAGTACAAAAACATCGCCCGTGTGGTCAAGCCGCACGGAAGGAAGGGGGAGGTCCTCGCGCAGCCGCTGCGGGGGCTTCCTTCTGTATTAGAGCTTGGTATGCGCGTCGCCCTGACGCCGCCGGCGCTCAAGCGCGACCGCTTTTGCACGGTCGTGTCCGTCACCGATACGGGCGATGGCGATCTGGTCTCGTTTGAGGGCATTGACGACTTGACGGCCGCCGAGGGCATCACGGGATGCTACGTGCTGGCAAATCGTGACGATTTTGAGCTCGATTCGCTCGACGCTGCCTATACCGACCTGATGGGTCGCGAGGTGGTCGACGAGCGCTTCGGTTCGCTTGGCACGATCGTCGAGATCATGTCGACGCCCGCTAACGATGTTTGGGTTGTCGAGGGCGATCGGTACGGCGAGGTACTGATTCCCGTGATCGAGCAGGTTGTGCTCGATCTTCCCGACACAGGAACAATTTCCGTCCACGTTATGGACGGCCTGATCGATATGGACAAGTAGGGAGGACAACATGCTGATCGAGACCCTTTCGGTCTTTCCCGAGATGTTTGAGCCCGTCATGTCCACATCGATCTTGGGCCGCGCCCGCAAGGCCGGCCTTTTTGATTTTAAGGCGTATAACCTGCGCGACTGGACGCACGACCGCCATCGCACCGTCGATGACGAGCCGTACGGCGGCGGGCAGGGCATGCTCATGAAGGTCGAGCCTATCGCAGAGGCCATCGAGGCCATTAGCGCAGAGGGTCCCAAGCCTACTGTGGTGTTCTTTACCCCCTGTGGCGAGCCCTTTACGCAGCATGTGGCCGAGCGCCTGCTCAAAAGTGAGCGCCTGCTGTTTGTGTGCAGTCGCTACGAGGGCGTCGACGAGCGCGCGTATGCGTATGCCGATGAGCGTCTGTCGATCGGCGACTACGTGCTCACGGGCGGCGAGCTTCCCGCTATGGTCGTTGCCGATGCTGTCGTACGCCTCATCCCCGGCGCCCTTGGTGACGAGATGAGCAACGTCGACGAGTCGTTCTCGACCGCCGAGGATGGAGGCCTGCTCGAGTACGCGCAGTACACCCGTCCTGCCGAGTTCAACGGCGAGGGCGTGCCTCCGGTGCTTGTGAGCGGCGATCACGCCAAGGTCGATGCCTGGCGTCGCAAGAACGCCATCGAGCGCACCTGCCGCTGGCGTCCCGATCTGATCGAGACGGCGCGGCTCACGCCCGAGGAGCGCGCTTACGCGCAGGAGATCCTTGACGCTTCGTATTCGCAGAGCGAGGAGTGAGTATGGTTCCTACGCAACATTCCGCGTTGAGGGGCGCTTTTGAGTGGATCGCGGTCATCGCGATCGCGCTCGTGGCCACCTTCCTGATCCGCACCTTTGTGGTCGAGCCCTTTGTGGTGCCCACCGGCTCTATGGAGGACACGATCGAGATTGGCGACCAGATCCTGGCACAAAAGGTGAGCCTCGAGCTCGGTCAGCCCGTCAAGCAGGGCGATATCGTGGTGTTTCACAACCCCGATGGCACCTCCGAGCATGATGTTCTTGTCAAGCGTGTTATTGCCACGGCCGGCCAGACGGTCGACCTGCAGGATGGCAAGGTGGTCGTTGACGGCCAAGCGCTCGACGAGGACTATACGACGGGCATGAGCTGGCCACTTTCGGTCCAAGCGCCCGGCGCTCAGGTAAGCTATCCCTACACCGTTCCCGACGGGTGCGTGTGGGTGATGGGCGACAACCGCGAGAACTCTGCTGACTCCCGCTACTTTGGCCCGGTCGACCGCTCCGAATTGATCGCCGTGGCGCTCGTGCGTTACTGGCCGCTCAACCGCATCGGCGCTATCGACTAAAAACCGCTATAGTACAGTACCTAACCGTGTAATCGTTTCGACGAGGGGATATTAGAGGCATGAACGCTTCATCGCTTTCCTTCCAAGACATCATCTTGCGTCTCCAGCAGTACTGGGGCGAGCAGGGCTGCGTCATTATGCAGCCCTATGACTCCGAGGTCGGTGCCGGTACCTTCCATACCGCGACCACGCTGCGCTCGCTCGGTCCCGCCGAGTGGCGCACCTGCTATGCGCAGCCTTGCCGCCGTCCCGCCGACGGCCGCTACGGCGAGAACCCCAACCGCATGCAGCACTACTATCAGTTCCAGGTGCTTATCAAGCCCTCTCCGGTCAACGCCCAGGAGCTTTACCTGGGGTCTCTTGCCGCTATCGGTCTGGACCCCAACGACCATGACGTCCGCTTTGTCGAGGACGACTGGGAGAGCCCGACGCTCGGCGCCTGGGGCCTTGGCTGGGAGGTCTGGCTCAATGGCATGGAGGTCACGCAGTTTACGTACTTCCAGCAGGTGGGCGGCATCGAGGTCGACCCCGTGCCCGTCGAGATCACCTATGGCCTGGAGCGCATCGCCATGTATGCGCAGGGCGTCAATTCCGTCTACGACTTGGTGTGGAGCTACCTGCCCGACGGCACGCCCATGACCTATGGCGACGTGTTCCTCGAGAACGAGCGCGAGTTTAGTGCCTATAACTTTGAGGTCGCCAACGTCGAGATGATGCGTCAGAAGTTTGACGACTACGAGGCCGAGTGCCACTCCTGCCTGGAGCGCAAGCTTCCGCTGCCGGCGTACGACTGCGTCATGAAGTGCAGCCACGCCTTCAACCTGCTCGATGCCCGTGGCGCGCTGTCCGCGGTCGAGCGTGCCAACTACATCCTGCGCGTCCGCGCCGTCGCCAAGGCGTGCTGCGAGGCCTACATGGCCGAGGTCGCCGGAGTCAACGAGAATGCCGACCAGGAAGGCGAGGTGGCGTAAGCCATGGCAGACGCTAAGGATTTCCTGTTTGAGATCGGTACGGAGGAAATGCCCTCTGCACCGCTGAACAATGCCGTCAAGCAGCTTGGCACCATGATCGCCAAGGGTCTCGACGAGGCCGGTCTGGCCCACGGCGAGGTCCGCGTGATCTCGAGTCCGCGTCGCCTGGCTGCACTCGTTGCCGACGTCGCCACCGCGACCGATGAGGTTCACGAGGTCAAGCGTGGCCCCGCGGCCAACATTGCCTTCGACGCTGACGGTAACGCCACCAAGGCCGCCCAGGGCTTTGCCCGCAAGTGCGGTGTGGCTGCCGAGGACCTGGTCCGTCGCGAGGACACTGACGGTCGCGAGTATGTGTTCGCCGAGAAGAACATTCCCTCCGCACCGGCTACGCCGATTCTGACCGCTCTGTGCGAGAAGACCATCGCCGGCCTTCAGTGGCCCAACTACCGCTCTCAGCGCTGGGGTCACGAGCATGCGACCTTTGTTCGTCCGGTCCGCTGGATCTGCTGCCTTTTGGGCGAGGATGTTGTGCCCGTGTCGTTTGCCGACGTGACGAGCGGCAACACCACGCGTGGTCATCGCGTACTTGGCCCTGGCGACCATGTGGTTGCCAGCCCCGCCGTCTACGAGCAGGTGCTCGAGGACGCCGGCGTGCTTTCCGCCGAGCGTCGTCGTGAGGCCATCCTCGCCGGTATCGCCGAGGTCGAGGCTGCCCGTCCCGGCTGCCATGTCGATACGCCCAAGAAGGTCTTTGAGGAGGTCATCAACCTCTGCGAGTGGCCGACGGTGCTCGTCGGTACCTTCGATGAGGAGTTTCTCAAGGTCCCGCACGAGATCATCTGCGAGTCCATGCTCACCAACCAGCGCTACTTCCCGATCTATGACGGCGAGGGCAAGCTCACGCGTGAGTTCGTGGTCGTTTCCAACAGCAAGCCCGAGAACGCCGAGCGCGTGATCGACGGCAACGAGCGCGTCGTGCGCGCCCGTCTGGACGACGCCAAGTTCTTCTACGAGGAGGACCTGAAGATTTCCCTCGACGAGTTCCGTGAGCGTCTGGCCAATGTCGCCTTCCAGGAGAAGCTCGGTAGCGTGCTCGCCAAGTCCGAGCGCATCGAGCAGCTCGCGCTCGCTATCGCCCGCGAGGCTCATCTGGGCGCCCACCTTGCCGCCGATGCCGCTCGCGCCGCGCACCTGTGCAAGGCCGATCTGGTGTCCAACGCCGTCGTCGAGTTCACGAGCCAGCAGGGCGTGATGGGCGGTTATTACGCGACCGCGATGGGGGAGAACGACGAGGTCGCCCACGCCATTCGCGATCACTATCGTCCTCGCTTTGCCGGTGACGAGCTGCCCGAGGGCACCGCTGGCTGCATCGTGGCCTGTGCCGACAAGCTCGATACCATCGCCGGTATCTTTGCCATCGGCGAGCCCCCGACCGGCTCTTCGGACCCCTACGCGTTGCGTCGTGCCGCTATCGGCATCATCAACATCCTGCGCGACCGCCTGCCGATCGACCCCACGTCGCTCATCGACTTCGCCCTCGAGCTCTATAGCGAGCAGGGCATTGAGTTCGACGCCGCCGAGGTCGCCCAGCAGGTTCGTGACTTCTTCCATGGCCGCCTGGTGAGCATGGCCCGCGACGAAAAGATCCCGGCCGATACCGTTGCCGCCGTCTCTGCGGTGCACATCATCGCCCCGTCCGTCTTCTTCGCCCGCTGCGCCGCCCTCGACGAGGCCCGCAAGAACGACGCCGAGACGTTCGACAACCTTGCGACCGCCTATGCTCGCGCTGCGCATATCTCCAAGCCCGAGCTGGGCGTGGAGTACGACCGCAGCTTGATGGGCGAGGTCGAGCTCGCGCTTGCCGATGCCTCCGAGGCTGCTCAGACCGCTGTAGATGCCGCCCTCGCTGCCGAGGATTACCCGGCCGCATTTGCTGCCCTCGCCGCCCTGCGCGCGCCCATCGACCGTTTCTTCGACGAGGTTATGGTCATGGACAAGGACGAGCAGCTCCGCGATAATCGCCTTAAGCTGCTCAACCGCTTCGAGGCCGTTTTCTCCGGCATCGCCAACATCGGTGAGCTTGCCCGCAAAAAGTAAGCCAGCCTGCGCATAAGCGCAAAAGGAGCCCCGCATGGATTGCCCGGTCACCGCTCGTCCCACCGTTATCGTTATCTCCGACTCGCTCGGCGATACCGCTTGTGAGGTGGTGCTTGCGGCGTCCGGGCAATTTGATGAAGGGGCTTTTCATCTCTTGCGCCTGCCCAAGGTGAACTCTGTGGAGCAGGTTAAATCGTTTGTGGGCCCGCGTGTCGATGCAGGCCATCGCGATATTGCCGTGTTCCATACCATTGTCGATCCGGCGCTTCGCGCCCGCGTGCTCGATTACCTGGGTATGCTGCATATCCGCTCGGTCGACCTGATCGGCCCGACGCTCGCCGTGCTGTCGTCGCTCATTGGCGTGCCGCCCAAGGGCGTCGCGGGCGTGATTCACAAAACCGATGACCGCTATTTCCATCGTATCGAGGCCATGGAGTATTTTGTTGAGCACGATGACGGGCGCGGCTGCGACGATCTGTCGGGTGCCGATATCGTGCTGCTGGGCGTATCGCGCACGTCCAAGACGCCGCTGTCGATGTTTTTGGCCTTTCAAGGTTACAAGGTTGCCAATGTTCCGTTGGCCCATGGCATGGAGCCACCGAAGTCGATTTACGAGGTTGACCCGATGCGCCTGTTCGGCTTAATTTCGACCGTCGACGTTATTTCCGGGATTCGCGATAGCCGCTTGGGCGATGACTACGCCCGTGCCGTCGCCGGCTCCTATGCCGAGCCCGAGAGCGTGCGCAGCGAGCTCGAGGAAGCCCGCGCCCTTATGAAGCGCCTGGGCTGCTTTGTGGTGCGAACCGACGGCAAGGCAATCGAGGAGAGCGCCTCCGAGATCATCAGTCACTTGGAGGAAATCCAAGAAGCCCGTGTCCGTCGCGCCGCCAGTCGAGTGCAGCAAAGTCAGCTCATTGGAGTAGTTAAAAAGCCCCGTCCTAAATAGACTACCTCAAAATAATGCACGATAATGATAAAGCGATTTAGCAAGAAACTTGCATCTGACCTGCATTTCTCTTGCAGTGGTATCTTCATAAGGTAACCACCTTTATCTACCGTTTACCGCCAGTTTTAGCACGTTTACCAAACCGCGCACCCTCTGCTCAAGCCTGCCCAAAACGCGCCGTATAGTTCCCTCACGGCCCGCATCCGGTGGGTCGATTCGTTACCACGGTCGTGCGCGTAAGTGCATGGAAGGGGAAGTATCGTGAGCGATTGCAAGAGGGTTTACCGTTTTGGAACCGACGCCCAGGGCACCTGTGTCACTGAGGGCGACAAGTCCATGAACTTCGTGCTTGGCGGCAAGGGCGCAAACCTTGCAGAGATGAGCCGCATCGGCCTGCCGGTTCCCGGTGGCTTTACCATTACCTGCCAGACTTGCGTCGAGTACTCCGGTGCCGGCAACGTGTGGCCCGGGGGCGCACTCGATGAGATCGTTGCTGCCGAGGCGGACCTCGAGGCCCGCTGCGGCAAGAAGCTCGGCGACGCCTCCGATCCGCTGCTCGTGTCGGTTCGCTCGGGCGCTCCGTTCTCCATGCCCGGTATGATGGACACGGTCCTCAACTTGGGCCTCAACGACGACTCCGTTCAGGGGCTCATCGCCCAGACGCAAAATCCGCGTTTTGCTTGGGATAGCTACCGCCGCTTTATTCAGATGTTCTCCAACGTCGTTATGGGCGTTGACGCCGACCTGTTCGAGAACGCGCTGACCCAGGCACGCCTGGTCGCCGGCGTCCGCGTCGACTCCGAGCTTTCGGCCGAGGATCTGCAGGAGCTCGTCGAGACCTTTAAGGGCATCTTCTCCGAGAACGTCGATGCCTCCCTGTATCCCGAGCTCGAGGTCGCCGATGGCAAGCCCGTTTTCCCGCACGACCCGGAGCTTCAGCTACGCCTTGCAATCCAGGCCGTCTTTGGCAGCTGGATGAACGAGCGTGCCTGCATCTACCGCAAGCAGCATGGTATTTCCGACGAGCTCGGCACCGCCGTCAACGTGCAGGCCATGGCCTTTGGCAACAAGGGCGAGACCTCTGCGACGGGCGTCGCCTTTACGCGTAATCCGGCCGACGGCACCAAAGAGTTCTACGGTGACTTTTTGGTTAATGCCCAGGGCGAGGACGTCGTCGCCGGCATCCGCAACACCGAGCCCATTGCCGACCTCAAGACCACCCCGGGCCTCGAGTCTGCAGGTGAGGAGCTCGAGCGCGTGTTCCTGACGCTCGAGGACCATTATCGCGATATGTGCGATATCGAGTTCACCATCGAGCAGGGCAAGCTCTGGATGCTCCAGACACGCGTGGGTAAACGCACTGCCACCGCCGCCCTGCGCATCGCCATCGAAATGGTCGAGGAAGGCCTGATCACCCGCGAAGAGGCCGTGAGCCGTATCGATCCCGCGCAACTCGACCAGCTCCTGCACCCGCAGTTTGACGCTTCCAAGAGGTACGAGGCGCTGGCCAGCGGTCTGAACGCCAGCCCCGGTGCCGCCGTGGGTGAGGTTGTGTTCTCGAGTGATGACGCCGTCGCGCGCGCCAACGAGGGCCACAAGGTCATTCTGGTTCGTTGGGAGACCAACCCCGACGACCTGAAGGGTATGGTTGCCGCCGAGGGCATTCTGACCAGCCACGGAGGAAAGACGAGCCATGCCGCCGTTATCGCTCGCGGCATGGGTACGCCCTGCGTCTGCGGCGTTGAGCGCTTCCACATCGACGCTGCTGAGAAGGTCGTGCGTATCGAGGGCAGTGACCGCGTGCTGCGCGATGGCGATGTCATCTCCATCGACGGCACCCAGGGTATCGTCGTTGACGGCGCCGTTGACCTAGTCTCCGCCGAGCTCACCGGCGACCTGGACACCATCCTGTCCTGGGCCGACGAGATTCGCCTGGACGAGACCGGCGGCCATGCCAACCATGTGCGCGTCAACGCCGACAATCCCGAGGATGCCGAGCTTGCGCTCGAGTTTGGCGCCGAGGCCATCGGCCTGTGCCGCACCGAGCACATGTTCCTGGGCGACCGTAAGAACATCATCCAGAGCTTTATACTGTCCGACGATGAGGCCGTGAAGCAGCGGGCCCTCGCCGATCTGCTCAAGGTTCAGACGGAGGACTTCCTGGCCATGTTCAAGACCATGTCCGGTCGCGATGTGGTCGTTCGTCTGCTCGATCCGCCGCTTCATGAGTTCCTGGATAATCCTCGCGAGTTCGAGGTTGCCATCACCAAGAAGGAGGCCGCTGGCGCCAGCGAGGAAGAGCTTGCCGCCCTGCGTGCCCGCCTGCGTCGCATCGACGGCATGGTCGAGTCGAACCCCATGCTCGGGCTGCGCGGCGTGCGCCTGTCCGTCGTCTTTGGCGATCTGCCGCTCATGCAGGTCCGCGCTGTGGCCACGGCTGCTGCCCGCCTTATCAAGGAAGGCGTCGACCCGCGCCCCGAAATCATGGTTCCGCTCGTTTCCATCACGGCCGAGCATGTCCAGACCCGCGAGGTTATCGAGCGCGTAATCGCCGAGGTTTCCAACGAAGAGGGCGTCGAGCTCAATATTCCCGTGGGCACGATGCTCGAGCTGCCGCGCGCCTGCATGGTCGCTGACGAGATCGCCCATCACGCAGACTTCTTCTGCTTTGGCACCAACGACCTCACCCAGACGACCTTCGGTTTCTCTCGTGACGATGCCGAGGCTAAGTTCATCCCGCTGTACATGCATAAGAAGATCTTGAAGGACAACCCCTTCGAGACCATCGACACAGCGGTGCTCGAGCTGGTGCGTATGGCCGTCGAGAAGGGTCGCGCCACCAACCCCGACATGCACTTTGGCGTGTGCGGCGAGCACGGCGGCGACCCCAAGTCCATCAAGGGCCTGTTTAACGTGGCCGACGTTGACTACGTGTCCTGCTCGCCCTACCGCGTGCCCCTCGCACGCCTGGCTGCCGCCCAGGCCAAGCTCGAGGCGAAACGCTCCGCGTAACGTTTTGGGTTTAGACGCCTAGCGTAGCCCCCTTCATGCCGCCCGTCTCATTCGTGAGACGGGCGGTTATCATGTGCGGGTTTTGTCTTTTTGTCTGCGTAAAAAATTGTTCTTGCAGCAGAAACCCGCGCGTGTATACTCGAATACGTTTGTTCAACTACGTGCCGGCCAAGGTGGTACGGCACCTCTAGAAGAGTAAGGAATTGCACATGGATTACATCCGCGCAATCGAGCGTCAGCAGATCCGCGAGGACATTCCTCAGGTTCGCGTCGCCGACAACGTCAAGGTTCACTACCGCATTAAGGAAGGCGACCGCGAGCGCATCCAGGTCTTCCAGGGCGACGTCATCCGCATGGCCGGCGCCGGTGCCCGCGAGACCTTCACCGTTCGCAAGATGTCCTTCGGTGTCGGTGTTGAGCGTACCTTCCCGCTTCACAGCCCCAAGATCGCCAAGCTCGAGGTCGTTCGTCATGGTCGCGTCCGTCGCGCCAAGCTGTACTACCTCCGCGACAAGGTGGGCAAGGCTGCTCGCATCCCCGAGAAGCGCTAAGAAGATCGCAGCGTCTGTCCACTCGTTTGGACGTAAGGGTCACCTTCGGGTGGCCCTTCTTATTATCTGATTTGCTTGCAAGGAGGGCCTGGTATGGCCAACATGACGAGCTCGGTTTCGGCATCGCAGGTTGCCGGTGAGTTGGCGAGCGCTACGTTTGAGGAGATTCCCGCCCTCGTGGAGCATTATCGCGAGGATCCGCGCCAGCAGGTGATCAAGGCTTGCGAACGCGCCCTCAAACGCCATGCCAAAGAGCTTGCCGAGCGCGAGCGCGTCAACGGCATGTATGAGCTTATGCACGAGCTTGGCGGCGATGGGGTGGTCGTTGGTGTCGACGAGGTGGGCCGTGGCTCGGTAGCGGGTCCCTTAACCGTGTGTGCCGTGTGCCTTCCCATGGAGCCGCGCGTCTGGGGTATCAACGATTCCAAAAAGCTTACGCCGGCGCGTCGCGAGCTGCTCTCGGTGAAGATTGCCGAGGTCGCGACGGCGATTGGTTTTTGCCATATCGCGCCTGCGGATATCGATGAGATGGGTATGGCCCGCGCTATCCGTACCGCCGTCGCGGGTGCGGTGGCCGATACGGGGCTCGAGCCCGATTGCGTCCTCATGGACGGCAACCCCCTGGGCGCCGTTCCTAACGAGCGCGATGTGGTGAAGGGCGATGCCAAGATCGCCTGCATCGCCGCGGCGTCCATCATGGCCAAGGTCACGCGTGACGAGATGATGGTCGAGTACGACGCCGAGTACCCCGAGTACCATCTGGCCGAGTCGAAGGGCTATGCAAGCCCCGAGCATATCGAGGCCATTCGCAAACATGGACTTTGTCCGCTGCATCGCGTGAGCTTTTGCGGAAACTTTCTGCAGACTGAGCGCCTTTTCTAGGTCAATTGTGGAGACAGGGACTTCTGGAGTTTTGTAAACCAGCTGGTAGCGGGCCGTATGCAGCACCATTGCTGCGTACGGCCCGTTTTTTGTCGGCATTTGGTCAGCTTTTGGTTTGCTTCCGGTACTTACCCGCATGAAAGGTGCCCTCATCATCGGGGCAATGCAGTGTGCGGGAAAGGAGACCCCATGAGTGCCGCAAGCAAAAAGAGCAAGACGCAGCAGCTCAAGGAGCGTTGGGAAAACGGCGAGCTCGACTGCGGGGCGATGACGCCCGAGTTTATCAAGGGACTCAGTCCCCGCGAGCTGGGTATGCTGGGCGAGCTTATCGCAATCGACTACTTTAACGAGCGCGGCTACACCTTGCTGGAGCAGGGTTATCGTTGCACCGAGGGCGAGGCCGACCTGGTGTTGCTCGATGAGCTCGACGATGTCGTGGTAATGGCCGAGGTCAAGACCAGACGCGTCGCACTGGATTGCAGCACGAGGGTCTTTCCGGAGGAGGCCGTGGACGCCCAAAAGCAACGCCGCTACCGCCGCATCGCAAGTTGCTATCTCATGGAGCATTATCCGCTCAAGGCGATTCGCTTCGATGCCGTGGGTGTCACCATCCGCGACGGGCATATCGCCGAGATCGAGCACCAGTACAACGCGTTCGATTGGCAGGTGTCGTGATGGCGTTCGAGACGTTTGCCGTTCACGCGGCCTGCATCCGCGGCGTCGAGGCGATTCCCGTCACGGTCGAGGTCTCGCTTGCCGGTGGCATCCCAGGCATTCAGATGCTCGGTATTCCGAGTATGGAGGTGATGGAGTCACGCGGTCGTATTCGCTGCGCGATGCGCTCCGCCGGGTTCGAGATCCCACGCTCGGGCATTACGGTCAACCTGGCGCCCGGCGATATTCGCAAGACCGGTAGCGGCTTTGATCTGCCCATCGCCATCGCGGTTCTGGCGGCCGATGGGCAGATTCCCCGTGATAACCTCGATCGCTGCCTTATCGCCGGCGAGCTCGGCTTGGACGGTACGGTGCTTCCTGTCAAGGGCGAGGTGGCGTTTCAGTTATTGGCGCGTGATTTGGGGCTGTCCTTTATCGCCGGCAGGTCAGACCAGCATGTGCCACTCGCGGGCGTGGATTGCGGATTCATCGATCATTTGTCTCAGCTTGCTCATGGTATGGGCGATGCCGCGCGGCACTACTTGGATTCCGAGGGCGTCGAAGCGACCTTTGAGCCTGAGCTCGACTATGCCGACGTGCTGGGGCAGGAAGTCGCTAAACGCGGCATGGCGCTTGCGGCGGCAGGAGAACTCGGCTTGCTCATGATCGGGTCTCCGGGATCGGGCAAGACGATGCTCGCACGCCGTATGACCGGCATCCTGCCCGAGCTTTCCGTTGAGGATCAGCAGGAGGCACTGTGCATCCATTCGGTTTTGGGTGAGAACATTGATGGCTTGTTGGCGGGGCACCGCCCCTTCCGCAGTCCCCACCACAGTATTTCGACCGCAGGCCTTATCGGCGGCGGGCGCCCGGTGCACCCGGGTGAGATCAGCCTTGCTCATGGCGGCGTGCTCTTTTTGGACGAGCTTGCCGAGTTTCCCACTGGCGTGCTGCAGACGCTGCGTCAGCCCATCGAGCGCGGCTACGTGAGGATCGTACGCGTCGACGGGGCTTTTACCTTCCCGTCGCGCTTTCAGCTGCTGGCTGCGAGCAATCCCTGCCCCTGCGGCTTTTTGGGCGATCGCGAGGTGCCGTGTCGCTGCTCGGCGGCGATGGTCGAGCGCTATCGGTCTAAACTGCGCGGTCCTTTGGCCGACCGTATCGACATGATGATCGATGTGACCCGTCCCGACCCTCAAGTGATTATCGAGGGTGCGGAGGGCATGTCGTCGGCCGAGTTACGTGACTACGTTGTGCGCGGTCGCGCCTTTCGCGCTTGGCGCGAATCCCGCATGGACGATGCGGATGCCGAGGCCGAGGATGACGAGACACGGTCCATTGACGGCGTCGTTTCGACCTTTGAGCTCGATGATGCGGCGGAGAAGTGTGTGCTCGGCCTGTCGAAGCGCACGCATCTCACAGGGCGTGGCATCGTGCGCCTTGTTCGCATTGCGCGCACGATCGCAGATGTCGCCGAGAGCGAGCAGGTGACGCAGGACCACGTGCTCGAGGCGGCGATGTACCAGGGAAGGAGGGACCAATGATGGCTGAGGGGACCTTCGAGCTGCATCCAGGTGACGCGTTGTATCCCGAGACCGTTTTGGAGCTTTCTGATGTACCTCAGACGCTCTATGTGCGCGGCAACCCCGAGGCGCTTTCGACGCCCGCGCTCTCCATCATCGGTGCGCGAAAGGCCTCGCCGTATGGTCTTGCCGTGGCAGAGCTTGCGGCGAAGGTGGCGGTTGAGGCGGGAGTGACGGTAGTTTCGGGCGGTGCGGTCGGTTGTGACCAGGCCTCGGGTTGGGCTGCGGTCAACGCCGGCGGCAAACACGTTGTGGTGCTGGGGACGGGCGCCGACGTGGTCTACCCGCGTTCGAGCGCGGGGCTGATTACGCGCACGCTTGATACGGGTGGCGCGGTCGTGTCGATCTCTCCGTGGGGCATGGGTCCGCGCAAGTTCGCCTTTCCGCGCCGCAATCGCGTAATCGCGGCCCTGTCGCAAGCCCTCTTTGTATCCGAGGCGGGTATGCCTTCTGGGACGTTTTCCACAGCCGAGGCTGCTATGGATTTGGGGCGCGAACTTCTTGCCGTGCCGGGGTCGATCCTATCGCCCGAGTCGCGTGGCACGAATTACCTCATTGCGAACGGTGCCTGCTGCATTGTCGACGAGGAGTCCATCGAGATGGCTATCTCTCGCATATACGGCACCCTGCGCTACTCGCGCCCCGATGCTCCCGGCATTGCCGACCTGAATCCAACACAGCAGACCGTGATGCATGCGCTCATCGCCTCTCCGCTCAAGGTCGACGACATCGCGGCGCTCGTCTCACTCGATGCTGTCGGCGTACTCAAACTCTTGGGTTCGCTTGAACTCGAGGGCCTTATCGAGCGCATGATGGATGGAAGGTATGCGCCCTCCAAGTTTGCCCTTCACGCCCAGACGCCCTTCGGTCACAATGGAAAACGTGTCAATTAGAAAGGTGTTTGCAGATGCAGTTCGATCAGGTGACGGTTATCGGTGGCGGTCTGGCGGGTTCGGAATGCGCGATCCAGCTGGCAGACCGCGGGTTTGCCGTAAAGCTGTGCGAGATGCGCCCCCAGGTGAGCTCCCCGGCCCACCATACCGATCACCTGGCAGAGCTCGTCTGCTCCAATTCGTTTAAGTCGACCCGTCCGGATTCCGCGGCTGGTTTGCTGAAGGCCGAGCTTGAGCGCATGGGTTCAGTCCTGCTCGACTGCGCCCATCGCGCGGCTGTTCCCGCCGGTGGCGCTTTGGCGGTCGATCGCGTCAAGTTTTCCGAGTTTGTCGAGGCCGAGGTTGCCGCCCGTCCCAATATCGAGGTCGTGCACGGCGAGGTCACGCAGATTCCCGAGGGTCACGTGGTCATTGCCGCGGGCCCGCTGTGTTCACCGGCGCTGAGCGAAGAGGTCATGAAGCTCGTCGGTGGCGACGCCCTTGCGTTCTTCGATGCCGCGGCGCCGATCGTCGATGCCTCCACGCTCGATATGGACGTGCTGTTCTCGCAGTCGCGCTACGAGGAGCAGGGGGGCGGCGACTATCTCAACGCTCCGCTCAACAAGGAGGAGTACGAGGCCTTTATCGAGGCGCTTACCACGGCCGACCGAGTGGTGCTCAAAGACTTTGAGGGCGGCGATCTGTTCCAGGCCTGCCAGCCTGCCGAGGAAGTTGCGCGCACCGGCAAGGACGCCATTCGCTTTGGCGCCATGAAGCCCGTCGGCCTCACCGACCCGCGTACCGGACGTCGCCCCTGGGCGGCGATTCAGCTGCGTGCCGAAAACAAGGAGAAGACCGCCTATAACCTGGTGGGCTTCCAGACCAACTTGACCTTTGGCGAGCAGAAGCGCGTCTTCCATATGGTGCCGGGCCTGGAGAACGCTGAGTTCTTCCGCTACGGTGTCATGCACCGCAATACCTTTGTCGACGCCCCGCACGTGCTCGATGGCACCTTTGCCGTGCCCGGTACCGGTGTGCGCCTGGCCGGTCAGATCACCGGCACCGAGGGGTACATGGAAGCCGTGGCGACCGGTCTGCTCGCGGCACTCAACACCTATGCCGAGGCTATCGGTGCCGCGGGCGTCGAGTTGCCCCGCGTGGGCGCCCTGGGTGCGCTCGTGGGCTATGCGACCGATCCTGCCACCGTGGGCTATCAGCCCATGCATGTCAACTTTGGCCTGGTGCCGCCACTCGAGGATGGTAAGCGCCGCAGCAAGCGCGACCGCTACCAGGCCTATGCGGACCGTGCGCTCGAGGCCCTTGACGCCTATCTGGCTACTCGCCCCGATCTGTTTGGAGGCGACCGGTCATAGCCTTTGACCTGTACGACACCGTCGACTCGTTTATCGCCTATATCGCACGCGTCGAGGGACTTTCTCCCAACACGGTGACGGCCTATGGCTCGAGGCTGGAGCGCTTTGCTGCCTGGTGCGAACGCGAGGGCATCGACGCTCGCGCCGCCGACGTACGGACCGTTCGTTCCTATTTGGCCGAGCTGTCGCGTGGCCAGGTGGCGGCTCGGACCCTTGCGGCACACCTGTCTGCCATTCGCTCACTCTATCGGTGGATGGCTGTCGAGGGGATTGTCGAGGGCGATGCGGTCTCGGCGATCGCATCGCCCAAGCTGCCGCGCGACCTGCCGGGCGTCCTTACGACTCAACAGGTGGAGACACTCCTCAAAGCCCCCGATACCTCAACACCCGCGGGACTGCGCGATGCGGCGATGCTCGAGTTGCTCTATGCCTCGGGTGCCCGCATCTCAGAGCTTGCGGCGCTCAATGTGGAATCCATCTCATGGTCCGAGCGCACGCTGCGCCTGTGGGGCAAGGGGAGCAAAGAACGTATCGTCCCCCTGTATCGTCGTGCGCTCGAGGTGACTCGTTTCTATATTGAGGAGGGGAGGCCGGTGTTGCTCGCTCAGGCAAAGCGCCGTGACCCCGCCACCGGGCCGCATCCGCTGCTTATATCGGCGCGCGGCAATCGCATGAGTGCCGCCATGCTCAGGCGGCGGTTCCATACGCTGGCGACGCTCGCCGGCATTCCGGCCGACATCGCCCCGCATGCGATGCGCCATACCTTTGCGACCGACTTGCTCGAGGGCGGTGCGGACCTGCGCTCGGTTCAAGAGCTGCTGGGCCATGCGAGCCTGTCCACGACGCAGATCTACACGCATCTCACACCCGATCGGCTTAAGCGGGCTGTGGCTCAAGCCCATCCCCGCGGCGAATAGTGGCTGGGACGTCCCGCGCCGCACCGAGGTGTGTGGTTTTGATTGCGGGTTGGCAGGAAGAAGCATTCCTGCTATCATTCATCGGGTTGCTTCACGGCAACATGTTTTTATCACGCACGCGCGGCTACTTCATACCGTGGTGCCCGGGCTTTGGTAGCACATGTCCGGGTTGGTTTTGGAGGATGACCCCGCGCGGAGGCAAACCACAGGAGGTTTAACATGGCTACCAAGATTAATATCCGCACCCTGCTCGAGGCCGGCTGCCACTTCGGTCACCAGACCCGTCGCTGGAACCCCAAGATGAAGCCGTTCATCTTCGGTGAGCGCAACGGCATCTATATCCTTGACCTCAAGCAGACCATCCTCGACGCCGACCAGGCCTACACCTTCGTCAAGAACGTCGCCAAGGGTGGCAACGTGCTGTTCGTCGGCACCAAGAAGCAGGCTCAGGAGGCCGTCAAGAACGCTGCTGAGCGCGCCAACATGCCTTACATCAACCAGCGTTGGCTCGGCGGTATGCTGACCAACTTCGTCACCATCCGCTCCCGCATCAACCGCATGGAGGAGCTCGAGGCTATGGTCGAGGACGGCCGCATGGCTGTTCTGCCCAAGAAGGAGCAGGCTGTTCTCGGCAAGGAGCTCACTAAGCTCCAGACCAACCTCGGTGGCGCCCGCGACATGAAGGGTCTGCCCCAGGCTCTCTTCGTCATCGACACCAAGCGCGAGGAGAACGCCATCAAGGAGGCCCAGCGCCTGAACATCCCCGTCGTCGCCCTGATCGACACCAACTCCGATCCCGACGAGGTCGAGTACGGCATCCCCTGCAACGATGACGCTATCTCCGCTGTCACCCTTATGTGCGAGCTCATGGCTGACGCCTGCCTCGCTGGCTCCGGCAAGGAGCAGGTCTCCGAGGCCGAGATGGCCGCTGAGCCCAAGGCCGAGTAAATCAGTCTTAGTTAATTCTTTTTCATCTCTTTGAAAGGAACCACAATGGCCCAGATTACCGCCGCTATGGTTAAGCAGCTCCGCGAGATGACCGACTCCCCGATGATGGAGTGCAAGAAGGCTCTCGTCGAGGCTGACGGCGACATGGACGCCGCTGTCGACGTTCTGCGTAAGAACGGCCTTGCCAAGGCTGCCAAGAAGGCTGGCCGTGAGACCAACGAGGGCGCTGTCGCCGCGTTCGTCTCCGAGGATGGCAAGACCGGCGCTCTGCTCGAGCTCTCCTGCGAGACCGACTTCGTTGGCTCCAACGCCAAGTTCACCGGCTTTGCTTCCAAGGTCGCTGAGGTTGTCGCTACCACCGAGCCGGCCGATGTCGATGCTTTGCTCGAGAAGCCGATGGGCGAGGAGACCGTTTCCTCCGAGCTCACCGAGATGATTCACATCATGGGCGAGAACATGAAGATCTCCCGCTTCGCTGCTCGCAAGGCTGAGAACGGCGCGCTCGCTTCTTACATCCACATGGGTGGTAAGATCGGCGTCCTCGTCGAGTTCGCCTTCGAGAAGGCCGAGACCGCTCAGGCTGAGTCCTTCAAGACCTTCGCTCACGACGTTGCCCTTCAGGTTGCCGCCGTCGCCCCGATCTGTGCTACCCGCGATCAGGTTCCGGCCGAGACCGTCGAGCACGAGAAGCAGATCTACATGGCTCAGGCTGCCGAGTCCGGTAAGCCCGAGGCTATCCAGGAGAAGATGGCTGTCGGCCGTCTGGAGAAGTTCTACAAGCAGTCCGTGCTCACCGAGCAGGAGTTCATCAAGGACAGCTCCCTCACCATCAAGAAGTACGCTGAGCAGGTCTCCAAGGAGCTCGGCGACACCATTACCGTCGTTGCCTTTGACCGTCTGGTTCGTGGCGAGTAAATAAGCTCTTGTAGCTGGTAATGAGCAGGCTGTGGGTTTTACTCACAGCCTGCTTTTTCATGGCTCTTCTTAGAGCCTTTGATAGAATGTTGAGAGTTCAATCTAAAGGAGGATCGCTTTGTCCGACATCCGATATAAACGCGTGCTTCTTAAGCTTTCTGGCGAAGCACTGATGGGCGACGGCCAGTATGGCATCGACCCCAAGGTTACCGACCATCTTGCCAAACAGGTCAAGGAGCTGCTCGCCGTTGGCCATGAGGTCGGCGTCGTTGTCGGCGGCGGCAATATTTTCCGCGGCATGGCCGGCGCTGCCGGTGGCATGGAGCGTGCTCAGGCCGACTACATGGGCATGCTGGCAACCGTTATGAACGCGCTCGCCCTGCAGGATGCCTTCGAGCACAACGATGTTCCCTGCCGCGTTATGAGCGCTATCCAGATGAACGAGATCTGCGAGCCCTATATTCGCCGTCGCGCCATCAACCACCTTTCCAAGGGCAACGTCGTTATCTTTGCCGCCGGTTCGGGCAATCCGTACTTTACGACCGACACCGCCGCGGCTCTTCGTGCGTGCGAGATCGGCGCCGAGATTCTGATTAAAGCCACCAAGGTTGACGGCATCTACGACAAGGATCCCGTCAAGTGCGCCGACGCCGTCCGTTTTGACAAGATTACCTATCACGAGGTGCTCGTCCGCGGTCTGCAGGTTATGGATTCCACGGCTACGGCACTGTGCCAGGACAACCGTATGCCGATTTTGGTCCTCAACATCGATGGCGAGGACACCGTCAAGCGCGCGCTCGCGGGTGAGCCCGTCGGCACGCTCGTCTATCAGGAGGATTAAGCATGGCAGAGAACATCACCGCCCATATGGACAAGTCGCTCGAGTCCCTCAAGCATAACTTCTCCAAGGTCCGTACCGGCCGCGCCAATGCCAACATTCTGTCCGACATCACCGTCGATTATTACGGTGTTCCCACGCCGGTCACGCAGATTGCCGCCGTCAAGACCCCCGAGGCCCACATGCTGCTCATCGAGCCGTGGGACAAGGCACTTATCAACGCTATCGTCAAGGCCATCGGCGCTTCCGATCTGGGTATTACCCCCAACTCCGATGGCACCGTCGTTCGTCTGCCGTTCCCGGCTCCCACCGAGGAGCGCCGTCGCGAGCTCGTCAAGGAGTGCCGCGAGTACGCCGAGCAGGCCAAGGTGTCTATCCGTAACATCCGTCGCGACTTCAACAACAAGCTCGAGCGCGATGAGGAGCTCACCGAGGACGATGTCCGTCGCGAGCAGGCCAAGGTCCAGAAGCACACTGATGAGTATGTCGCCAAGGTCGAGGAGCTTCTGAAGGAAAAAGAAGCCGAGGTCATGGAGATCTAAGGTGCAATACGACGAGCATAAACTGGTCGAGTACTTTGCCGACGCCCCTGCGGGCGTCGGTTTTTCAGACCTTGACCTCAATAACATTCCGCACCATATCTCATGCATCATGGACGGCAACGGTCGTTGGGCCACGTCGCGCGGTCTTGCACGCACTGAGGGCCACAAGGCGGGTATCGTCTCGCTGCGCGAGATCATTACTGCCTGCGTGCGCCTGGGCGTCGACGTGCTTTCGGCCTATGCGTTTTCTACCGAAAACTGGAACCGCCCGCAGCATGAGGTCAACGTCTTGATGCACCTGTTTGCCAAGACGTTCATCGACGAGTTGCCGCTTCTGAAGCGCGAAAACGTGCGCGTTGTCTTTTTGGGTGATATTTCCGCGCTGCCCAAGAAGACCCGCGACGTTTTTGAACGCGGTCTTGCTGAGTGCGCCGATCACACCGGTATGACGCTGGCGCTTGCCGTCAACTACGGCGCGCGTGCCGAGATTACTCGCGCTGTCCGTCAGATCGCACTCGACGTTGCCGCCGGTAAGATCGACCCTGCCGCAATTGATGACGACATGGTGGCTTCTCACCTCTATACTGCCGGTCTTCCCGATCCTGAGCTTGTGATTCGCACCTCTGGTGAGCTGCGCCTTTCGAACTATCTGCTGTGGCAGGTGGCTTATTCCGAGTTCTACGTCACCGATACCTATTGGCCCGATTTTGATCGTTGGGGCCTTGTCGACGCCATTTTGGCCTATCAGGGCCGTGACCGTAGGTTTGGTGGACTGAGCAAGACCGAGGAGGCTTAATCGTGTCCGATCGTCCCAAGGCATCTTCTCCCAAGACGCCTGCGCGCAAAGCTGCCACTTCGGGAGCGCCTGCAGCGAAGAGCGGCACCGGTTCGTGGCTGGCGGGCTTTATTACCCGTGCCGCCGCCGGTATCGTCTACGCCGTTGTCTTTATCTTGTGCTTGGTTTTGGGTATTGTGCCCACGGCCATCTTTGTTTCTGTCATGAGCGGTCTGTGCTGCTATGAGTTTTTCCGTATGACGAGGCTCGATGGCAAGATGGCTAACGAGCGCATGGGTATCGCTGCCGCCGTACTCTTTCCGCTGTCGGCGTTGGGCGATTCGATGTTGCTGAATGCCCTGCTTTTTGCCCTGATGCTCGCTGTGGGCATTTGGTATGTCTGGTCGCCGCGTACCCGCATCTCTGATGTGGCCGTGACGCTCATGGGTCCCATCTACACTGGCTTTATGCTGTCGGCTATCGTGCTGCTGCGCGATGCCGTGCCCGGTTTTGCCGGCGCCCTGCTTTCGGTGGGCGTTTGTGCGTCCCTTTGGGTCTCCGATTCGTTTGCCTACATCGTGGGCAGCCGTATCGGTAAACACAAGATGGTCCCCAAGATCTCTCCCAAAAAGAGCTGGGAGGGGTTTGTTGGCGGCATTCTTGGCTCGGTTTTGATTTGGCTCATCCTGTGGGCGACGCACTTCTACAAGCTCAGCCTGCCCTATGCGCTGCTGTGCGGCGTGGTCGTGTCCGTCCTGGGCGTTATCGGCGACCTCATCGAGTCGCGCATCAAGCGCGGTGTGGGCGTCAAGGATTCCGGCAACCTTATCCCGGGCCATGGCGGCATGCTCGATCGTAGCGATTCGCTTATCTTTGGCTGCATTACCGCGCAGCTGCTTTTGATGATCGGAGGCGTGCTGTAATGTCCTTCCAGACGACGTATGGCCCCGATGGACGTCTCCGTGTTGCCATCCTGGGTTGTACGGGCTCTATCGGCACCCAGGCGCTCGATGTGTGCCGTCAGCATGCCGATCGCCTGCAGGTGACGGCGCTGTCCGTTAACTCCAGTACCTCCGAGCTCGTTGCCGCTGCCCGCGAGTTCTCGGTTCCGGCGGTTGCCGTGGCCGATGTCGCTCATGGCGATGACGCCGTGCTGCAGGAGTTGCCCGAGGGAACGAAGCTCGGCGTTGGCGCGCAGGCGGTTTGCGAGCTCGCGTGTCGCGACGATGTCGACTGCGTGCTCGTCGCTATTGTGGGCGCCGCCGGTCTCGAGGCGAGCCATGCGGCCTTGACCTCGAATAAGCGTCTTGCCCTTGCCAACAAGGAGTCCCTCGTCGTCGGCGGCGACTTGCTTATGCCGTTGGCGCAACCGGGCCAGCTTATTCCAGTCGACTCTGAGCACTCCGCCATCTACCAGTGCTATCTGGGGGAGAACCCACGCGAGGCTCATTGTATTTGGCTCACCTGCTCGGGCGGTCCGTTCTTTGGCCGCACCCGCGACGAGCTCAATCGCGTGACGCGTGCCGATGCCCTCGCACATCCCACGTGGGCCATGGGCGCCAAGATCACCATCGACTCCGCCACCCTCATGAACAAGGGCCTGGAGCGCATTGAGGCCATGCATCTGTTTAACTGCGACCTCGATTTCATTAACGTGGTCGTGCAGCGTCAGTCCAAGATTCACTCTATGGTCGAGTTTGCCGACGGCTCCGTGATGGCGCATCTCGGTGCTTCCGACATGCGTATTCCCATCCAGTTCGCGTTCTCGTATCCCGAGCGTTGGGATACCCCGGCGCCTCGTATCGATTTCCGCGAGCTGGGGCAGCTCACGTTTGATGCTGCCGACATGGATACCTTCCGCTGTCTGGCACTGGCCGAGCGTGCCGGCAAGACGGGTGGCACCATGCCGTGCGTGCTCAATGCCGCCAACGAGGTCGCCGTCGATGCCTTCCTGCACGATGGCTGCAGCTTTACCGATATCGATCGCATTGTGGAATCCTGCATGGATGCCCACGATATGCAGGCGGTCGATTCGTTTGAGCAGCTTCGCGACATCGATGCGTGGGCGCGTGAAAAGGCTGTGCAGGTACTCGCCGCAACCCGTTCCTAACCCATAAGGATTGCTTTTTCGTTTTATGGATACTGTTCTGAGCGTTCTCTCATCGGTCTTTTGGGGCCTGCTGATGCTTTCCGTCCTCGTGTTTTTGCACGAGGGCGGCCACTTTTTGGCGGCGCGTGCCTGCGGCGTCCGTGTGACCGAGTTCTTTTTGGGCCTGCCGTGCCGCTTTGACATCCATTACACGTCGCGTCGCATTGGAACCAAGTTTGGCGTGACCCCGCTGCTGCTGGGTGGCTACGCTGCCATCTGCGGTATGGATCCGACCGATGTCTCCTGCGCCGATCGCGTGCTCGCGGCTATCTACCGTCATGGTCGCGTGACCGTGGCCGACCTTGCTGTCGAGCTCGAGCTTTCCGAGGAGGATGTGCTCGAGGCTTGTGCTCTGTTGCTGGGCTGGGGCTCCATCGCTCCCTGGTATGAGGAAGGGGAGAAACCCTCGCCGAGCTACTATCCCACCAAGTATCAGACGCTGCCGCGAGACGCGGCGGGTTACACCACCTTTGACGGCCGCCGGTTCGATCGAGAGCATGCGACTGCCGAGGGCGATGTGTGGGAGCTGCCGTGCGGCGAGGCTGATTTCTTGGCGCAAGAGCGCTCGCACACTTATCTTGGCCAGGGCTTTCTCAAGCGCGCCTTTATGCTGCTCGCGGGCATTCTCGTCAATATCCTGACGGGTTTTTTGCTGCTTATGAGCATCTACTCTATTGCGGGTGTCACCGTGCCGATGGATACCAACGTGATTGGTCAGGTTGACGAGGGGTCTATTGCCGCCAAGGCGGGTATCGAGGGCGGCGACGCGATCCTTTCGGTTGACGGAGTATCGTGCTCTACCTGGATGGACGTTTACGATGCCATCGGCAAGGCCGCCGGTAAGGACGATATCGCCATTGAGTATGAGCGCGACGGCAAGCAGCATTCGACCTCGGTTGCGCTCAAAGAGGACGAGCGCCTAGGTGTGTATGCCTCTACGCAGGTGGTCCGTTTAGACCCCATCACGTCGGCTCGCCTTTCGTTCTCCTATGTCGTGCAGACAGCGGAGGGCGTGATGCGCCTGCTCCAGCCGCAGCATACGATGGAGATTCTCGATCAGTCTTCTTCGATCGTGGGCATTAGCGTTATGTCCTCACAGGCTGCTGCTGCCGGCCCTGCCACGTTCCTTTCGTTTGCCGCCCTCATTTCGTTCTCGCTTGGCTTTATGAACCTGCTGCCCATCCCACCACTCGATGGCGGCAAGCTGGTCATCGAGATCATTCAAAAGATTGCTGGCCGCGAGCTTCCGCTCAAGGTCCAGACGATTGTGAGCTATGTGGGCATCGCGCTCTTTGCGCTACTGTTTGTCTATATGCTTCGTTCCGACATCCTTCGATTTATTCTGTAGGGGAGTGTTTGGATTGTCTTTATCCCATCCTTTGCCTCGCGATTTGACGCGCCCCGTGCATGTGGGCGGTGTGCAGATCGGTGGCGGTGCGCCGGTGGTGGTCCAATCCATGACCTGCACCGATACCGCTGATGCCCAGGCAACACTTGCGCAAGTGTGCGCGTTGGCGCAGGCTGGCTGCGATATCGTGCGTGTGAGCGTGCCCACTGAGGCCGCGCTTGAGGGTTTCCGCACCATCTGTGCCGAGTCTCCGGTGCCAATCGTTGCCGATATCCACTTTAACCACAAGCTGGCCATTGGCGCTATGGAGGCCGGTGCCGCCAAGCTCCGCATCAATCCCGGCAACATTGGCGATTGGGCCAAGGTCGATGCCGTGATCGATGCCGCGGGCGCCGCTGGGTGCGCGATTCGCATTGGCGTGAACGCGGGCTCGCTTGAGCAGGATATCGCCGAGCGCGAAGACCTCACGCAGCCCGAAAAGCTCGTGATGTCGAGCGAGCGCTTCGTCAAGCACTTTGAGGACCGCGGCTTTACGAACATTGTGCTTTCGGCCAAGGCCCATAGCGTGCAAACGACGCTCGATACCTATCGAGCCCTGTCGCGTGAGATTCCCCACGTTCCGCTTCACCTGGGCGTAACCGAGGCGGGTACCAAGCTTCAGGGCACCATTAAGAGCTCGGTGGGCCTTGGTATTCTGCTGTCTGAGGGTATCGGTGACACCATGCGCGTCTCTCTCACGGCCGATCCGGTTGAGGAGCCGCCGGTCGCCTGGGGAATTTTGCAGTCGCTGGGCCTGCGTCGTCGTGGTCCCGAGATTGTCTCGTGCCCCACGTGCGCCCGCTGCCAGGTTAACCTCATTCCCATCGCCGAGGAGGTCACCGAGCGGCTTAAGAACTACTCCGCGCCGCTTTCGATCGCCGTTATGGGATGCGCGGTCAATGGCCCCGGCGAGGCTTCTGATGCCGACCTGGGCGTTGCTTGCGGACGTGGTCAGGCCTTGCTCTTTTCGCATGGCCAGATCATTGGTAAAGTAGCTGAGGACCAAATTGTCGACGCGCTTATGGCAGAGGTCGACAAGCTTATTGAGGAGAAATAAATGACCCGAGCAATGTATATGTCTAAGCTCTATGCGCCGACGCTTAAAGAGGATCCGGCGGACGCTGAGCTCGCCAGTCACCGCCTGCTGCTCCGTGCCGGCATGATCCGCAAGGAGGCCGCCGGCCTGTATTCCTACCTGCCGCTTGCCTGGCGCTCGATCCGTAAGATCGAGAACATCGTGCGCGACGAGATGGACGCTGCCGGCGCCCAGGAGCTTATGATGCCTATCATGGTCGACGCCGAGTTGTGGCGCGAGTCCGGCCGCATCGACGCCTATGGCAAGGAGCTTGTGCGCTTTGACGACCGTCATGGTCGCGAGTTCGTCCTGGGCCCCACGCACGAGGAGACCGTCACGGCCCTGGTGCGCAACGAGCTACGCTCCTATAAGCAGCTGCCCGTCAACCTGTATCACATTCAGGACAAGTTCCGCGACGAGTTCCGTCCCCGCTTTGGCCTGATGCGCGGCCGCGAGTTCATCATGAAGGACGCCTACAGCTTCTCCGCCACGCAG
Organism: Collinsella sp.; assembly: GCA_036298675.1. Classification (GTDB taxonomy): domain Bacteria; phylum Actinomycetota; class Coriobacteriia; order Coriobacteriales; family Coriobacteriaceae; genus Collinsella. Next base: position 34,019 of record JAXJIO010000002.1, on the reverse strand, counting down.
GAGAGCCTGCAGGAGGAGTACGACAAGATGAAGCAGGCGTACGCCAATATCTGCGAGCGCTGCTACATCAAGGCTCTGCCCGTCGTCGCCGATTCTGGCGAGATCGGTGGCGATACCTCCGTCGAGTACATGGCTTTGGCTGACGCCGGCGAGGCTTCGCTCGTCTACTGCGACGATTGCGGCTTCGCTGCCGATGACGAGGCTGCAAGCACCAAGGTCGTCGTGACCGAGGGTCCTGGTGACGGTACGCTCACCAAGGTTGAGACTCCGGGCATGGGCACCATTGAGGCTGTTGCTAAGTTCTTTGGGTTCCCCGAGAACGGCACGCGCAAGTCGCTGGCACTCATCGACGCCGAGGGCAAGCCGGTCGTGGCCATTGTTCCGGGCGATCACGAGCTCAACGATTGCAAGGCCGAGCACGTCTTTGGCAAGGGCTATCGCATGATGACCGACGAGGAGCTTCAGGCGAACGGTCTGCACAAGGGCTTTATCGGACCGGTTAACCTGCCCGATGGCATTCGTCTGGTCTGCGACGAGAGCCTGCGCGAGTCCAAACAGTGGGCCTGCGGTGCCAACGAGGTCGATTATCACTTTACCGGTGCCTGCCCCGAGCGCGACTTTACCGTCGATGAGTGGGCCGATCTGGTCACCGTTGTCGCCGGCGACCCCTGCCCGCACTGCGGCAAGCCGCTCTCCGCTGCCCGCGGCATCGAGGTCTCTCAGGTCTTCCAGCTGGGCACCAAGTACTCCGAGGCCATGGGTGCCACCTTTATGGATGAGGACGGCAAGGAGAAGCCGCTCATCATGGGTTGCTACGGCGTGGGCGTTTCCCGCTCGCTTGCTGCCGTCGTGGAGCAGCACAACGACGAGCACGGTATCGTCTGGCCGGTCTCCGTTGCCCCGTACGAGGTCGCGGTGATTCCGCTTGATCCCAAGAAGGAAGAGTGCGCTACCGTCTGCGAGCAGATTGTTGATGGCCTGTGTGCCGAGGGTATCGAGGTCGTCGTCGACGATCGCGATGAGCGTCCGGGCTTTAAGTTTGCCGATAACGACCTCATGGGCTTCCCGTATCAGGTGGTTCTGGGCAAGCGCGGCCTTAAGAATGGCACCGTTGAGCTCAAGGACCGTGCTACGGGCGAGCGCGAGGACGTGGCGATCGACGAGGTCGTTGCCAAGGTTGCCGAGCTTGTTAAGGCAGCCCGCCGTTAATCGACGATTTCGCTTGTAGTTCGATATGTGGGACGGCCCCGCATTTCTCCAATCGGGGAGATGCGGGGCCGTCCTATTATCTTGCAGCATCCTCGATATCTAAAAGGAAAACCCCACAGCCCATGCGAGCTGCGGGGTTTTCCATTATGCCTCCGATGCGAAATAAATCGATCAGATATTACTGATAATCGACGACGTCGATCCAGTTCTTCAGGAACTCATCGTTCACGTTGCGCTTACGAGCGAGCTCGGAAGCGGCGACGATGCTCGTCCACTGACGCACGACCTGCATGGGCATGTCGGCACGGTCGCAGTAGAGCTCCAGGTAGGCCTCGGCCTGGTCCTTGCTGTTGAGGGCAAAGAGCAGGTAGGTGGTGGCAACGTCGGCAGCAGGGGAGCCCTGGGTGGCGTGTGCCCAGTCGCACACATAGAGCTGGCCGTCGTCGCCGACGATGACGTTGGAGGGGTTGAAGTCGCCGTGGCAGACCTTGAACTCCTTGGTCATGCCGTCCAGACGCTCCTGAAGGTTGTAGCGCGTGGTGGCATTGAGCTGATCAAGGCTGTCGATCATGCGGGCGTACTTGTCGCGCTGACGGTTGAGCAGCGGGGAGGTGTAGCCGTGGATCTCGATCTGGAGGTCGACGAACATCTCGAGGTACTCACCAAAGCGCTGGGGCTCGGCAGTCATCTTCTCGGCAAGGGTGGTGCCCGGAACCTTCTCGGTCACGAGCGCCCAGCCGTTGGCGTTCTCGAGCTGGGAAACCTCGAGCGCCTTGGGGCTGCGGATGCCGCACTCATTGATGCGGGCAAGATTCAAAGCCTCGTTGAACACGTCGGAGACAGGCTTGGTCTCGTTAAAGACCTTGACGATCTTGTCGCCCAGGTCGTAAACGACCTTGTTGCCACGGCGGACGAGCTCGGTCTTGGAATCGGGTAGCAGCATGGTTGCATCCTTTCAACGATGCGATAGAAGCGACGGCGGGGGTGTGTGAAACACCCGTGCACCCCCGCCGTTAAAAACCGTGCTAAAACTAGCAGACGGCGTAGTCCTGAGGCTCGCGGCCGTAGTAGGCGTCCAGGTAGAGCTCCTTGATCTCGCTCATGAGCGGGTAGCGCGGGTTGGCGCCGGTGCACTGGTCGTTGAATGCCTGCTCGGTCATCTCGTCGAGGGTGTCGAGGAAGTACTGCTCGTCAACACCGTAGTCGGCGATGGTCTTCTTGACACCGATGAAGTCCTTGAGCTCCTCGAGCTTCGTGATGAAGTTCTCGAAGACCTCCTTGTCGTCCTTGCCCTCGATGCCGCAGTACTTGGCCATCTCGGCGTAGTTGTGCAGCGCGTTGGGGTAAGGATACTGGGAGAAGGTGCCCATCTTGACGGGAGCCTCGGCGGCGTTGTAGCGCATGACGCGGGTCAGGATGACGGCGTTAGCGATGCCGTGGGGCAGGTGATGGAAAGCGCCGAGCTTGTGAGCCATGGAGTGGTTGAGGCCCAGGAAGGCGTTGGCGAAGGCCATACCGGCCATGCAGGAGGCGTTGTGCATCTCCTCGCGGGCGTGCGGGTCCTTGGCGCCGTTCGTGAAGCTGGAGGGCAGGTTCTCAAAGACGAGCTTGGCAGCGCGCTCGGAGAGGCCCTTGGTGTAGTCGGAAGCCATGATGGAGACGTAGGACTCGATGGCGTGGGTCATGACGTCGATGCCGGAGGCAGCGGTCAGGCCGCGCGGGGCGGTCATGCAGTTGTCGGCGTCGACGATAGCCATGTTGGGGAGCAGCGCGTAGTCGGCGAGCGGCCACTTGATGCCGGTCTCCTTGTCGGTGATGATGGCGAACGGCGTGCACTCGGAGCCGGTACCCGAGGAGGTCGGGACGGCGACGAAGTAGGCCTTCTTGCCCATCTCGGGGAAGGTGAAGATACGCTTGCGGATGTCCATGAAGTCCATGGCCATGTCCTCAAACTTGCACTCGGGGTGCTCGTACATCATCCACATGATCTTGCCGGCGTCCATAGCGGAGCCACCGCCGACGGCGATGATGACGTCCGGCTCAAAGAGAGCCATCTGCTTGGCGCCGCGACGTGCGCACTGCAGCGACGGATCGGGCTCGACGTCGTAGAAGCAGTCGTGGGCGATGCCCATCTCGTCGAGCTTGGCCTCGATGGCGCGGGTGTTGCCATTCTTGAAGAGGAACTGGTCGGTAACGATGAAGGCGCGCTTCTTGCCCATGACGTTGCCCAGCTCGTCGAGGGCGACGGGCGTGGAACCCTTCTTGAAGTAGACCTTCTCGGGAGCGCGGAACCACAGCATGTTCTCACGGCGCTCGGCCACAGTCTTAACGTTGATCAAGTGCTTCACCCCAACGTTCTCGGAGACGGAGTTGCCGCCCCAGGAGCCGCAGCCCAGGGTCAGAGACGGCTTCATGCCAAAGTTGTACAGGTCACCGATGCCACCGTGCGAGGACGGGGTGTTGATGACGATGCGGCAGGCCTTCATGACGTGCTCGAACAGGCTGATCTTCTCGGCCTGGGCGGGGTGCACGTACAGAGAGGCGGTGTGGCCCGGGCCACCGGCGAGCACCAGGTGCTCGGCCTTGTCGACGGCCTCCTGGAAGTCCTTGGCGTGGTACATGGCCAGGACCGGGGAGAGCTTCTCGTGGGAGAACTCCTCCTTGGCGGGGTCGGTGGAGGTGACCTCGGCGATCAGGATCTTAGTCTTGGCGGGAACCTCGATGCCGGCGAGCTCGGCGATCTTGGCGGCAGCCATGCCGGGGATGCGGTGATCGAGGGCGCCGTTCTTGAACATGGCGGCACGCAGGGCCTCCATCTCGGCACCCTGCTTGACGAAGTAGCAGCCGCGCTTCTGGAACTCGGCCTTGACCTGGTCGTAGATGGTGTCGATGACGGTCACGGACTGCTCGGAAGCGCAGATCATGCCGTTGTCGAAGGTCTTGGAGTGGATGATGGAGTTGACTGCGAGCAGAACGTCGGCGGTGTCGTCGATGACGACCGGGGTGTTACCGGCGCCAACGCCCAGGGCGGGCTTGCCCGAGGAGTAGGCGGCCTTGACCATGCCCGGGCCACCGGTGGCGAGGATGATGTCGACGTCGCGCATGACCATGTTGGTCAGCTCGATGGAGGGGACATCGACCCAGCCGATGATGCCCTCGGGGGCGCCGGCCTTGACGGCGGCGTCAAGCACGAGCTTGGCAGCGGCGATGGTGCACTTGGCGGCAGCCGGGTGCGGGGAGATGATGATGGCATTGCGGGTCTTCAGGCTGATCAGCGTCTTGAAGATCGCGGTGGAGGTGGGGTTGGTCGTCGGGATGACGGCGCCCACGATGCCGATGGGCTCGGCGATCTTGGTGATGCCGTAAGCCTCGTCGCGCTCCAGAACGCCACAGGTCTTGGTGTTCTTGTAAGCGTTGTAGATGTACTCTGCGGCGTAGTGGTTCTTGATGACCTTGTCCTCAAGAACGCCGCGGCCGGTCTCCTCGATGGCCATCTTCGCCAACGGGATACGAGCCTTGTTGGCGGCCATGGCGGCCTCATAGAAGATCTTGTCGACCTGCTCCTGCGTGTACGTAGCAAAAAGCGCCTGGGCCTCTCGCATCTGAGCGAGCTTAGCCTCAAGCGCCTCTACGTTGTCCACAATTGCGGGAGTAGTGTTTTCCGGTGACTTTTTCACCATTTGTGTCTCCTTGCGATCGGAGATTTACCCTACGCCTTGCATGATAGCAAGAAATTATTCGGTGAACGGTAAGATTCCCGTAAAAGGCACACTAAATCGCTTCAATAAAATGAAGCGTTTTAACTAAAACTATCTGCCTGCTGCATCGCCCCGCTCATTGGGGACAGACTTACATGAGTGCTTTCACTCATTTGGGACAGACATCGTTTTGCCATTTTGCCGTTCTGGGCCTGTTATTGCCGCTTATTGGATATAAATAGGTTGCAGGCTCAGCATTTCGCGTTGCTTCTCTCCTTTTAGGTGTTGCCTGAACAGTTTTGAAAGGAGAGATTATGCCCCGATGCGCCCGCCCCGTTTCGATCACCGGCTATTACCACGTCTTTGACCGCGGCAACTCCAAACAGATTATTTTTGAAGATGACTCCGACCGTTATCGTTTCTTATCGGATATCTCGGACAGGTTTGCGCGCCATGAAGTGGCGGTGTTGGCTTGGTGCCTTATGGACAATCACTTCCATTTGATGGTTGATGACCCATTTGACAACCTTTCAAAGGCAATGCAGTGCGCGCTGACGGCATATGCTAAGTATTTCAATGGAAAAATTGGGAGAACGGGACATCTGTTTGACAATCGCTATTCGCGGGTCGCGGTTGAGTCGGACACGCAGGCGGTGCAGCTGCTCGACTATATTCATCTCGATCCCGTGAAGGGTGCGCTTGACTCGCTCGATGCGTACCGCTGGTCAAGCTATAAGGCGTATCAGCTGGGCTATGATCCCTTTGACATCTGTGATGCGGACCCTATGCTCGATATTGTCGGTGGCTCCCGTTGCTATTGCGAGCATCTCGAGGAAGTTGCCGGGCGCATCTGGTCAATGGAGGTTCTTCCACGCCGGCGGATCCCCGATGAGGAGGCCCTTTCCGTTGCGCGCGAAGTTCTGCCGAGCATAGATCCTGCACTGCTCAAAGCCCTGCCACGCCCCGAACGCGATGCGTGTCTGCTGAGGCTTAGGCGGGCGCATCTCACGGTTAAGCAAATTGCCCGTATCACCGGCATCGGCGCTACAAGCGTGACCAAGGCAACTGCAGGCTGGAAGGATGCTGCGTGAGGCAGGGGCCGGAGCCAGTCAGTGCGTCGCATGCGTGCTTCATGTCTGTCCCCAATGCGTGAAAGCACTCATGTAAGTCTGTCCCCAATGAGTGCAAAAAGGAACCCTCCGTAGGGGAGGGCTCCTTTGGTAAGTTCTATGTGAACGCGAGGTCTTTGACCCGGAGAGTCCGAGGTACTTGTTGGTAAGACCTTATTTAGGAGCGCGCAACCTTGCCAGACTTGAGGCAGGTGGAGCAAACGTTCATCTTGCGACGGTGACCATCGACGACGACGTAGACGCGCTGGATGTTGGGGCGGAACTTACGGTTGGTGACGCGGTGAGAGTGGCTGATGGAGCGACCGGCAACGGGGTGCTTACCGCAAACTTCGCAAACTTTGGACATAACTGACCCTCCTTGGGCGACAAACGAACATGTCGCGTTAACAAACAAGCCTGAACTATAGCACAGAAGCAGCTCCCTGTGCGTAATCTACACAGAGATATTCCTCTTTTGGCGATAGTGCTCACGCCACGGCCCTGGACGTAGATCCGATTTGCGTGCAGCAGAGGGGATTATGCCAGCTCGTGCGTGCGTTTTCAAGCTCGTCCCACAAATATATATAGGTTTATTGAGCATTGGGCTCCGTTTACGGATTGCTCTGTATTAATGCTCGCAATTGAGCCCGAGGTTGGCTACACTATGCCTTGACCATTAAAGGGGTACGAGATACCCACATGGAATTACATAGCTGCCAATGAGTAGTACTTCCTGTGGGTGTCTGGTTCCGCTTTGAGCGGTCGGGCATCTATTTTTTTGACTGTGTCAGCAGTCAAGACATGTGAGGAAGGAGATCGATGGGCACGACTTCCCCCAAGGCGGTCATCATGGACGAGACCGCCGTCAACCGAGCGATGACCCGCATCGCGCACGAGATTCTCGAGCGCAACGAGGGCTGTGAAGACCTCGCTCTGGTCGGCATCGTCACGCGCGGCGACCTTCTGGCAAAGAAGCTCGCCGAGGCGATCAAGGAGATCGAGGGCGTCGATGTTCCGCTCGGCAGCCTGGACATCAGCTTCTATCGCGATGACTATGCGACCAATTTCGCTCCCGCGATCCACGCTACCAACATTCCCTTCAGCGTCGACGGCAAGCGCGTCGTGCTGGTGGACGACATCCTGTACACGGGTCGTACCATCCGCGCCGCTCTGGACGCCGTTATGGACCTGGGCCGTCCGAGCCGAGTCGAGCTGGCAGTTCTCGTTGACCGCGGTCACCGCGAGCTCCCTATCTCGCCGGACTTTGTCGGCAAGAACGTTCCCTCGTCGCACGAGGAGAACGTGCACCTATATATGAAGGAAGTCGACGGCCGTACCGCCGTCGAGATCAACGACGTCGCGCCGGGTTCCCACGTGGGCTCCGCGCCGCTGGGAGGTGAGTAGTACCGTGGCGTTCAACCATAAGCACCTGATCGACATTACCGAGTACTCCGAAGAGGACATCAAGCTCATCCTCGAGACCGCCAAGGTGTTCTCCGAGGTCAACGAGCGTGCCATCAAGAAGGTCCCCACGCTCAAGGGCAAGACCATCGTCAACATGTTCAACGAGCCCTCGACGCGTACCCGCAGCTCCTTCGAGCTCGCCGAGAAGCGTCTTTCTGCCGACAGCCTCAACTTCGGCGGCTCCTCGACCTCCACGGTCAAGGGCGAAAGCCTCGTCGATACCGTCGAGACCCTCAACGCTTACAAGATCGACTGCATCGTCGTGCGCGACAAGCACGCCGGCGCGCCCTACATCGTCACGCAGAACTCGCCCGCGAGCGTCATCTGCGCCGGCGACGGCAAGCACAACCACCCCACGCAGGCTCTGCTCGACCTGTACACCATCTGGGAGCACAAGGGTGACTTCCACGGTCTGAAGGTCGCCGTTGTCGGTGACATCGCCCACTCCCGCGTTTGCGGCTCGCTGATTCCTGCGTTGAAGATCATGGGCTGCGAGACCTACGCCGTCGCCCCCGGCACGCTGCTGCCGCCGGCACCCGAGGTTCTGGGCTGCGACCACGTGACGAGCGACCTCGATTCCGTCCTGCCCGAGCTGGACGTCGTCTACATGCTGCGTGTACAGCAGGAGCGCCTCGAGGGTGCCCCGTTCCCGACCATTCGCGAGTACCACAAGCTCTTCGGCCTGACCAAGGACCGTGAGAAGCTCATGAAGCCCGACGCGATCATTTGCCACCCGGGCCCCATCAACCGCGGCGTCGAGTTCGACTCCTATATGGCCGACCACCCGCAACGCTCCGTCATCCTGGAGCAGGTCTACGCCGGTATCTGCGTGCGTATGGCTATCCTGTATCTGCTGCTTGGAGGTGCCGATAATGGCCTTGCTTCTTAAGAATGCCCACGTCGTCGACCCGTCCGTCGAGCTTGACGGTGTCGTTGACGTCCTGATTGACGGCGACAAGATCGCCGAGGTCGGCGAGAACCTCGCTGCCGAGGGAGCCGAGGTCCGCGACCTTTCCGGTAAGTACCTCGTTCCTGGCCTGGTGGACATGCACGTCCACCTGCGCGAGCCCGGCTACGAGGTCAAAGAGGACATCGAGAGCGGCACCCGCGCAGCTGCCAAGGGCGGCTTCACCGGCGTTTGTGCCATGCCCAACACCGACCCCGTCACCGATAACGGCACCGTCGTGGAGTTCGTCAAGTCCCGCGCTGCCGAGGTCGGTCACTGCCGCGTCTATCCGTCGGGCGCCATGACCCGCGGTCTTAAGGGCGAGGCCATGTCCGAAATGGGCGATATGGTCGCCCACGGCGCCGTTGCCTTCACCGACGACGGTCGCGGCGTGCAGGGCGCGGGCATGCTCCGTCGCTGCATGGACTACGGCAAGATGTTCGGCAAGGTCTTTATGAGCCACTGCCAGGACGAGGACCTGGTCGGCCACGGCCAGATCAACGAGGGCAAGGTCTCGACCCGTCTGGCTCTTGAGGGCTGGCCGGCTGCCGGCGAGGAGCTCCAGATCGCTCGCGACATCGAGATCGCCAAGCTGACCGGTGCCAAGCTGCACATCCAGCACATCTCTACCGCCCATGGCCTGGAGATCGTGCGTGCCGGCAAGGCCGCTGGCGTTCAGGTTACCTGCGAGGCAACCCCGCACCACATGTTCCTGACCGAGAACGACCTGGACGAGACCTACAACACCTCGCTCAAGGTCAATCCGCCGCTGCGCACCGACGAGGACGCCGAGGCCATCCGTCAGGGCGTCATCGACGGCACCGTCGACGTCATCGTCACCGACCACGCTCCCCACACCCCGTGGGAGAAGGCCCGCGAGTTCGAGCTTGCGCCCTTCGGCATGATCGGCCTCGAGACCTCGCTGTCGCTCGTACTCACCGAGCTGGTCAACACGGGCAAGATGAGCGTGGGCCGCATGGTTGAGCTCATGGCCATCAAGCCGCGTGAGATCCTGGGCCTCGACCAGGTTCAGGTCAAGGCGGGCTCCGTTGCCGACCTGACTGTGTTCGACGCGTCCGCCACCTGGACGGTCGGCGAGGACGGCTACGAGTCGCGCGCCGAGAACTCCGGTTTTGCCGGCCGTACGCTCACCGGTCGTGCCACCGATGTGTTCGTCGGCGGTAAGCAGACGCTTGCCGACGGCTGCATCTGCTAGCATAGCTTTATCGCTTTTATGCGCGGCACCCTTGCGGTGCCGCGCTTTCTGTTCGCCTGAACCATGCAACCGCATGGGGGATTGGAGCGTCTATGCCCACACCTTCCACTGCACGCATGCACGACTTTGAGGTCGTCTCGAACCAGGAGATCGCCGACGGCATCTTCTCGCTCGTTATCTCGGCCCCCAAGCTTGCAAGTGCGCTCAAGCCCGGTCAGTTCGTGAATATCGCCGTGCCGGGCGATGCTTCCTCGCTGCTTCGCGTGCCCCTGAGCTTCTATCGCGCCGACGCCGAGGCCGGCACCGTCGAGCTGTGGTACGCCGTCGTGGGCGATGATACCCGTCGTCTGTCGCAGATGGCCCCTGGCTCCACCTCCAACCTGTTGGGCCCTGGCGGCCGCGGCTGGTTCGTGCCCGAGGGTACCAGGAAAGCACTGCTCGTCGCCGGCGGCATTGGCGTTCCGCCCGTGCTCTGCCTGGCTGACATGCTTGCTAAGCAGGGTGTAGCCGTCGACGTGTGCCTGGGCTTTGGCACCGCGTCCAAGGCCGTGGGCGTCGATGAGTTCCGCGCGCTGGGAGCCACGGTCAACGTGTGCACCGATGACGGCTCGTTGGGTACGCACGGCTTCTGCACCGATCCTGCCGCCGAGCTGCTCGGCGAGGGCGGTTACGACTACGTCGCCAGCTGTGGTCCCGCCGTCATGATGAAGAAGGTCGCCGCCGCTGCCGCCGAGGCCGGCGCGTACTGCGAGGTGTCGCTCGAGCGCATGATGAGCTGCGGCTTTGGTGCCTGCAACACCTGCAACGTCGAGACGGTCGACGGTATGAAGGGCGCCTGCATGTGCGGCCCCGTGTTCGATGCTTCCAAGGTGGTGGTCTTCTAGTGGGTACCGTGAACATGGCCGTCGATTTCGGCGGCGTCAAGATGCAGAACCCCATCAACACCGCAGCCGGTACCTTTGGCTACGGTTGGCAGTTCCAGAACTTCTTCGATGTCTCCCAGCTGGGTGCCATCACCACCAAGGGTTGCGCTGCCGAGCCCTGGCCCGGCAATCCCGCACCCCGCATGGCCGAGATCCCCGGCGGCATGATCAATTCCGTGGGCCTGCAGAACCCCGGTGTGGCCGCTTTCGCCCGCGAGTCCGGTCCGTGGCTCGAGCAGCTCTCCAAGGACGGCTGCCAGGTCATCTGCCAGGTTGCCGGTCATTCCGTGGACGAGTTTGTCCGTGCGCTCGAGATGTATGTCGAGCTGTGCCCCTGGGCTGCCGGCTATGAGATCAACGTGAGCTGCCCCAACATTGCCGCCGGCGGCGCCGCCATGGGCTCCACGCCCGAGGGCGCCTCTGGCGTCATGGCCGCCTGCCGCAAGGTGACCGACAAGCCGCTGTTCGTAAAGATGGCCCCGGTCAACGTCGCCGAGATCGCCAAGGCCCTCGAGGCCGCGGGAGCCGATGGCCTTTCGGTCATCAACTCCATCCAGGGTATGGCCATCGACGTTCATACCCGCAAGTCCCGTGTGGCCAAGCCTAAGGGCGGCCTTTCGGGTCCGCTGTGCCACCACATCGCCGTTCGTATGGTCTGGGAGGTTGCCCAGGCTGTCGATATCCCCATCAACGGCGTCGGCGGCGTCATGACCGGTGAGGACGCGGCCGAGTTTATCCTGGCCGGCGCCACCTGCGTATCGGTCGGTATGGCCAATTTCGTCGATCCGTGCGCCTCGATTAAGATCGCGCGCGAGCTCGAGGCCTGGGCCGAGTCCCAGGGCGTGAAGGACATCAACGAGCTGGTAGGTGCTTTCGAATGCTAAAGACCGATGCCCGCGACCGCGTTATCGTCGCCCTCGACTGCGACCGTGAGCGTGCGCTTGAGCTCGCCCATGAGCTTTCGGGCCATGCCGCCTGGCTTAAAGTGGGCATGACGCTCTATTACGCCGAGGGTCCCGAGATCGTCAAGACCTTTAAGGACCTAGGCTTCAAGGTGTTCCTCGACCTTAAGTTCCATGACATTCCGCATCAGGTGCGTGGTGCCGCTCGCTCGGCCTCGCTTGCCGGTGCCGACCTGCTTTCGGTTCACGGCTTGGGTTCGGGTGCTATGCTCGCCGCCTGCCGTGAGGGTGCCGAGGAGGCACGCGAGGATCGAGCCAAGCTCGTTGCCATCACCGTGCTTACGAGCATGAATCAGGACGCGCTGAGCGAGATCGGCGTCGAGTCGCCCGTTGCCGAGGAGGCCGCCCGACTGGCAAAACTCGCCCAGGCCAACGGTATCGACGGCATCGTGTGCTCGCCGATGGAGGCTCATGACATGCGTGAGCTGCTGGGCCCCGATGCGCTGATTGTGACCCCGGGCGTGCGTCCGGTTGGCGCCGCGTTGGGCGATCAGTCCCGCGTGGCCACGCCTTCCCAGGCTATCGAGCGCGGCGCGAGCCATATCGTGGTTGGCCGCCCCATTACCGGCGCCGATGATCCGGTTGCCGCGTTTGACGCCATCGTTGCCGAGCTGGTCGAAAACGTCGCATAAAAGATTCCCTTAAGTCACCACTTTTGGGTCTCATTAGCACAAATTAGCCCCTGTGCCTGCGAAAACTTTCCCATCCTTTGTGTGGAATCGCAGGTCAGGGGCTCATCTTTTAGCGCGATATATTGCACTTTTTGCGGGTATCGTCTAACCTATGGAGCCGCGATTGGCCATTTTGTACGTTTTACGTGCTAAAATGCCAATATTGAATCAGATATAACCCAACTATTTGGAGGTACGAATGGCACTCCCTCAGCTTACCGATGAGCAGCGCAAGCAGGCTCTTGAGAAGGCTGCCGCCGCGCGTCACGCTCGCGCAGAGCTCCGTGAGCAGATCAAGAAGGGCGAGAAGTCCCTCGAATCCGTGCTCAACTCCGATGACCCCATTGCTTCCCGCATGAAGGTTTCCACCCTCATCGAGTCTCTCCCCGGTTATGGCAAGGCCAAGGCCGCCAAGATCATGGAGGAGCTCGGCATCTCCGCTACCCGTCGCGTCCAGGGCCTTGGCGTCCGTCAGCGCGAGCAGCTCCTCGAGCAGCTGACCAAATAAGTGAGCGCTCAGGATTCAAAGCTCTTTGTGATTTCTGGACCGTCAGGCGCGGGCAAGGGCACGCTCGTCACTCGTGTGCGCGAGCGTCGCTCTAACCTGGGCCTGACGGTTTCGGCTACCACGCGAGCCCCACGCAAAGGCGAGGTCGATGGCGTCAATTACTTTTTCCTGACGCGCGAGGAGTTCGACCGCCGCGTGGCAAACGGTGAGTTTGTTGAGTGGGCCGAGGTCCACGGTAACTGCTACGGCACGTTGGTGAGCGAGGTTCAGTCCAAGCTCGCCTCTGGTTCGTCTCTCATCTTGGAGATCGATGTCCAGGGTGCCCTGCAGGTCAAGGAGCGTTTTCCCGAGGCCGTGCTGATCTTTATCAAGCCACCCTCGCTCGAGGTGCTCCGCGAGCGTCTGGTTGGTCGCGGTACCGAGACGCCCGATACGATTGAGCTGCGTATGGCAAACGCCGCCCATGAGCTTGCCCTTGCCGACCGCTACGACGACGTCGTGGTGAATGACGATCTCGACCGCGCGACCGATGAGCTCGTTCGCGTTCTCGATATGCATGAAAGGATCTGAGGTCCGTGTCCGTTGTAAAGCCTTGCATTGACGATCTTCTGGAGAAGACCGATCACAACCGCTTCCTGCTCGCTTCGCTTGCCTCCAAGCGTGCTTGCGACATCAATAGCATGCTGCGCGGCCAGCATAACCGCGTGCTTGCCGTTCAGGATGTCGACGACATCACCATCGCGCTCTCCGGTGCCGATACCATCTCGATGGCTATGGACGAGATCGTCGACGGCGATATCTCCTACGACGAGGCCCGTTACGAGAAGGCGCTCGGCCATAAGGTTGCTGAAGCCTAAATGGCAGCTCGCGTCTGCCTGGTCCACTATCACGAGGTTGGACTGAAGGGCAAGAACCGCGCACATTTTGAGCATATCCTCATGGATAACATTAAGGCGGCTTTGGCCGCCTTTTCCGTGAACGCCGTGTCTCGAATTTCCGGTTATATCCTCGTGACCTTTAACGAGCATCAGGCCGACGAGGCGGCGCGTGTCATCCGCACCGTCCCCGGCGTTGCCCGTGTGTCCCTGGCGTACCACACCAACCGCGACCCGCAGGAGTACTGCGCCGCTGCCGTCAAGGCGTTGCGCGAGTTTGGCCCCTTCGATTCGTTTAAGGTGCACGCCAAGCGCTCCAATACCGACTATGAGCTCACCTCGATTGATATCAATCGTCAGGTGGGCGAGGTGCTGTGTGAGGCCTTCCCCGATAAAAAGGTTCAAATGCACGACCCCGATGCGATGGTGCACGTACTGGTGGTCCAGGGTAGCGTTTACGTGTACGCGCGCTCCGAGCGCGGCGTGGGCGGTCTGCCGGTGGGTTCTGCCGGCAAGGTCGTGACGCTTCTGTCGTCGGGCATCGATTCTCCGGTGGCGACCTGGATGCTCGCGCGGCGCGGCGCGGTGTGCGTGCCGGTACATTTCTCCGGTCGTCCGCAGACGCCCGATACGAGCGAGTATTTGGTGCAGGACATCATCCGTGCGCTTGAGCCGGGTGTGCAGATCGGCCGCCTGTACGTGGTGCCGTTTGGCGACTGCCAGCGTGAGATTTCCGTCGCCTGCCCCAGTAACCTACGCGTGATCATGTATCGCCGCATCATGTATTCGGTTGCCGAGCGCATCGCGCATATCGAGGGCGCCAAGGCCATCGTGACCGGCGAGTCGCTCGGTCAGGTTGCCTCCCAGACGCTCGAGAACATCATGGCCGTCAACGAGGCCGTGAAGATTCCTGTGTTCCGTCCGCTCATCGGGTCTGACAAGCAGGAGATCATTGCGCGCGCTCAGGAGATCGGTACGTTCGATATTTCCACTGAGGCAGCGCCCGACTGCTGCACGCTTTTTATGCCGCGTCGTCCCGAGACGCACGCCAAACTCGATGCCGTGCACGAGGCCTGGGAGCTGTTCGACCACGAGGAGATGATTGAGCGCTTGCTTAAGCAGACCGAGTATATCGACTTCTCCAGCAACACGTATAAGGCCCCTAAGACCTTAAAACGCAAACATTCGGAGCTTGCTCCGCGTGAGATTTACCAAGATCACGAGTAAATTTGTGCATAGGCCGACGATGTATTTGTATCGTCGGCCTTTATTTATCTGCGCGTTTGTTTCCAAATTGTTCATTTGTCGACGTGTGCCTGAATAAATGGACATTTTCTCGCAAGGTTTTGGTCAGATTTTGGTTTGACCGCGAAAAACGGTGTGGGCGTGCGGAGGCTGCGGTGCTCGTTTCCTGACACGATGGTGTTGGGAGGTGTTTGCTATGGCGCAGCGCGAGCAACACGAACGGGTCAAAAAGATGGACCGCTGGGCGGGCAAGCTGCTCGGTCATAAGGCAGTGGTGATGGCGATACTGGTCGTCATGGCGATGGCGAGCGGCTTGGCGATGGCGAACCTTGGCGGCGATGCTGGCGGCATGTCGTTTGAGCGCACTGACGGTTCAGGCTCGTTGGTGGAGCCGGGATCCGGCGATGCCTCGAGCGGAAAGACATCCGAAGGCTCTTCGTCTAAGGCTTCTGCTGCCGCAGAGGTCTATGTCGATGTCGATGGCGCCGTTGTGTCGCCCGGTGTATATCGCCTCAAGGACGGCGCCCGGGTGGCTCAGGCGATCGATGCCGCCGGCGGGCTGGCGCCCGAGGCAGACGTTACGGGGCTTAATCGGGCATCTAAGGTCGTCGATGGGCAGAAGATTCACGTTCCAACGGTAGGGGAGCAGCAGGCGCCCATTGCGGAAGCCGGTGTTGATGGTGGGACTTCCGCATCATCGGGCGTGAGTGGCGCAACAGGACTGGTAAACATCAATACGGCAAGCGCGGCAGAGCTGCAGACGCTCTCGGGTATCGGTCCCTCCATGGCACAGTCGATCATCGATGAGCGGACAAAGAACGGTGCTTTTGCCTCGGTTGACGATCTGATGCGTGTGTCGGGAATCGGCGAGAAGAAGCTTGCCAAAATCAAAGATTGCATCTGCGTATGAGTGCGACCGAGCGCGAACATGTGATGCCTCCGCGGCCCCTGATGCCATGGACGATGACCCTGTGTGTCGGCATGTGCGTGAGCTGCGCCTTGGTGCTCAACGTGGCCGCAGATGCGCTGCTGAGAGAGCGGACGCCGGCGGTCGGGCTGCTATGGGCCATTCCATTTGCGGCGGCGGTATTCGTTGTGCTGGCTCAATCTTGTGCGCGGCTTGCCCCTTTGAAGCGGTGGCTGTATGCCGCGTCCGTCGGTCTCGTGGCGGGAGCGGTCGTCTCGGCGTGGTGGGCTGTGGGTGCGCTCAGCGCCTCGAAGGCGCTCGACGGTCGAGCGGCAAGCGGCCTTGAGTTTGTCGTGCAGGGCGATCCATCCATAAACGACGACGTGTATTCCTATACCTGCGAGGCACGCGCGGACGGTAAGAGCTTGGCAACGGTTCGCCTAACGTGTGACCGCGAGCTCAAGTTTGGGGCGCACGTGCGTGTTATCAGTCGCGTTTCACGTTTTGAGAACGATGCGTATGGACGATCGCGAGCGCTCCGAGGCGAGGTGCGCAAGGTTAAAGCCGTTCGGATTTTGTCGGTCGATGAGGGCTCTCCGGGGCCGCTGCTTCGGCTGCGAAATGAGCTGCTTGCGTCCATTGCGCCTGCGACCGACCCGGCGCGTGCGCTCATAGCCGGTGTCGTTTGCGGTCGTTCGGCCGAGCTGCGCGCCCAGCAGGCGGGCGACTGGTTTTCGGTGACGGGTACGGCGCATCTTATCGCCGTCTCGGGCAGCCATTTGGCTATCGTGGGGTTTGTAATTGAGGGCGTATTGCAAAAGACTCGGTGTTCACGTGGTCTTCGGCGGGCGATATTGGCGATAACGCTTGTGGGCTACGCTGCCTTTACGGGCGCGTCTCCCTCGGCCGTGCGCGCGTGCTGCATGGTGTTCGCGACGCTTGTCGTAAACGGCGCAGGGCGTCGCCGGCACGGCGCATCGGCGCTC
This sequence comes from Collinsella sp., assembly GCA_036298675.1. Taxonomy (GTDB): domain Bacteria; phylum Actinomycetota; class Coriobacteriia; order Coriobacteriales; family Coriobacteriaceae; genus Collinsella. Next base: position 17,300 of record JAXJIO010000002.1, on the reverse strand, counting down.
TTCGTAACCATGTCCATCTTTGTGCTACTGCGGCCGACGGTGCTGTTCGAGATGGGCTTTCAGCTTTCATGTGCCAGCGTCTTAGCCATTCTGTGCTTTTGCCCCTATGCGACCTACGCTTTGGGTGAGTTGGGTGTGCCGTCGGGCGTTGCCAGCATGCTTTCCGTCACGCTGTGCTCGCAGTTGGCGACGCTCCCCATTACCATTCCTGCCTTCGGTACGTTCTCGCTCATTGCTCCGCTGGCAAATGCGGTCATCGGTCCGGTGGTGAGCGTACTGCTCGCTGTGTCGATCGTACTGGTTCCCTATTCGCTCGTGGCACAATTGCGGATTTGGGCGCTCATTGTGCCCATGGTTGCCGCCCGTTGCGCACTGTTCTTCGAGCAGCTGTTTGCCGCCGTGCCGGGTGCATCCGTGAGTGTGCCGCCCGATAGCATGTGGATTTACCTAGTGCCGTGTTTGCTGGCGGTTCTGCTGGTCTGGTGGCCGCGTCCCCGTGCACGTCCTATGGCGGTGGGGCTTACGTGCCTGGTGTTCTTGGCTGCGATTCCGTACGCCTACTGGGATCGGTTCGCTCCGCCTTCGGTGACGGTGCTCGATGTGGGCCAGGCCGATGCGATTCTTATCCGCCAGGGCGGCACAGTAGCGCTCGTCGACTGCGGGCTCGACGAGCGCGTGGTGGCGGCGTTGGTTCGCAATAACGTGCACCATATCGATGCCGTCTTTGTGACGCATTGGGATGAGGATCACTGGGGTGGTCTGCCTGCCGTGCTCGAACAGTTTTCGGTCGGAACGATTGCCGTGGCGGCAGATGCGCTGGAGGATGCTCCTGCCGAGGTATTGAACCGACCTGGCGTGGAGTATCGGCAGGTGCGCCATGGGGATACGGTCGACATCGGCTCATTTTGCGCCCGCGTGATGTGGCCATTCGAGTCCGTGGATGGCGAGGGCAATGAGGACTCGCTTGTCCTGCTGCTCTCTTATGTTCAGGAAGACAAGGGCCTGCGCATGCTCCTCACCGGTGATGCCGAGCTCGACCAAGAACGGGAATTCGTGCAGGAGGTGGGGGATATCGATGTCCTTAAACTCGGGCATCACGGCTCCAAGGTTTCGGTCGATGCCGCGCTGCTGGAGATTCTGAGACCCGAGCTTTCCCTCGCGAGCGCGGGCGAGGGGAATCGATACGGTCATCCGTCCGATGCCTGCATCGATGCCGTGAAGGAAGCGGGTGGCGTGTTCGCGTGCACCATCGAACACGGCGACATTACCGTCACGCCGACTGAGAATGGCTTTGCGATGCGATGCCAGCGACCGTGACGACGTCGTTGGCGTGTGGTGGGCCCCTGGGCTAGAATGGCACGGAACGAATACGAAGGCCTGCGGGAGGGGAGCGCAATGTCCGAAACCGGTCTGCTGCCGGCATATCTGATCGTCGGTACCGACGGAGTCAAGCGCGATCACGCCGTCTCGCGTATGAAAGCGCGTCTGGAAAAGTCGGGTATGGTCGAGTTTAACCTCGACGAGCGCGACATGACTAAGGACCCCGATATCGAGTCCATTATCGGATCGCTTAACACCTTTCCGATGGGCAGCGAGTTTCGCCTGGTAATCCTTGATGGCTGCTCAAAGCTCGCTAAGGCTGTCTCGGAGCCGCTCGTCGAGTACCTCGCAAGTCCCAGCCCCACAACGGTCTGCCTCATCATCGCCGACTCGCTTGCCAAGAACACGCGCCTGTATAAGGCGATCGCCAAGATCGACAAGAAGGCCGTGATCGATTGCTCCGGCACCAAGCGCTGGGAGCTACCGCGCCGCGTTCAGCAGATGGCGACGCAGCATGGCAAGTCGATCTCGACGGCGGCCGCCGAGGAACTCGTCTCGCGTTCGGGTGAAAACACTCGCATGCTCGATAACGATTTGGCTAAGCTTGCCCAGATGGTCGAGGCGCCCCAGATTGAGCTTGCCGACGTTGAGCGCTGGATTGTACGTACGGCCGAGGTTCAGCCCTGGGACTTTCTCAATGCGGTCTCGGCCCGTGACATGCGCCGCTCGCTCGAGCTCTTCAATCTACTGCCCGCCAAGAGCTACGTGTGGACTTACACATTGCTGTGCGGCCGTATTCGCGAGCTTATCGTTGCCAAGGCGCTCGATGCGCGCGGACAGGGTCGTGAGCTGGCCGCAACGCTTAAGCTCCAGTCCTGGCAGGTCAAGAATCACCTGACCTGGGCTCGCCGCTTTTCGATGGCAGAGCTCGTCGCAGCGCTCGAGGGAGCGGTCGATGTGGAGCTCGCGCTCAAGGGTTCGGCCGATTCTGAGACCGCGCTTTTGCTCTGGATTACGAACATCTTGAGAAAATCGTGATGATACCTGCCTATTTGGCAAATTCGTTCTATCCCTTTGAGGGGGAGCGTGCTATAGTAGGCGCTTGCATGACCTCACCGTGTCTCAGAGGTGTCATACATTTTTTGCAAGGAACTCGAAAGGAACTCCAGAAGTGGCAAACATCAAGTCTCAGAAGAAGCGTATCCGCACCAATGAGGCAGCTCGCATGCGTAACAAGGCTGTCAAGTCCGAGCTCAAGACGCTGACCAAGCACGTCCAGTCCGCCGTCGCCGAGGGCGACGCCGAGAAGGCCCAGGCCGCCCTCAAGACCGTCACCAAGCGTCTCGACATGGCTGCCGCCAAGCATGTTATCCACAAGAACCAGGCTTCCAACCGCAAGTCCGGTCTTGCCAAGCTCGTGAACAGCATCAACGCCTAAGTTGCAAATTTCACACCACACAGATTACGCGCATAAATGGAGCCTGTTTTATGGAACAGGCTCCATTTTTTGTATCGCTCGGGTAAGATAGTCCGCATGAATACTTCAAATGACATTTCCCACATCCGCAACTTCTCAATCGTTGCGCACATCGACCATGGCAAGTCCACGATCAGTGACCGTATCCTCGAACTCACCCATACAGTCGACGAACGCGACATGGAGTCGCAGCTGCTCGACACCATGGATATCGAGCGCGAGCGCGGCATCACGATCAAGTCCAATGCCGTTCGCGTGTCCTATGACGCCGACGATGGCGAGACGTATCAGTTCAATCTGATCGATACGCCGGGCCACGTGGACTTTACCTATGAGGTCTCGCGCTCGCTGGCAGCCTGTGAGGGCGCGGTGCTCGTTGTCGACGCCACGCAGGGCGTTGAGGCGCAGACCGTTTCTAACGCGACGCTCGCCATGAACGCCAATCTGGACATTGTGCCGGCCATCAACAAGATTGACCTGCCCTCGGCTCATCCCGACGAGGTTAAGACCGAGATCGAGGATGACCTGGCGATCCCTGCCGATGATGCCGTGTGTGTCTCGGGCAAGACCGGCGAGGGCATCCACGATCTGCTGGAGTCCATTGTCTTTTTGATCTCTCCGCCCAAGGGCGATGCGAACGCGCCGCTCAAGGCACTCATCCTGGATTCGTACTTCGACGAGTATCGTGGCGTCGTCGCCACGGTGCGCATCTTTGACGGCTCCATCAAAAAGGGCGATACCCTGCGCATGATGCAGGCAAAGGGCGACTTTTTGGTCGATGGTGTGGGCGTCAAGCGTCCCGCCGAGACCCCGGTCGACGCGCTGACGGTCGGCGAGGTCGGATACGTGGTCACGGGCCTGAAGGACCCCGAGGCCGTTCACGTGGGCGATACCCTCACGTGGGCGTCGAATCCCTGCCTCGAGCCGCTTCCCGGCTACCGCGAGGCTAAGCCCATGGTCTATACGGGCCTGTTCCCGATCGATAACAAGGACTACGAGAACCTGCGTGACGCGCTCGATAAGCTGCACGTCAACGACCCGTCGTTGGTGTGGGAGCCCGAGACCTCGGTGGCGCTCGGCTTTGGCTTCCGCGTGGGCTTCTTGGGCCTGCTGCATATGGAGGTCGTCAAGGAGCGCTTGGAGCGCGAGTTCAATCTTGACCTCATTGCCACGAGCCCCTCGGTGGACTATCACGTCTACAAGACTGACGGCGAGATGATTGATGTCCGCAGCCCGCAGGATCTGCCCGAGGCTACGCGCATCGAGCGCATTGAGGAGCCCTACCTCAAGGCAAAGATCATCTGCCCGCCCGAGTATACGGGTGCCGTCATGCAGCTCGCTATCGAGCACCGCGGCGTTACGACCGACATGATCCATCTCACGAGCAAGTCGGTCGAGATGCGCTTTGATATGCCGCTCGCCGAGCTCATTTTGGACTTCTTTGACCAGCTCAAGAGCCGTACCAAGGGCTATGCCTCGCTCGACTACGAGTTCAACGAGTACCGTCCCTCCGAGCTTGTGAGGCTCGATATCTTGCTTTCGGGTGATGAGGTGGACGCGCTGTCGTTTATCGTCCATAAGGACAAGGCCTATGGCCTGGCCCGTGGTCTGTGCGACAAACTTAAGGAGATCATCCCGCGTCAGCTGTTCGAGGTGCCCATCCAGGGTGCTATCGGCAACAAGATCATCGCCCGCTCCACCGTCAAGGCGCGTCGCAAGGACGTGCTTGCTAAGTGCTACGGCGGCGATATTTCGCGTAAGCGTAAGCTGCTCGAGAAGCAGAAAGAGGGCAAGAAACGCATGAAGGCCATCGGCTCGGTCGAGGTCCCGCAGGAAGCCTTTATGGCGATCCTTAAGGTGGACGAGTAGGTCTATGGCGCTTTCTGAATACAGCAAGCGGCTGCTGGGCGCCTATGCCGAGCAGCCGTTCCTTATGGCTCCCATGGCGGGCGTGACCGACCCTGCCTACCGCATCATGTGTCGTCGCCGCGGTGCCAACCTTGCCTACAGCGAGATGGTGAGCGTGGCGGGCCTTGCCTATGCCAGCAACAAGACCTGGCGCCTGGTGCTACCGGCCGACGAGGAGCAGCAGATTTGCGTGCAGCTCTTCGGCTCCAAGCCCGATCAGTTTGCGAGTGCCGTCGCTGCTGTCGAGGAACGCGTGGGCGATCGCCTGTCATTGATTGATATCAACATGGCTTGTCCGGCGCGCAAGGTCGTTACCAAGGGCGAGGGCTCGGCGCTTATGCGCACGCCCGATCTGGCCGAGAAGATCGTCGAGGCGGCGGTGGGCGCGGCACATGTGCCCGTGACTGTAAAGATCCGCAAGGGCTTTTATGCCGAGGACCGTAATGCCGCGACGTTTGCCCAGATGCTCGAAGGCGCCGGTGCCGCCGCAGTCGCCGTGCACGGTCGTTGTGCCACGCAGCTCTATACGGGCCAGGCCGATTGGTCTGTCGTCGATGAGGTTGCCGACGCTGTCGAGATTCCCGTGATTGGTTCGGGTGATGTGTTCTCGGCCGAGGACGCTGCTGAGCATCTGCAAGGCTCGGGTGCCAGCGCGGTGTTTATCGCGCGCGGCATCTACGGCAATCCGTGGGTGTTCGGTGATGCTCGCGCCCTTGCGCTCGATGGCACGCCGGTTCCTTCTCGCTCCTCGGTCGAGCGCCTGGAGGCTCTGCGTGAGCACCTGACGTTGACGCACGAGCTTCTGCCGCTTATGTCGCGCGCCCGTACGTACGCGAGCTGGTATCTAAAGGGCATGCCCCATGCCGCCGCCTGGCGCGCTCAGGTGGTGCGCTGCTCCACGTACGAGGAGTTTATGGCACTGGTCGATGATATCGAGCGCGATGTGGTGGCCTGCGAGGCTGCCCTTGCCGCCGGCGAATCGGTGCCCCCTCATCCGCTGGAGGCTTAAGGGTGGCCGTTACCGCGCTGTACGTGCACGTGCCGTTTTGCGCCCAAAAGTGCCGGTACTGCGACTTTGACTCGCGCAGTTTTTCTCCGTGCGACCTGAGTGCTGCGCTCGATGTCTATTTTGAGCAGTTGTTCGCGCGCCTCGATGCTTTTTGCAAGGCTGGGGCTCTTGACCATATCCGCACCGTCTATGTTGGCGGCGGTACGCCGTCGCTGGCGGGGGAGCGCCTGGTGGAGCTGGCGCGGCGTATTCGTGCGTGGTGCGCCCCCGTTGAGTTTACCTGCGAGGCCAATCCCGAGTCGCTGACCGCCGAGCTTGCCACTGCGCTTGCCAAGGTTGGTGTCACACGCGTCTCTCTGGGCGTGCAAACGCTCGATAACACCGAACTTACCGCCATCGGCCGTATTCACGATGCCGATCGGGCGTTTGCCGCCATCGCGACGGTCAAGAACTCTGGGCTTGACGTGTCGTGCGACCTTATGTGTGGACTTCCCGGGCAGACCGCAGCGAGTTGGAAGCGCACACTCGATGGCGTGCTGGCGGCGGCTCCGCATCATGTGTCGGTCTACCCGCTCACGCTTGAGGAGGGGACTCCCCTTTATCGCATGGCGTGCCGCGACGAGTCGGTCGAGCCCGACGAGGATTTTCAAGCTTCGTGCATGGATGTGGCGCGTGAGCGTCTGGGTGCGGCCGGCTATCACCCGTATGAGGTGGCAAGCTATGCGCTCGACGGACATGAGTGCGCCCATAACATTGCCTACTGGACCGGCCAGGGCTATTTGGGCCTGGGTCGTTCCGCCGCGGGCATGCTCGACGCCGAGGATTTCGACCGTCTTGCAGGTTTGTTCCCCGGCGTGTCTTCTCGAGGCGATTCGTACCGCGTGCGTCTGGTGCAACGTGACGATGACGCGACGGCGTTTGAGGCCGAATATCTGTCGCAGCGTGAGGCTGCGGCTGAAGACCTGATGCTGTCTTGTCGCATGACGGGCGGTGTTGCGTCCGACCTGTTGGTTCGTGCAGCTTGCGTCATCCCGGCCGATGAGCTGGCAGCTGCCTGCGATCGCGCGCTCGAATTGGGTCTTGCCACTTGGGTGCCCGAGACACTCGGGGTCCATGAGGGACCTTTCACTTCGGCAGATGTCGTCGCGGGCTATGTTCGAGCTCGTCTGGCGCCGACGCACTTGGGCTGGCTCGATGGAAATGTTCTGTTCGAGCTGTTTTGGGATCTAGCTTAGGCCGCTCGTGTAGAATTACCGGAATATATACGCTGCTGTGAGCAGGAGGTTGCCGCGCATGGCGACGATGAACGAAAAAGATTACTACGAGATTCTGGGTGTCTCCAAGGACGCCACCTCGCGTGATATTCAAAAGGCCTTTCAGCAAAAGGCCCGCAAGCTCCATCCGGACGTCAACAAAGAGCCGGATGCCGAGGAAAAGTTTAAAGAGGTTTCCGAGGCCTACGCCGTGCTTTCGGATGAGCAAAAACGTGCGCGCTACGACGCCATGCGCTCGGGCAATCCCTTTGCCGGTGCTCCTACGGCTTCGCCCTATGGTGGCGGCTACGCCGGCAACACAGGCTATGGCAATCCCTTTGAGGGCGGTTTTCCCTTTGGCGGCGCTTGGGGCCAGCAGCGTCGTGGGCAGGCTGCTTACAATCCCGAGAACGGCGCCAATGTGGTCGTCGATATCAAACTCGACGCCAAGGAGGCCAAGGGCGGTGCCCGCAAGACCGTCCGCTATACGCGCTTCGATACCTGTGGTCACTGCGGTGGTTCGGGCTCTGTTTCGTCCGAGCATGCACATACCTGTCCGAGCTGCGGCGGTCGCGGTCACATCGATGTCGACCTGTCCTTTCTGTTTGGTGCCGGCACGTTCCAGTCGGTCTGCCCTGAGTGCGGTGGCTCCGGTAAGGTCGTCGCCGACCCCTGTCCCGATTGCGGCGGCAGCGGGCGGACCCGTGTGACCTCCGAGCAGACGATTGAGTTTCCCGCCGGCACGCACGATGGCGACGAGGTCCGTATTGGCGGCATGGGTCACGCCGGCACCAACGGCGCCTCTGGCGGTGATCTGGTCGGTCGCGCCCATGTTGAGGCCGAGCGCCTGGAAGGCAAGGCCCGTACCGGTTTTTACCTGATGGGCATCGTGGCGCCGTTTTTGGTGCTATCGGCCATCTCGGGCGTGTTCTCGGCCTTTGCCGTGATGTGCTTTATTCCGTTTGCCATGGGCCTGTTCATGGTGCTCTCGGACGGCGTGCTGCACCGCAGCCTGCTGTGGTGGAAGCGCGGCGCGATGCAGTTTGCCAACGGTTTTGCCAACGGATTTATGTTTGCGCTCGTGTCGGTTTGGTTTGCGAGCTGCTCGCAACGTGCCATGCTTTCACCCTACGCAATGCAATAACATCAAACCCTCTGTTTGCGGCCGGCCCAGCTTGGGTATAGGACGCACTGTGACAATAATGAAAGTCGGAAGGATTCGGTCGTGTCGGAAAATAGGGATTACTACGAGGTGCTTGGCGTCGACAAGGATGCCGACGCGCGGACGATTAAGCGCGCGTTTCTAAAGAAGGCCCGTACCGTACACCCGGACGTTTCGGACGACCCCGAGGCCGAGGCCAAGTTCAAAGAGCTCAACGAGGCATATTCCGTTCTTTCCGATGAGCAGAAGCGTGCTAACTACGACCGTTACGGCATTGCCGACGGCCCTGGTGGTTCGGGCTACGTCGACATTAACGATATCTTTGGCGGCATGGGCATGGACGACCTCTTCTCGTCGTTCTTTGGCGGCGGTGCCGGCGGTGGCGCCCGAAATCGCCGTGAGCGTCGTCGCGGCCGCGACATGGCCATCTCCCTTTCGGTGACGCTCGAGGAGGCGGCACTCGGGTGCAAAAAGACGATCAGCTATGACCGCCTTGCTCCCTGTGAGGATTGCAATGGCACCGGTAGGGCCGAGGGCGCGCAGGAAAAGCAGTGCAGCCGCTGCCACGGCACGGGCTATGTCACGACGGTCCAGCGTTCGTTCCTGGGCCAGGTTCAGTCCTCTTCGCCTTGTCCCGACTGCCACGGCGAGGGCACGGTCATCGATCATCCCTGCGAGACCTGCGACGGTCAGGGCCGCACGCCTTCGCATGAAAAGATCGACATCGATATCCCCGCCGGCGTTTCGACCGGTCGCCAGCTGCGCGTGAGCGGCTTTGGCGAGGCTGGCCTTCGCGGCGAGCCCTCGGGCGACCTGATCGTCAACGTGCGCGTCGCCGACCACGAGCGTTTTAAACGCAACGGTGACGACCTGTACCTCGTGAGCGATATTTCGATTGCGCAGGCAGCGCTCGGCTGCGAGATCGAGGTCGAGGGCATTATGCCCGATGAGGTCGTCAAGGTGACGGTCCCTGCTGGTACACAGTACGGCGACACCGTGAGCGTCAATAATTACGGCATGCCGCGCATTGGCGGTGGCGGTTCGCGTGGTCGCCTGATCGTGCAACTGCGCGTGGTCGTTCCCACCAATCTTTCCAATAAGCAACACGAGCTGCTCCGTGCTTTTGCCGATGAGATGGGCGATGACGTCGCTTCCGGTAAGAAGTCGGTGACCGACCGTATCAAGAGTGCCCTCGACGATATCCTCGATTAAGGAGCCCGCGTGCTCGCACCCCATATTTCCGTCGTCAACCTCGGCTGCCGCGTCAACCGGGTTGAGTCTGACCGTATCACTGCCGATCTTATGCGCCTGGGCTTTGCTATTGTGGATCCCCAGGATGCCGATCTGATCGTCATTAACACCTGTGCCGTTACGGGCGAGGCCGAGGCCAAGACCCGTAAGGCCGTCCGTCATGCGCTGGCCCATCCTAACGACCCTTACGTGGTCGTAACCGGCTGCGTCGTCAACCTGCATCCCGAGGAGCTGTTGGAGCTTTCGGATCGCGTGATCGCCGAGCCGTCCAAGATAGATGTCGCCGAACGTGTTTGCGAGGTGCTGGGTGTTGAGTCCGATAGCGTTCCCGCCTGCAGCGATGGCGAGGTGGTCGATGCGCTCGGTCGCTCTCGCCTGGGCGTGAAGATTCAGGATGGCTGCAACCATCGCTGCACCTATTGCATTGTGTGGAAGGCGCGCGGCCCCGAGCGCTCCGTGCCCGTCGAGTCCGTGCTCGAGCAAGTTCGCGAGGCCCAGGAGGCCGGCGTGCCCGAGGTGGTGCTGACCGGTGTGAACCTGGGTGCCTACGATGGCAAGAGCGCGACCGACGAGCATGTCGAAATCGATGAGCTGCTCGAGGCCATCATGGAGCGCACGTCTATTCCGCATGTGCGCATTTCCTCGGTCGAGCCCATGGATATCTCTGAGCGCCTGCTTAAGGTTATGGCGCGCTACCCGCAGCGCATCGCCCCGTTTTTGCACCTGCCCGTGCAGTCCGGCTGCACGGCGACCCTGCATCGCATGGGCCGCCCCTATAGCGCCGAGGCCTTCGAGGACACGGTGCGCATGATTCGCGCCAACCTGCCGCAGGCGTCCCTTTCGTGCGATGTCATCGTCGGTTTTCCTGGTGAGACGGACGAGGAGTTCGAGGAGTCGCTGGCGCTGTGCCGCCGTGTGGGTTTCTCGCGTATGCACGTGTTCCGCTACAGCAAGCGTCCCGGCACCCTTGCTGCCGAGATGCCCGGCCAGGTGCCGCCCGAGGTTATGGCCGAGCGCAGCCGCCGTATGCGGGCCGCCGCACAGGAGCTCGCCATTGCCGACGCTCGTCGTCGCGTGGGCACGGTCGAGCGTGCCGTGCTCGAGTATGGTGACAACCTGACGCTCGGCTCGTTCCATCATGCCCGTCTTGACGATACCTGTGGACTTACAGCCCCGTGCCTGCTCGATGTTGCTATCATCGGCGTCGATGATTCCGGCTTGGTCCATGCACGCAGGGAGGTTCATGGAAGCCTCGAAGATTAGACTTACCGTTCCCGAGGGAATTGATCCCTCGCGCGTTTTGGGCGCCGGCGACGGCGTCCTTCGTGCGCTCGAGAGCTTGGTTCGCGCTCATGTGGTCGCCCGTGGCGATAGCATCGCCGTGAGCGGCGACCCGGACGAGGTCGAACTCGTGGCGCGCTTTTTCGAGCACGCTTTTCGCGAGGCGGCCGCCGGGCGCACGCTGTCTGCCGACGATGTCTCTCGCTGCCTGGCTGTCTTGCGCGACGGTGAGCACGAGGCTACGTCGCTTCGCGATGACGTGCTGCTTTCGTATCGCGGCCGCGTCATTCGCCCCAAGACGCTCGGGCAAAAGCGCTATGTGGATGCCATCCGCTCGCATACCATCACGTTTGGCTTGGGTCCTGCCGGTACCGGTAAGACCTATCTGGCTATGGCGCTCGCCGTTGCCGCGCTCAAGCGTCACGAGGTGGGCCGTCTGATCTTGACACGTCCGGTTGTCGAGGCGGGGGAGAACCTGGGCTTTTTGCCCGGTACCCTTGAGGAAAAGATCGATCCCTACATGCGTCCGCTCTACGATGCCCTTTTTGACATGATGGATCGCGAGCGCACCGATGAGCTTATGGAGCGCGGCGTGATTGAGATCGCCCCGCTTGCCTACATGCGCGGCCGCACGCTGAGCGATGCTTTCGTGGTGCTCGACGAGGCGCAAAATACCACGCCCGAGCAGATGAAGATGTTCCTGACGCGCCTGGGCTTCAACTCCAAGTTTGTGATTACCGGCGACCTGAGTCAGCGCGACCTGGTGGGTCGTCGTGGTGGTTTGGCCGATGTCGAGAAGATTTTGGGCCGTGTCGACGATGTCGCATTTTCGCACCTGGAGCGCGCCGACGTGGTGCGCCATGCCTTGGTGGGACGTATCGTCGAGGCATATGATGCTTATGATGACGTGCGCGAGCAGCGCCCGCGCGACCGAAAGGAGTCCCGTTGAGTGTATTGATCAGCAACGATGCCGAGCTCGATACGCTGCTCGATGCCCAGGAGGTGGAGCACATCTGCGAGGTTGTGCTTGCCGCCGAGGGCGTTGAGCGTGAAGTCGAGATTTCCCTTTCGTATGTCGACGAGGACGAGATGCACGAGCTCAACCACGAGTGGCGCGGTATCGACCGCACCACCGATGTGCTCTCGTTTGAATGCGACTCGGCCTTTGACGAGGATATTCCCGCCGACGAGACGCTCGAGCTCGGCGATATCATCTTGGCCCCGCAGGTTATTGCCCGTCAGGCCCCCGGTTTTGGCAATAGCTCCGCTGACGAGTGTCGTCTGATGCTCGTACACGGCATGCTGCACTTGCTGGGCTATGACCATATCGAGGACGACGAGGCCGAGGTCATGGAGGCCCGCGAGGACGCCATCCTGCGCGATCTGGCGTTCGAGCGCGGCGAGGACCCCAAGCTAGTCCACGTCGGCCCCATCACCAACCACGCCCACGACTAGGAGCCGTCTATGATTCCCGGATCGAACAAGGACCATCCGTCCTTCTTAAAGTCGTTTTCCTACGCCATGGAGGGCTTCGTTACCGCCGTCAAGACCGAGCGCAACATCAAGGTCATGCTCGTGGCGGGCGTGTGCACCGTCATTGCCGGCTGTATCGTGGGCCTCGACATTGCCGAGTGGGGCACGATTATCATCTGTTGTGGCCTGGTGATTCACGGCGAGCTGTGCAACACCGCTATGGAGGCTATCGTCGACCTAGCGACCCAGGAGCTCCATCCGCTGGCCAAGCGTGCGAAGGACATCGCCGCCGCCTCTGTTTACATTCTTTCCATCACCGCCGCAATTGTGGGCGTGCTGGTATTTGCCCACGCGCTCGGCTTTATTTAGAAAGGGATTCCCATGTCCGACAATATGCAGTCTGCCGATGAGATTTTGGACGACGAGTCCCTGGACGCGGTGGATACCGAGGAGCTCGAGGAAGTCGAGGAGTTCGACCCGTTTGAGGGCATGAGCGATGAGGAGCTCGACGCCCTGTGCGACGAGGACGACAACCTCGCGGGCTTTGGCGACGTGGAGCCCGGTTTCCGCAGCGGCTTTGTGGCCCTGGTCGGTCGTCCCAACGCCGGCAAGTCTACGCTGCTCAACGCCTGCTATGGCAAGAAGGTCGCCATCACTTCGCCGGTGGCCCAGACGACCCGCCGCCGCATGCGCGCCGTCGTCAACCGTCCCGGCTACCAGCTGGTCTTTGTCGATACCCCGGGTATTCATAAGCCCAAGGACGGCCTGGGATCCGAGCTCAACAAGAGCGCGCTGTTCGAGCTGAACGATGTTGATGTCGTCGCGTTTTTGATTGATGCCACCAAACCGATCGGCAGGGGAGACGCCTGGGTTGCCGAGCGCGTCAGATGCGCCCGTTGCAAGAAGGTCCTGGTGCTCACTAAGGCCGATGAGGCCGACCCCGCACAGGTCATGGAGCAGCTCAAGGCAGCCCACGAGCTCATGGAATATGACGACGAGATCGTGACGTCGTCGGTCAAGAACTTCAACGTCGATACCTTTATAGAGACCGTTGCGCACTTTTTGCCCGAGGGTCCGCGTTGGTTCCCCGAGGACATGGGTACCGACGCTTCCGATGAGACGCTCGTTGCCGAGTTTGTGCGCGAGAAGGTCTTGCGCCGCACCCGTGATGAGATTCCGCACTCCGTTGGCGTGATCTGCGATGCGCTCGAGCAGACCAAGAAGGTGCTGCGCGTGCACGCCACCATTTACGTCGAGCGCGAGGGCCAAAAGGGCATCATCATCGGTAAGGGCGGCGAGATGATCAAGCATATCGGTATCGACGCCCGTCGCGATCTTGAGCGCATCTTTGGCACGCAGGTCTTTTTGGAGCTGGACGTGAAGGTCAAGGCCGGCTGGCGTGACGACGAGGCCCAGATTCGCCGCTTTGGCTACAACGCCGAGGACTAAGGACGCGCGGTGCGCATGGCAGGCTCCCGGACATATCGCACGAAAGTGCTCGTGCTCGATAAGACTAAGCTCAAAGAGACCGACCTGATCTTGACGATGCTTGACGAGCGGGGGCGGCAGGTTCGTGCCGTGGCAAAGGGCGCCCGCAAACCCGGCGGACGCCTGGCTGCGCGCTGCGAGCTGTTCTGTACGGTCGATATGCTGCTTGCACATGGACGGTCACTCGACGTGGTTTCCCAGGCCGAGCTTATGGAGGCGCCGCTCGGCGCTGCGCCCGATTACGAGACGACTTGCGCCGCAAGCGCGATCGCCGAGGTCGCACGCGTGTGCTCGTTCGAGGACGCCGAGGACCCGTTTACCTTTGCCATTACGCAACGGGCGCTTACCCTGGTCGGCAGCGGGCTCGACGCTGCGCATATGGATTTACTTGTGGCGGCATATGTCTTTAAGCTGCTGTCGCACGTTGGCTATCGACCAGATTTTTCGGCCTGCGTGCTGTGCGGAGACCCCATGCTGTCGTATTTTTCACCACAGGCGGGCGGGCTCATGTGCGGATCGTGCGCGTCGAGCGTTCCGGGTGCCGAGCTGGTATCGACTGGTGAGGTCGCATGGCTTCGCGCCCTCATGTCCATGACCTTCGATGCGCTCATGGCCGAGCGAATCGACCCGCATACGGCGGCATTCTTGCTCGGGCTTTCGCATGTTTGGGCTGCGACGCACACCGATCAGCGCCTCCGTGCGATGGAATTCATGTTGGGTCGGTGATGATGCGCAGGGGCGGGCTGCTTGTGGTAACATATCGGCCTGTTGGTACCTCGACCTTGGTTGCTCGCTCCACCGGCGGCTTCCCAGTCCGAGGCGAATCGAGTCGCCCGATGGCGACGCAAAACGAAAGGTGAAACAATGACTGTTTCCAAAGAGCGCAAGGCGGAGCTGACTGCCCAGTTCGGTAACACCCCGGTCGACACCGGCAACCCCAAGGTTCAGGTCGCCATCCTGTCCGAGCGCATCAAGGAGCTGACCGAGCACATGAAGTCCCACCAGAAGGACTTCCACACCCGTCGTGGCCTGCTCATGCTCGTCGGCCGTCGTCGTCGTCTTCTCTCCTACATCAAGAAGAACGACATCGTCGAGTACCGTGAGCTCATCAAGGCTCTGGGCATCCGCGACAACATCCAGTAGGATTTGTACATGCTAAGAGCGTCCTGCGCAGCGGGGCGCTCTTTTTGTGTAAGGGCGCGAACAATCACGCTCTGAAGCGTGGCGGGGGCAGGGGGCCCGCGTCACATGAGAAGCCCGCAGGCAAGGGGTCTGCGGGGTAAAGGAGAACAATGACACTCGTATCCAAGACCTTTGAGCTGTACGGCAAGACCTACACCTTTGAGTCGGGCGAGCTTGCCAAGCAGGCCACCGGCGCCTGCCTGGTCAAGCAGGGCGACACCACGATGCTCGACACCGTGGTCGTCTCCAAGGAGCGCAAGAACTACGACTTCTTCCCGCTGACCGTCGACTTCAACGAGAAGATGTACGCAGCCGGCCGCATCCCGGGTGGCTACCTCAAGCGTGAGGGCCGTCCCAGCGAGAAGGCCACGCTCACCGCGCGCATGATCGACCGTCCGATTCGCCCGAGCTTCCCGGACGGCTTCCGTAACGAGGTGCACATCGTCGCTACCTCACTCGTCGCTGACCAGGTCAACCCCTTCGACGTCATCAACGTCATGGGCGCCTCCTTGGCCATGACGCTCGGCGGCGTGCCTTTCGAGGGCCCGCTTGCCTGCGTGCGCATCGGCCGCAACGTGGAGACCGGCAAGTTTATCGTCAACCCCACCTATGAGGAGCGCGAGAACTCCGATCTGGACCTGGAGCTGGGCGGCTCTGCCGACTTCATCTCGATGGTCGAGGCCGGCGCCGAGGAGATCTCCGAGGACGACATGCTCGCCGCTATGAAGTTTGGCCAGGAGGCCCTTGCTGCCTTCTGCCAGGCTCAGGACGAGTTCGTCGCCGAGTGGGAGCAGGTCAACGGCGCCATCGTCAAGAAGGAGTACCCGCTCGACCAGCCCGTCGAGGAGGTCCAGGAGCGCATCTTCGCCCACTACGACGAGATGGCAGCCGCCCTTCGCGACGCCGACAAGCTCTCCCGTATCGGTAAGGTCGAGGCTCTGAAGGAGTCCATCCGCGCCGAGTTCACCGAGGAGGAGCAGGCCGCTTGGGAGCGCGAGATCCCCGTGGCGCTCAAGAGGCTCGAGAAGAAGGCCATGCGCACCATGGTCGTCGAGACCGGTGAGCGCGTCGACGGCCGTGCCGCCGACGAGATCCGTCCCATCATGGTGAAGGACAACTACCTGCCGCTCGTTCACGGCTCCGGCCTGTTCCAGCGTGGCCAGACGCAGGTGCTTTCCGTCCTGTCGCTCGGCATGCTCAACGAGGGCCAGCGTCTGGATACCATCGAGCCCACCGAGGGCAAGCGCTACATGCACCACTACAACTTCCCGCCGTTCTGCACCGGCGAGACCGGCCGCATGGGCAGCCCCAAGCGCCGCGAGATCGGTCACGGCAACCTGGCCGAGCGCGCCCTGCTTCCGGTGCTTCCCGACGAGAACGAGTTCCCCTACGCCATCCGCGTCGTCTCCGAGGTCATGGAGTCCAACGGCTCCTCTTCGATGGCTTCGACCTGCGGCTCTACGCTCGCCCTTATGGACGGCGGCGTGCCCATTAAGCGCCCAGTCTCCGGTATCGCCATGGGCCTGATCCAGGAGGAGGGCAAGACCGTGGTCCTGTCCGACATCCAGGGTCTCGAGGACTTCCTGGGCGACATGGACTTTAAGGTCACCGGCACCACCGAGGGCATTACCGCCCTGCAGATGGACAACAAGGCGACCGGCCTCACCTTCGACATCCTGGCCCGCGCCCTGCAGCAGGCCAAGGAGGGTCGCGCCTTCATCCTGCAGAAGATGCTCGATGTGATCCCCGAGCCGCGTCACACCACGCGCAGCACCGCTCCGCGTATCGTCTCCATCCAGGTTCCGACCGACAAGATCCGCGACGTCATCGGTTCCGGCGGTAAGGTCATTCGCGGCATCCAGGACGAGACCGGCGCTTCGGTTGACATCCAGGAGGACGGCACCGTCTTCGTCGGCGGCACCGGCGAGTCCGTGGACCAGGCTGTCGAGCGCATCAAGCTCATCATCAAGGTTCCCGAGCCGGGCGAGGAGTACACCGGTCGCGTGGTCTCCATCCAGCCCTTCGGCGCCTTCGTCAACCTGCTGCCCGGTAAGGACGGCCTGCTGCACATCTCCCGCGTCGCCAAGGGCCGCGTGGAGAAGGTCGAGGACGTCCTCAACGTGGGCGACGAGGTCAAGGTCGTCGTCATCGAGGTCGACGATCGCGGCAAGATCTCGCTCGATCGTCTTGACAAGCCCGAGGCCCCGGCTCGCGCCGAGGGTGCCTCCGAGGGCGACGGCGAGCACTTCCAGCGTCGTGAGCGTCCGCGTCGCGAGCGCTCCGAGCGCGGCGACCGTCCGCGTCGTCCCGGCGACAACGGAGGCCGCAAGCCCCGCCGTCACCACGACGCCGAGTAACAGCTAGACATAAGCAGCTCAACAAGGGCGATTCCGTACAGGGGTCGCCCTTTTGCTATTCCCGGCGGGGGCCGCGGATAAAGTTTCCTGCTCTACAGTCCTGCTCACGACGGAGGCCACATTAAGTGGCCTCCTGTTC
>JAXJIO010000001.1:0-85582 GCA_036298675.1 Collinsella sp. | reverse complement strand
CTGTTTAAGTTTGTCGCGAGTTCCGCACGCAAAGGAAAGCACTTAATGTGCTTTCCGTCTTGCGCAGGACTGTAGAGCAGCAAACTTAAACAGCGGGCCGCCCGGGCCGGGAATCCGCCCCCGCGCACAGAAGGGGAGTCCTTTTGTGTAGGCTTTGCGGAAATATGCTCATTTTGGGATACGCCCGGCGGCGTGGTCTGTTGACGGCACAGCTAACGCCACGTATCCTATCGAACTGCGTGTTTCGTAGGGGGATGCTGACCCCTCGATTCAAGCCGTTGCACTTTACAGAAAGCTGGAATCATTCGAGAAGGAGTACGCTTTGCCTACTATTAACCAGCTGGTTCGCCAGGGCCGTCGTTCCGTGCCCAAGAAGTCCAAGAACGCTGCTCTGCAGCACAACTCCCAGAAGCGCGGCGTGTGCACCCGTGTCTTCACCACGAGCCCCAAGAAGCCGAACTCGGCTCTTCGTAAGGTTGCCCGTGTTCGCCTTGTCAACGGCATCGAAGTTACTGCTTACATCCCGGGTGAGGGCCACAACCTGCAGGAGCACTCCATCGTGCTCGTCCGCGGTGGTCGTGTCCGTGACCTCCCTGGTGTCCGTTATCACGTCATCCGTGGCGCCTACGACGCTGCTCCGGTCCAGAACCGTATGCAGGCCCGTTCCAAGTACGGTGCTAAGCGCCCCAAGGCTAAATAAGCCAGATAACGTTTTGATACTTTCGCCGTGTGCCGCCTAAGCGCCGCACGGTAGACACTTAAGGAGATTTCACATGCCGCGTCGTGCAGCAGCTAATCGTCGTGAGGTTCAGCCTGACGCCGTTTACAACAACCGCCTGGTGACTCAGCTCATCAACAAGGTCCTTCTTGACGGCAAGAAGGCCACCGCTGAGCGCATCGTTTACACCGCTTTCGAGATCGTTGCCGAGAAGTCCGAGGGTGGCGACGCTCTTGCTACCTTCAAGAAGGCTATGGACAACGTCAAGCCCACGCTCGAGGTTAAGCCCAAGCGTGTCGGTGGCGCTACCTATCAGGTCCCGATGGAGGTCAACTCCCGTCGTTCCACCGCTCTGGGTATCCGCTGGATCGTCAACTTCTCCCGCGCTCGCAAGGAGAAGACCATGGCCGAGCGTCTCGCCAACGAGATCCTCGACGCCTCCAACGGCCTGGGCGCTTCCGTCAAGAAGCGTGAGGACGTCTTCAAGATGGCCGAGGCCAACCGCGCGTTCTCTCACTATCGTTGGTAAGTTAAGGTAAGGAACTAACATGGCTAAGCCTAAGTACAAGCTTTCCGATACCCGTAACATCGGCATCATGGCCCACATCGATGCCGGTAAGACCACCACGACCGAGCGTATTCTTTACTACACCGGTAAGACCCACAAGATCGGTGAGGTCCATGAGGGCGCTGCCACCATGGACTGGATGGTTCAGGAGCAGGAGCGCGGCGTAACCATTACCTCCGCTGCTACCACGTGCTTCTGGAACAAGGACGGTAAGGACTACCGCATCCAGATCATCGACACCCCGGGCCACGTTGACTTCACCGCCGAGGTCGAGCGCTGCCTGCGCGTCCTCGATGGCGCTGTCGCCGTCTTCGACGCCGTTGCCGGCGTTCAGCCCCAGTCTGAGACCGTTTGGCGTCAGGCTTCTACCTTCAACGTCCCCCGCATCGCCTTCATCAACAAGTATGACCGCGTGGGCGCTGACTTCTTCAACGCTATCGAGACCATGAAGGATCGTCTCGACGCCAACGCTGTGGCCGCTCAGGTCCCGATGGGCGCCGAGGACAACTTCTGGGGCGTCATCGACCTCGTCACCATGACCGCATGGGACTTCAAGGCCGACGACAAGGGCATGACCTACCCCGAGCCGATGGACGAGATCCCGGCTGAGTTCGCCGACATCGCTGCCACCAAGCGCGAGGAGCTCCTCGACGCTGCTGCCAGCTTTGACGACGAGCTCATGGAGAAGATCCTCATGGAGGAGGACTTCACCGTCGAGGAGCTCAAGGCTGCTCTGCGCAAGGGCGTTCTGGCCAACGAGCTCAACCTCGTCTTCGTGGGTTCCGCCTACAAGAACAAGGGCGTTCAGGAGCTGCTCGACGCTGTCGTCGACTACCTGCCCAGCCCGCTTGACGTTGAGGCCGTCACCGGTACCGATCCGGACACCGGCGAGGAGATCCAGCGTCATCCTTCCTTCGACGAGCCCTTCTCCGGCCTGGTCTTCAAGATCATGACCGACCCGTTCGTCGGTAAGCTCACCTACGTCCGCGTTTACTCCGGCCGCGCCGAGTCCGGCTCCTACGTTGTCAACGCTTCCAACGGTCAGCGCGAGCGCCTCGGCCGCATCCTCGAGATGAACGCTGCCGAGCGTATCGACCGTGACGACGCTGCCGCCGGCGACATCGTCGCTTGCGTCGGCTTCAAGAACTCCACCACCGGTGACACCCTGTGCGCCGAGGGCAAGGAGATCGTCCTCGAGAAGATCGAGTTCGCTAAGCCCGTTATCGACGTTGCCATCGAGCCCAAGACCAAGGCCGAGCAGGACAAGATGTCCTTGGCTCTGACCAAGCTCGCCGAGGAGGACCCGACCTTCCAGGTGTCCACCAACCACGAGACCGGCCAGACCATCATCGCCGGCATGGGCGAGCTGCACCTCGAGATCATCGTCGACCGTCTGCTCCGTGAGTTCAAGGTTGACGCTAACGTTGGTAAGCCCCAGGTTGCCTACCGCGAGACCGCTGGTCACGACGTCGAGAAGGCTGAGGGCAAGTTCGTCCGTCAGTCCGGTGGTCGCGGTCAGTACGGCCACGCCGTCATCAAGCTCGAGAAGATGGAGGAGGGCTTCGGCTACGAGTTCGTCAACGCTATCGTCGGCGGCGTCGTGCCCAAGGAGTACATCCCGTCCATCGACAAGGGCATCCAGGAGGCCCTGAACACCGGTGTTATCGCCGGCTTCCCGGTCCTCGACGTTAAGGTCACCCTGTTCGACGGTTCTTACCACGAGGTCGACTCCTCCGAGGCCGCCTTCAAGATCGCCGGTTCCATGGCTATCAAGGACGCCCTCAAGAAGTCCGACCCGCAGCTGCTCGAGCCGATCATGGCTGTCGAGGTCGAGACTCCCGAGCAGTACATGGGCGACGTTATGGGCAACCTCTCCGGTCGCCGCGGCAAGATCGAGGGCATGGAGGATCGCAAGAACAGCAAGCTCATCCGTGCCAAGGTGCCGCTGGGCGAGATGTTCGGTTACGCTACCGACCTTCGCTCCCAGACCCAGGGCCGTGCATCCTACACGATGCAGTTCGACTCTTATGAGCCCGCGCCCAAGTCCATCGTGGACGAGGTCATGAGCAAGAACGCCTAAGTTCGAGCTCCCTGTTACGTAATCCGCGAGAACGTCTCTCGCACTCTTTGGAGGTTTAAGTTGGCTACCCAGAAGATCCGCATTCGCCTCAAGGGCTATGATCACGAGGTCGTCGATCAGTCCGCGAAGCTCATCGTCGAGACCGCTCAGAAGACCGGCGCTCGCGTTTCCGGTCCTGTCCCCCTGCCCACCGAGCGCAACCTGTACACGGTTATCCGCTCGCCGCACGTGAACAAGGACTCCCGTGAGCAGTTCGAGATGCGCACCCACAAGCGCCTCATCGACATCCTCGACCCCACCTCGGGCACCGTTGATTCGCTCATACGTCTCGACTTCCCCGCTGGCGTCGACATCGACATCAAGCTCTAAGCGATATCGCTCATAGCTTACAGAGCCCCGCTGCCATCTTGGTAGCGGGGCTCTTTTGTTTTGAATGATGGTTTGGACTGCCGGGCATTGCTGCCGAGTAGGTGGCTGCAGCGCCCTATTTGCTCAAAGGGCGCAGCGATGCCTCCTCAAAATGGAAGGATCGTAAGTCGCCTTCCGTCTCGATGCACGCTCGACCAAAGTCATCGACGGTTTTAAAGATGCCTCGCGCCAGCTCGTCCCCAGCGGGGGAGCGGGCGATAACGTGCTCCCCAATCCAATTGAGGTGAGCGATATATTCGCTGTGGACGGGCGCGAGCGGTCCGGCGTCTTCTTCCATGGCGTTGAGACGTTCTGCCCATGTTTCTACAGCGTTCATGACCGCGTGATAGACCTCATCGAGGAGCGCATCGACGGTGGGAACCTTCTCGTTGAGGTCTGAGAGGCCAATTGCCGCCAGGCCGCCATCGGGCACCTCCTGGGGCGTGTAGTTTACGTTGACGCCAATGCCGCAGACGGCGAAGGGCCTGCCCTCGTTGTCACGAGCCGCCTCGACTAAGATGCCGCCAAGCTTATGTCCTCGTGCGACGAGGTCGTTGGGCCATTTGAGGTCGATCTCGTTAGCAAGACCCTGCTTTTCGAGCGCCTCGAGCACCGCTAGGCCGCTGACGGCGGCAAGACCAGAGTACTTTGCAGGATTAACGCATGGACGCAGGACAATCGAAAGCAATAGGTTGCCGGCGGTTGAATCCCACTTGTGGCCGCGCCGGCCGCGTCCTGCTGTCTGAGCCCGGGCGGCAAGTCCTGTGCCGTGCGGCGCTCCCTGTTTTCCTGCTTCGAGCAGGTCATCGTTGGTCGATCCGGTTACGTCGACGATCGTTAATTTGGCATCCATAATGGCTGCTACCTCCTTAATGAATAAGTGAATAACGCAATGGTGTCGAGAGACAGACACAATGTGAAGCCTTTGTCGCATTTGGACAATTTAATGTTAACACGTCAACAACGACTGAAATGCGCTATCCTCTCTTGGTCGATGTAAACACGTCAACAACTCAAAGGAGGTTAGTGATGGGTTTCACGATTCTTGGAACAGGCTCGGCGCTTCCTAAGCGCAGTGTTTCCAATGACGAGCTGTCCGAGTTCCTCGATACCTCGGATGAGTGGATTTTTACCCGCACAGGTATCAAGAGCCGCCACGTCTGCACCAGCGAGTCACTTGACGACCTTGCCGTAGCGGCAAGCGAGCGGGCACTCCAGGTGTCCGGAATCGACGCGAGCCAGCTGGATCTGATCGTCTGCTCGACGACGACGGGTGACCACCTTGTTCCCGCTGAGGCGTGTGCCGTTGCTGAGCGACTGGGCGCGACGTGCCCTGCCTTCGATGTCTCGGCGGCCTGCGCCGGCTTCGTATTTGCGCTCGATGTCGCCGAGGGCTATATCGCCCGCAGCCGTGCCGAGCGCGTGCTTGTTGTTGCTGCCGAGCAGATGACGCGCGCGCTCGACTGGACTGACCGTGCCACGTGCGTGCTCTTTGGCGATGGCGCGGGCGCTGCAGTCATGGAGGCCGGGGGAGAGAATCCCCTTGCCGTTGAGCTTTCGACCGCACCCGATGTCGAGACGTTGCGCGTTCCCGGGCTGGATGGCACCTCGCCATTCAAGGTTCCCTCGGACTGCCAGAGTGTGCTTTCCATGAACGGCCGCCGCGTGTTCATGTTCGGCGTCAACGCCATCTGCGACACGGTCCATAAGCTTGCGATCGATGCGGGCATTTTGGTCGAAGACATCGATCATTTTGTATTCCATCAGGCTAACGAACGAATCCTGAGCCAGGCGGTCAAGCGCCTGGGCGTGCCGGACGAGCGCGTGGTTCGCACGTTGCGCGAGACCGGCAACATTTCGAGCGCATGCATTCCGCTTGCCCTCGACCGGCTGGCAAACGCCGGTGCACTTCACACAGGCGACACCATCGCCTTGGTTGGATTTGGCGCCGGTCTGGATATAGGTGGCTATCTGCTTCGTTGGAAGTAGTCGCACATAGGAAATAAAAACGCCCTAGGGCACAACCAAAGGAGAACTACCATGGCAGATCAGAAGACCTTCGAGCGCGTTTGCGACGTTATCCGCGAGACCGCCAGTCTTGACGACGTCGAGATGAAGCCCGAGTCCACGCTCGAGGAGATTGGTCTCGACAGTCTGGGCACCGTCGAGATCCTCGTCGCCGTCGAGGACGAGTTTGGCATCCAACTCGATACCGAGGAGAACCCTAAGACGGTCGGCGAGTTCGCCGATACGGTCGAGGCGGCATTGGAGAAGTAGAGATGCTCAAGACTCCTCTCTGCGATCTGCTCGGCATCGAAAAGCCCGTGTTCCAGGGCGGTATGGCCTGGATTGCCGACGCCTCGCTGGCGTCCGCAGTGTCCGAGGCGGGCGGCTTAGGGATTATCGCGGCCATGAACGCCGATGCCAACTGGCTGCGCGACCAGATTCACGAGCTGCGCGCCAGGACGGATAAGCCCTTTGGCGTCAACGTCATGCTCATGAGCCCGTTTGCCGACGAGGTCGCGCAGGTCGTGATTGACGAGCGAGTGCCGGTCGTCGTGACGGGCGCCGGCAATCCCGCCAAGTACATGAAGGCGTGGAACGAGGCGGGCATCAAGGTCATCCCGGTCGTTGCCTCGGTGGCGCTGGCGCGCCTCGTGGCACGTCGTGGAGCCACGGCGGTTGTTGCCGAGGGTACCGAATCGGGCGGCCATATTGGCGAGACCTCGACGATGGCACTGGTGCCGCAGGTCGTCGATGCGGTCGACATTCCCGTCGTGGCCGCCGGCGGTATTGCCGACGGCCGCGGCGTGGCGGCCGCCTTTATGCTGGGCGCTGCCGGCGTCCAGGTGGGTACGCGCTTTCTCGTTGCGAATGAGTGCACCGTCTCGGAGCAGTACAAAGAGATGGTCCTGAAGGCCAACGACACTTCGACGCGTGCGACCGGTCGCTCGACGGGACATCCAGTGCGCGCCCTCAAGAGCCCCTTCACCAACGCCTATGCCAAGAGCGAGGGTTCCGGCGCGAGTGCCGAGGAGCTCGGTGCTATGGGAACCGGTGCGCTGCGTAAGGCCGCCAAGGACGGCAACTACGAAGAGGGTTCGTTTTTGTGTGGACAGATTGCCGGCATGGTCAACGAGCGCCAGAGCGCACGCGAAATCGTTGACGACCTGGTCGATGGCGCCGAGCACGTCCTGAAGGGTGCGTGCGCATGGGTGGCGTAGCGTTTTTGTTTGCCGGCCAGGGTGCCCAACACCCCGCGATGGGCGTCGACTTGATCGAGACATCGCCGGCGGCCGCCGAGGTGTTCGCCATTGCCGATGAGGTGCGCCCGGGGACGAGCGAGCAGTGCCGGAGCGCCTCCAAGGAGGAGCTCTCGCAGACCGAGAACACGCAGCCTTGCGTGTTCGTGCACGACCTGGCAGCAGCTGCCGCCCTGCGCGAGCGCGGCGTGGCACCTGCCGCCTGTGCGGGTTTTTCGCTTGGCGAGGTCGCCGCGCTCACCTTTGCGGGGGCATTCGATACGCGAGCAGGCTTTGAGCTCGTGTGCGAGCGCGCGGCGCTGATGGCCGCGGCTGCCGAGCGCCATCCGGGCGGCATGCGCGCCGTCATCAAGCTTGATGCGGCGCAAGTCGAGGGCCTGGCTGCGCAGGCCGGCGAGGACTGCTGGCCGGTCAACTACAACAGCCCGCAGCAGACGGTTGTTGCCGGAGCGCCCGAGGCACTGCAGGAGCTCGACGTCCTCGTAAAAGAGGCTGGCGGCCGCGCTATGAAAGTCGCGGTGTCGGGTGCATTTCATAGCCCCTATATGGCCGAGGCGACTGAGGGGCTGGCGACGTATATCCAAGCCGGCCACGCGCCATCTCCGCTGTTGATTCCGGTCATGGCAAATATGACGGCGGCGCCCTATCCGGCGGACCCGCGAGCGGCATCGGATGTCTTGGTCAACCAGGTGAGCCATGCCGTGCGCTGGGTCGACACGCTGCATACTCTGCGGGATCAGGGCATCGACACGTTTATTGAGGTCGGCCCTGGCAAAACGCTGTCGGGCCTGGTCAAGCGTACGCTGAGCGACGTTCGCGTGTATTCGTGCGAAACGGCCGAGCAGGTCGCAGCTATTGCCGACGAGCTCGCATAGTCCACAGGGCTGTAACCCGAAAGGAATGACATGGGCAACTTGAACAACGGCGCGCTCGAGCGCAACGACTCACGTCGCGTGGCACTGGTCACGGGCGGCTCGCGGGGTATCGGCCGCGCCTGCGCTGTCGGTCTGGCGGAGGACGGCTTTGATATCGCCGTCGTCTATGCCGGTAGCGTCGATGCGGCGCGCGAGACGTGCGAAGCCTGCGAGGCGGTTGGCGCCGCGGCACGTGCATATCAATGCGACGTGGCCGATCCCGCTGCCGTCAACGCGTGCGTGGAGGCGGTCCTCAACGACTTTGGCTCCATTTGGGCGCTCGTCAACAACGCCGGCATCACCCGCGATGGCCTGCTCATGCGCATGGGCGATGACGCCTTCGACCGCGTGCTCGATGTCAATCTCAAGGGAACATTCAATATGACGCGCGCGCTCACCAAGACCTTTATGCGCCAGCGCGGCGGCTGCGTCGTCAACATGAGCTCGGTCGTGGGCCTGATGGGCAATGCCGGGCAAGCCAACTACGCTGCCTCCAAGGCGGGCGTGATAGGGCTTACCAAGGCGGTGGCGCGCGAGCTTGCGCCCCGCGGCGTACGAGTGAACGCGGTCGCCCCCGGGTTTGTCGAGACGGATATGACGGCAAAGCTCTCGGAGAAGGTTCGCGCGGCAACCGAGGAGCAGATTCCCCTAAAGCGCATGGCGCGCCCCGAGGAAGTGGCCGGCGTGGTGCGCTTTTTGGCAAGCGATGCGGCGGCCTACATTACGGGTGAGGTCGTGCGCGTCGACGGCGGAATGGCGATGTAGAAACCAGGGCCGAAGAATGGCTTGGATGAGGAGACCATGATGGAACAGAGAGTTGCAATCACCGGCATCGGTGCCGTATCGCCGCTCGGCAACACCGCGCTTGCCACTTGGGCAGCCATGTGCGCCGGCACGTGCGGCATCGGCCCGATCACGCACTTCGATACCGATGCGTTTACCGTCAAGGTGGCGGCCGAGGTAAAAGGGTTTGACGGCAACGAGTACTTTGGTAAGCGTGACGCCAAGCATCTCGACCCCTGCGTTCAGTTTGCGATGGCGGCTTCGGACGAGGCCATGCACGATGCGGGCTTTGATGTCGAAGGTGCCATCGATCGCGAGCGCCTGGGCGTCTACGTGGGTTCAGGCGTGGGCGGCATGCAGACACTCGTTGACAACGTCCATACGATTGCCGACCGTGGGCCCCGCCGCGCATCGCCCTATATGATCGCGATGATGATCCCCAATATGGCTTCGGGCAATATCGCGATCCGCCACAAGGCAAAGGGCCCGACCCTGCCCGTGGTGACCGCCTGCGCGACCTCGGCCCATGCCGTGGGCGAGGCGTTCCGCGCCATCAAGCATGGCTATGCCGATGCAATCCTGGCTGGCGGCGCCGAGGCCGCAATCATCCCCGATGCCGTTGCGGGCTTTACGTCCTGCCGTGCTCTCACCACTAATCCTGACCCGTCGACGGCATGCCGTCCGTTCGATGCAGACCGCGACGGCTTTGTGATGGGCGAGGGCGCCTGCGTGCTGGTGCTCGAGAGCATGGAACACGCGCTGGCTCGCGGGGCGCACATTTATGCCGAGGTCGTGGGCTACGGCAACACCGATGATGCCTATCACATCACGAGCCCTGATCCCGAGGCTGCCGGCATTGCCCGCGCGATATCGCTGGCGGTGACCGAGGGCGACGTCAGGCCTTCCGAGGGCCTCTACATCAATGCCCACGGCACATCGACCAAGCTCAACGATTCGTCCGAGACGGCGGGCATTAAGCGTGCGCTCGGCGAGGACGCGGCGCGCGCCGCGCACGTCTCGTCGACTAAGTCGATGACCGGCCACATGATCGGTGCCACGGGCGCCATCGAGGTCATGGCCTGCGCCATGGCGCTCGAGCAGGGCGTGGTGCCGCCGACCATTAACTACCACACGCCCGATCCCGCCTGCGATCTTGACTACACGCCCAATCGCGCGGTTCGCGCCGACCTTACCTGGGCGCTTTCGACCAACCTGGGCTTTGGCGGACACAACGCCGCCATCGCGCTGCGTAGATATACGAGGAGCTAGAGCATGGATTCCAAAAGACTTGCCGAGATAGCCGATGTTATGGAGGGCCGCGGCCTCACGCGCGTACGCGTTGAGGAGCCCGATGGCACCGCGGTCGAACTCGAGCGCGCGAGCGCCGCGCAGCCGGTTGCCGTGCCCATGCCCATGCCGAGCGCTATGGCCGCTCCAGTTGCAGCTCCCACAGTCGCGCCTGCCGCACCGGAGCCCGCCGCGCAGACACCTGCCGCCGCACCGGAGCCCAAGGGCACCGAGGTGACCGCTCCCATGGTCGGCGTTTTCTATGCTGCCCCGGCGCCGGGCGACGAGCCGTTTGTGCACGTGGGCTCTAAGGTCAAGGCCGGCGAGACGCTCTGCATCATCGAGGCCATGAAGGTTCTCAACGAGGTAACGGCAGAGGCAGACGGCGAGGTGCTCGAGATCTGCGTGGCCGACGGCGACCTCGTGGAGTTCGGCAGCTGCCTCATGAGGATCGGATAGGTGATATCCATGAACAAAGAAGAGCTCAAGAAGCTGTTACCGCATCGCGAGCCGATGCTTTTGCTCGACGAAGCCGAGCTGGTGGGCGACGAGGCCCACGGCAAGATCACGATTACGGGCGACGAATACTTTTTGCAGGGGCATTTTCCGGGAAACCCGGTGGTCCCCGG
Source organism: Collinsella sp. (assembly GCA_036298675.1). Classification (GTDB taxonomy): domain Bacteria; phylum Actinomycetota; class Coriobacteriia; order Coriobacteriales; family Coriobacteriaceae; genus Collinsella. Next base: position 74,932 of record JAXJIO010000001.1, on the reverse strand, counting down.
CGTGATCCAGTGCGAGATGCTCGCCCAAAACTGCTGCGTGCTGCTGATGGGCGATGAGGAGGCGCGCGGCGCGACGCCGTTCTACACGAGTCTGGACAAGGTGCGCTTTAAGCGTCCGGTGCGCCCGGGCGACACGGTTGATCTGGTGTGCACCATCACGCGTGCGCGCGGGCCGTTCCGCTTTGCGACGGGTACTGCGAGCGTCAACGGTGAGGTTTGCTGCCGCGCCGATATGTCTTTTGCACTCATGCACGAAAGTTAAGGAAGGCTTCATGTTCGACAAAGTGCTCATCGCCAACCGCGGCGAAGTCGCGGTCCGTGTTATCCGCGCGTGCCGCGATATGGGCATCAAGACCGTCGCCGTTTATTCCACGGCCGATGCGGACGCGCTGCACGTGCAGCTTGCCGACGAGGCGTATTGCATCGGCGGTCCGCGTCTTGCCGAGAGCTACCTCAACGACGATGCTGTGCTCACCTGTGCCGTAAAGTCGGGAGCTAAGGCAATTCATCCCGGCTATGGCTTTTTCTCCGAGAAGGCGAGCTTCGTGCGCGACTGCGACAAGTATGGCCTGGCGTTTGTTGGTCCTTCGGCCAAGGTGATCGACAGCATGGGCGACAAGGACGCCGCACGTCGAACGGCTGCCGCGGCGGGCGTGCCCATCGTGCCGGGCTGCGATTTGCTCAAAAGTCCCGAGGAGGCAACGGCCGAGGCTGAGCGCATTGGCTGCCCCGTGCTTATTAAGGCGCGTGCGGGCGGCGGCGGTCGCGGTATTCGTAAGGTCGAGCGCGTGGAAGATGCGGCAAAGGCCTTTATTGAAGCACGCGCCGAGGGCGAGGCCGTTTTTGGCGACGGCGAGTGCTACATGGAGAAGTTCGTCGCGCCGGCGCATCACGTTGAGGTACAGATTATGGCCGATAAGCAGGGCCATGTGTTTTCGCTCGGCGAGCGCGAGTGCTCGGTGCAGCGTCGCAACCAAAAGCTGATCGAGGAGAGCCCCGCGCCGTGCCTCGACGGACACGACGACATTCGTGCTCGCATGCACGAGGCAGCGCGTGACCTGGCTCGTGCCGTCGGCTACGAAGGAGCCGGTACCATCGAGTTCCTGTATTCGGACGACGGCAATTTCTACTTTATGGAAATGAACACGCGCTTGCAGGTGGAGCATCCGGTTACGGAGTTTGTGACCGATACCGACTTGGTCAAGTGGCAGCTGCGCGTGGCAGCCGGCCAGCCTCTGCCCTTTGAGCAGGAGGACATGCCGGTCCGCAACCATGCTATGGAGTGCCGCATCAATGCCGAAACGCCGGACTTTCTGCCGTCATGCGGAACGGTCACCGCGTTGCGTGTGCCGGGTGGTCCGCGCGTGCGCTGGGATTCCGCCATGTTTGCCGGTGCGAAAGTTCCGCCGTACTACGACTCCATGCTCGGCAAGCTCATCGTGTGTGCGCCCACGCGTGACGGCGCCATTCGCAAGATGCGCTCGGCCCTGGGCGAGCTCGTGATTGAGGGCGTGAGCGAAAACAGCGAGCTTCAGCTCGACGTGCTGGCAAACGACGAGTTCTTGTCGGGCATGTATCACACCGATCTAATGGGGCATCTCTATGCTGATGAATAGAAAAGCGAAGACGGTCAACGTCCTCGAGGGACCGATGACCGATTCGTGCGCCGAGTTTCCCGCGCGCCACGTGTTTATCAAGTGCCCGGAGTGCCGCCGCGTGATCGATGAGGCGCGCCTGCACGACAACCTCGAGGTCTGCCCTCGTTGCGGCAAACACTTTCGCGTGAGCGGGCGCGACCGCATGCACATGACGATTGACGAGGGCACGTTTGAGGAATGGGATGCCAGTCTGGCGCCGGAGGACTTCCTCTCGTTTCCCGGTTATGCCGACAAGCTCAAGAGCGTGAGCGAACGTTCGGGCGAGCGCGATGCCGTTGTGTGCGGCAAGGGCAAAATCTGCGGTTGCGATACGGCGCTCTTCTTTATGGACGCCAACTTTATGATGGGCTCGATGGGTTCCGTGGTGGGCGAGAAGATCTGCCGCACATTTGAGCGTGCGACCGAGCTGGGACTGCCGGTCGTTGGCTTTACCGTATCGGGTGGCGCCCGCATGCAGGAGGGCGTGACCTCGCTCATGCAGATGGCCAAGATTTCTGCGGCGGTTAGGCGCCATAGCGAGGCGGGCGGCCTGTATATCACGGTGCTCACCGACCCCACGACCGGAGGTGTAACCGCGAGCTTTGCCATGGAGGGCGATATTATCCTGGCCGAGCCCGATGCCCTGACGGCATTTGCCGGCCCGCGCGTGATCGAGCAGAACATGCACAAGCGCCTGCCCAAGGGATTCCAGCGCTCCGAGTTTTTGCTGGAGCACGGCTTTTGCGATGCCGTTGTTCCGCGTGGCGAGATTGCGCTCACGGTAGGCGAGCTGCTGGCGCTGCACGAAGGGCACGCGCCCGGCCTGGGGGCACCGCATGAGATCGTGCATACGGGTCGCCGTGGCAAAAAGCTGGGACACTTGTTCAAGCGCTCGGCCGCACCAAAAACCGCGCTCGAGATTGTCAAGCAGACCCGCTCAGCAGATCGCGCCACGGCAGGCGAGATGATCTCGCTGGGCCTGGATGGATTTGTGGAGCTGCACGGCGACCGCTACTTTGGCGACGACGCTGCTGTGGTGGCTGGCATTGGCTGGAAAGACGGACGCCCCGTAACGGTCATCGCCATCGAGCGCGGCACCACGACCAAAGAGCGCATGCGTCGCAACTTTGGTATGGCACATCCCGAGGGCTACCGCAAAGCGCGTCGCCTGATGCGCCAGGCCGAAAAGTTTGGTCGACCGGTTCTGTGCCTGGTCGATACTTCGGGCGCGTTTTGCGGCATCGGTGCCGAGGAACGCGGCCAGGGTGAGGCGATTGCCCAGAACCTCATGGAGATGAGCGACCTTAAGACGCCGATTGTCTCGGTGGTGACAGGCGAGGGCGGCTCTGGTGGCGCGCTGGCGCTGTCCGTGGCCGACCGCATCCTGATGCTCTCGAGCTCGGCCTATTCGGTCGTGAGCCCCGAGGCCTGTGCGTCGATCCTGTGGAAGGATACCGAGCGCGCGAATGAGGCCGCCGAGGCGCTTAAGCTCACGGCCCCCGATCTGCTGGCGCTCGGCATCATTGACGGCATTGTTGACGATAAGGGCCTGTCGCATGAGGAGATCGCCGGTGCCGTCATGTCCTCGGCATTTGATGCCTTCGATGCGCTTGGGCAGCTCGACGACGCGACCCTCACAAACCTCCGCTACGAAAAGTACCGCGCAATCGGTCAGTACCGCACGATGTGACAAAGGGACAGCCCGCATGTCATATTGGGAAAGGCGTTCCATGCTACAAGTTTCTAACACCTCGTTTACAACGTCGGTTTCATCAAACGCCATGGCCGTGGTCGATTATCTGTCCAAAAGCATGATGTCGGCGCTGCCGTTTATTGTCTGCGCGGCGTTGTTCCGCACCGTCGCCGTCATTATGGGCGAAGGCATGCTGGGCCTGTGGTCTGCCGATTCCGAAATCTATCGCCTGTTCTACAGTTGGCTCTATAACGCCGGCTACTACTTTTTGCCCATCTATCTTGGTTGGGCGGCCGCCCGCCAGCTCGGTTGCTCGGAGCAGCTGGGTATGATGCTGGGCGGCGTATTGATTGCGCCCGATCTGCTCAAGCTCGTCGATGCCGCATCGACGACGGGGGCATCGATGACTTCCGTGTATGGTCTGCTTCCCGCGCCGGTCAACGATTACACGACGACTGTTATTCCGGTTCTCATCTCGGTGCCCGTGCTATGGCGAGTGGAGTGTTTCTTTCAGCGCGTTATCCCCAAGGCCGTAGCGTTTTCGTTTGTTCCGTTTGCGACCATGCTTGTCATGGTTCCGGTTTCGCTGTGTATCACGGCGCCGGCGGGCAGCTATCTGGGCATGCTGTTGGGCCAGCTTATGTTTATGCTTGGCAATTCCGGTGGCATCGTGTCGCTGCTCACGCTCATGGGGCTTGCCGCGGGCTGGGAGTTCCTAAAGATCGCCGGCGTCAGCAACGTCGTCCTATCGCTCGCCTATGCGCAGTTTATGAGTGTGGGAACGGATTCGTGCATCCTGATCGCCGCGACGATGGCAACGTTCGCCGTTTGGGGCATGCCCTTTGGCGCGTCGCTCCGCGTTGCGGATAAGGACGAGAAGGCGCTCATGCTGGGCTATTCAATCTCGGGTGTTCTTGGCGGCGTAAGCGAGCCGGCGCTGTACGGTTGCGGCTTTAAATATGGCAGGTGCCTGACGTGCATGGCCATTGGCGGCGCCGTCGGAGGCCTTGTTGCGGCCGTGGGCCACGTTACGGCCTATACCATCGGCATGACGAATGTCCTCATGGTCATTGGCTTTGCCACGGGCGGCATCTCGAACCTGCTGTGGTGCTGCGCTGCCGGCGGTGTGGCATTTGCGGTGTCTGCGGCGCTGAGCTACTGCTTTGGCGTGGTACCGACGAAGGGGCAGGTGGCAGAAGACGAAGCCGATTCGCCCGAAACAGTGGCGAGCGCTGCTGAAGCAAGCGCATAAACCTGTGTGACAAAAGGACGATTCCTTTGTCATATTCCAAGGCCGTGGCCCGTGTGGGTTGCGGCCTTTTTGTATCTGAAGGACAAAGTGGCTACACTACAATCCGTTTGAGCAATAGATATATAGGCAGTACCGTGGGGGCGGATGTAGATGGTCGAGTGGATTGTTAAGCGCGCGCAGGGCGACCGTGCGCGCGTGGGCACGTTGACGGGCATGGTGTGTATTCTCGCTAATGTTGCGCTTTGTGCTACGAAGGGCGCAATTGGTGTGCTGTCGGGATCGGTTTCGATTGTGGCGGATGCCATGAACAACCTGTCCGATGCCAGCTCGAATATCGTGAGCGTGCTGGGCTTTAAGCTGGCGAGCAAGCCGGCGGATCCCGAGCATCCTTACGGACATGGCCGCTACGAGTATCTCTCGGGTCTGGTCGTGGCGGCGCTCGTGCTGCTGATCGGCGTTGAGCTGGTGAAGTCCTCGGTTGAGCGCATCATCCACCCCGAACCTGTCGAGTTCTCGCTTGCCCTGGTGGCAGTTCTCGTGCTTTCGATGGTCGTAAAGCTCTGGATGGCGGCCCTCAACCAAAAGCTCGGCGATCGCATTGAGTCCGAGACGCTGCATGCGACTGCGCAAGATTCCAAGAACGATGTCCTTGCCACGGGCGCCGTGCTGGCGTGCGCGATTGTTTCGCAGGTGACGCACATCAATCTTGACGCATGGGTCGGCCTTGCCGTTGGCGCCTATATTGGCTGGAGCGGTTTTGAACTTATCCAGGATACGGTTAGCCCGCTTTTGGGCCAGACGCCCGATCCTAAGCTCGTCGAGCATATCCGCAGCAAGATCATGAGCTACCCCGGCGTCTTGGGCGTTCACGATTTGATGGTCCACGACTATGGCCCGGGCAGGAAGTTCGCAAGCGCTCACGCCGAGATGGCGGCCGAGGCCAGCCCGATGGAAAGTCACGACACGCTCGATAACATCGAGCAGGCGTTTAGGAACGAAGACGGCATGATTGTCACGCTCCATTACGACCCCATCGTGACCGACGACCCCAAGGTGGCGAGCATGCGTTTACGCATTAACGCCATGGCCCAACAGATCGATAGCCGCCTCTCGATTCACGATCTGCGCTGTGTGCCGGGTCCTACGCACACTAACGTGATCTTTGACTGCGTGCGTCCCTCGGATCTGCAGATGAGTGCCGAAGATGTAAAGCACGAGCTGGCACAACGGGTCGAATCGGAATATCCCAAGTCGATTGCCAAGATTACGATCGACGAAGACTACGTAGGCCATACCCACGAGTAGGGCTGTGCCGGCAAAGCAAGTTATACAGAAGGGGAGACTATGAAGAAGCTGTATCTGCTCCGCCACGGCCAGACGGAATTCAACGTCAAAAAGCTCGTCCAGGGTCGCTGCGATTCACCGCTCACCAATTTGGGTCGTCAACAGGCACAGACAGCCGCCGCATGGCTCAAGGTCCATGGCGTCGTCCCCGACAAAGTAGTCTCATCACCCTTAGGCCGAGCCATGGACACGGCAAGTCTCGTCGCATGCGAGCTCCTCGGCCCGGATGCAGCAGTCGAGCCCTGCGAAGGCATCATCGAGCGCAGCTACGGCACCTTCGAAGAAGGCCCCCACGACGCCCTGCCCACCGACGTCTGGGACCCCGGCGAGGACCTGATTCCATTTGGCGGAGAAGGAAGCCATGCCCTGCAGGAGCGCATGGTAGACACCCTCACCAATATCATGGGCGCCGAGGATATCGAAACCCTCCTAGCAGTAAGCCACGGCAGCGCCAGCCGCCAATTCATCAAGGCTGCAGCCCCAGAGGGCTTCGAGCTCCCAGCAAAACTCCCCAACTGCGCCATCATGATTTTCGATTTCGATGAGGCAAAGCCACAAGCAGAAGGCGAGCCTCATCAATGTAAGTTCACCCTCCAGCAAATAGTGGACCCCCAACAAAGTCATTAGTCTGAGCGAGCAGAGTTAAGCAGACATCAACGTGGCGTTCCCAGTGTGCGGCGGAGGGGGCGGGCCTGAGACATATTAAGGTTGTCGCGAGTTCCGCACGAACAGGAGAGCACTTAATGTGCTCTCCGTCGTGAGCAGGACTGTAGAGCAGCAACCTTAATATGTCTCAGGCCCGCCCCCTCCGCCGCACACTGGGAACGTGCCACGCACTTTACCTGCGTAAACAATGTGAGTGAAATATGAATCTCGATGGATACGCCCGCAGCCGTGTATACTAAACAGCTGTGTGAAACCAGGGGAGTATTCTGGCTGGACAAAATGCCTGCTTAATAGGGTTGTCAGGTAGTCCGGGCGAAATACAAGGCTGGGGAGCACGTCGTGTAAGTAGTGGTCCTCTAGGGGCGTACGCTCGGTGGTGTACGCATTGTCCCAAGACCACGCGAGAGTTGGGATCATATCTTGATCAGCATGATTCTCGGCCGCAAGATTGGCATGACCCAGGTTTGGGACGAGGACGACAACGTCGTTCCCGTCACGGTCATCCAGGCTGGCCCCTGCGCTGTCTCGCAGGTTAAAACTCAGGCAACCGACGGCTATGACGCCGTCCAGATCGGTTTCGGCGACATCAAGGCCAAGAACGTGAACAAGCCCATGGCTGGTCACTTCGCTAAGGCTGGCGTCGAGCCTGTCCGTTTCCTTCGTGAGGTCCGCGTCGAGAACGGCGAGGAGCACAAGGTCGGCGAGGTCGTCACCGTCGCTGATTTCGCTGATGTCGAGAAGGTCGACGTCATCGGTACCTCCAAGGGTAAGGGCTTCCAGGGTCGCATCAAGCGCTGGGGTCAGCGCCGCGGTCCTATGACGCATGGTTCTCACTTCCAGCGTCACCCCGGTTCTATCGGTCAGTGCGCCTATCCTGCGCGCGTCCTCAAGGGCGTCAAGATGGCCGGTCACATGGGTAACGAGCGCGTTACCGTCAAGAACCTTTCCGTTGTCCGCATCGATGCCGAGCAGAACCTCATCTTGGTCAAGGGCGCTGTCCCGGGTGCCAAGAATGGTCTCGTCGCCATCCGTATGGCCTAAGGGCCCAGCCCATTTAGCCCAGCGTCATACCAAGGAGAACACTTAAATGGCAAAGTTTGAAGTAAAGAACAGCGAGGGCAAGAAGGTCGCCGAGGCCGAGCTCGCCGCTGAGGTGTACGGCATCGAGCCGAACATCCACGTTATGCACCACATCGTCAAGTGCCAGATGGCCTCTTGGCGTCAGGGCACCCAGTCCGCTAAGGGCCGCTCTGAGGTTTCCGGTGGCGGCAAGAAGCCTTGGCGTCAGAAGGGCACCGGCCGTGCCCGCCAGGGTTCCATCCGTGCTGCCCAGTGGCGTCACGGTGGCGTTGTCTTCGCCCCCAAGCCCCGTTCCTACGCTAAGCGTATGAACAACAAGGAGGTCAAGCTGGCTATGCGCTCCGCGCTGTCCGCCAAGCTGGCCGATGGCGACCTCGTGCTCGTCGACGACTACGGCTTCGAGAAGCCTTCCACCAAGGCTGCCGTTGCCATGCTCAAGGCTCTCGGCCTTGAGGGCAAGCGTCTGACCATCATCGTTCGCGATGAGGACGTCAATGCCTACCTGTCGTTCCGCAACATTCCCAAGACGTTCATCATCACTGCCGACGAGGCCAACACCTACGATCTCGTCAACAACAACGCCGTGCTGATGCCCGCCGACATCGCCGCTCACTTCGGGGAGGTGCTTGCTTAAATGACCGCCCACGAGATCATCATCCGTCCGATCGTGTCCGAGCGTTCCTTCTCCGGCATGGAGCAGAACAAGTACACGTTCGAGGTCGCCAAGGATGCTAACAAGTATCAGATCAAGGACGCTGTCGAGGAGATCTTCGGCGTCAAGGTCGTTCGCGTGAACACCCTGACGGTCAAGCCCAAGACCAAGCGCGTGCGCTATGTCGCCGGCAAGACCCGTTCTTGGAAGAAGGCCATCGTCACGCTGGCCGAGGGCGACACCATCGAGGTCTTTGGCAACCAGGCCTAAGACTCGCTGCTGTTGAGTGAGCTCATGCCTCCCAAATAGGGGAGGCGAGAGCTCAAGGTTTTGGGCGTATAAAATGGACACGCCCGGAGCCGTGTATACGTCCGGTGTCATCGCACCCGAGGCAGAACCTCGAATCCCTGTCTGCGATGGCTAACGGATTCCTATTGAAAGGGATTGTAATGGCTGTAAAGCACCTTAAGCCGACCTCCGCTGGTAGGCGTTGGCAGACGATCTCCGACTTCTCCGAGATCACCTGCACCAAGCCCGAGAAGTCTCTTCTCGAGCCCCTGCCCAAGAAGGCCGGTCGTAACAACAACGGCCGCATCACCACCCGCCACCAGGGCGGCGGCGTGAAGCGTCGTTACCGCGTGATCGACTTCAAGCGCAACAAGGACGGCGTGCCCGCCAAGGTTGCCACGATCGAGTACGATCCGAACCGTTCCGCTCGCATCGCTCTGCTGCACTACGCTGACGGTGAGAAGCGCTACATCCTGGCCCCCAAGGGCCTCGAGGTCGGTCAGACCGTCATGTCCGGTTCTGACGCCGACATCAAGCCGGGCAACGCTCTGCCCCTCGCCGACATCCCCGTCGGTACGCTCATCCACGCCGTCGAGTTCCAGCCGGGCAAGGGCGCTGCTATCGCCCGTTCCGCCGGTAACTCCTGCCAGCTGATGGGTAAGGAGGGCAAGTACGCTATCGTCCGTATGCCTTCCTCCGAGATGCGCCGCATCCTCGTTACCTGCCGCGCCACCGTCGGTGAGGTCGGCAACGCCGATCACTCCAACATCGTCATCGGCAAGGCCGGCCGTAAGCGTCACATGAACGTGCGCCCGACCGTCCGCGGTACCGTCATGAACCCTGTCGACCACCCGCACGGCGGTGGCGAGGGCAAGAACCACACCTCTGGTCGTCCCTCTGTTACCCCCTGGGGTAAGCCGACGAAGGGCCTTCGTACGCGCAAGAAGAAGAAGGTCTCGAACCAGCACATCATTCGTCGCCGTAAGAAGTAATTTCGGATACCGAGTTTTAGGAGAAAGCACTTATGAGCAGAAGTCTCAAAAAGGGCCCGTTCGTGGAGACTCGCCTTCTCTCGCGTATCACCGCGATGAACGAGGCTGGCAAGAAGGACGTCGTGAAGACCTGGTCCCGCGCGTCCACCATCTTCCCCGAGATGGTTGGTCACACCATCGCCGTCCACGACGGCCGCAAGCATGTGCCCGTGTATGTTACCGAGTCCATGGTTGGTCACAAGCTCGGCGAGTTCGCGCCGACTCGTACGTTCCGTGGCCACAAGGCCAAATAGGGGGTTAACCGTAAATGGCAACTAAGTCTATTGAAACTGAGGCCACCGAGGTTCGCGCCGTCGCTAAGTACGTGCGTGTTTCCCCCAGCAAGGCCCGCCTGGTGGTCGATCTGATCCGCCGCAAGCCTGTCGCTCAGGCCTTCGACATCCTCCACTTCTGCGACCGCGCCGTCGCCGTGGATGTCGAGAAGGTTCTCCGTTCCGCCGTTGCGAACGCCGAGAACAACAATGGTCTGCGTGCCGACAACCTGGTTGTCGCCGCTGCCTATGTTGACGAGGGTCCGACGCTTAAGCGCATCCGTCCCCGCGCCAAGGGTTCCGCTTCTCGCATTCTGAAGCGTACTTCCCACATCACCGTCGTCGTTGCTCCTCGAAAGGAGGCGTAAAGCTGTATGGGTCAGAAAGTCTACCCCACCGGCTTCCGTCTTGGCATCACCGAGAACTGGCGCTCCCGCTGGTTCGCAGAGAAGGATTACGCTAAGACCCTCGGTAACGATCTCGAGATCCGCAAGTACCTCGAGAAGCGTCTTTCCCGCGCAGCTGTCTCCCGCGTCGAGATCGAGCGCGCTGGCGACAAGGTGAAGGTCATCATCCTCACCGCTCGCCCCGGCGTTGTCATCGGTAAGAAGGGTGCCGAGATCGATACCCTCCGCACCGAGCTCGAGAAGGTCGCTGGCGTCTCCAAGGGCCAGCTCTCCGTCGACGTTGTCGAGATCAAGCGCCCCGAGCTCGACGCCAACCTCGTTGCTCAGTCCATCGCTGAGCAGCTCGAGGGCCGCGTTGCCTTCCGTCGCGCTATGCGCAAGGCTGTCCAGTCCGCCCGCAAGGCCGGCGCCAAGGGCATCCGTATCCAGTGCTCCGGTCGTCTCGGCGGTGCCGAGATGGGCCGTCGTGAGTGGTACCGTGAGGGTCGCGTGCCTCTGCACACCCTCCGCGCCAAGATCGACTATGGCACGGCTGTCGCTAGCACCACCATGGGCGCTTGCGGCGTGAAGGTCTGGATCTACCTGGGCGAGAAGCTCCCGGGCCAGCCTGTTCCCAACCCTGCACTCGAGGGCTCTTCCCGTCCTCGTCGTCGTAACTCCGAGAGGAGGGGTCAGTAGTGCTTGCCCCTAAGCGTATTCTTCACCGCAAGGTGCAGCGTGGCTCCATGAAGGGCCAGGCCAAGGGTAATACCGAGCTGCATTTCGGCGAGTTTGGTATCCAGGCTCTCGAGGCCCATTGGATCACCAACCGTCAGATCGAGGCCGCTCGTATTGCCATGACCCGCTACATGAAGCGTGGCGGTCGTGTCTACATCACGATCTTCCCCGATAAGCCCATCACCAAGAAGCCTGCCGAGACTCGCATGGGTTCTGGTAAGGGTAACCCCGAGGAGTGGGTGGCCGTCGTCAAGCCCGGCCGCATCATGTTCGAGGTCAAGGGCGTGCCCGAGGAGGTCGCTCGCGAGGCTCTGCGTCTTGCACAGCACAAGCTTCCCATCAAGACCAAGATTGTTGCTGCCAAGAACGCCGAGCAGCGCATCGAGAAGGAGATGGCTGAGGAGGCCGCTCTCGAGGCCAAGTGGGCTGCTGAGGACGCCGCCGCCGCCAAGGAGGAGAACTAATGAAGCCCGCAGAGATTCGTGAGCTCTCGGACGCTCAGCTCGTTGAGAAGCTGAAGGAAATGCGCGCCGAGCTCTTTAACCTTCGTTTCCAGATGGCCACCAGCCAGCTGGACAACACCGCTCGCGTCAACACCGTGAAGAAGGACATCGCTCGCGTCCTCACGGAGCAGCGCGCCCGCGAGATCGCAGCGGAGAAGTCCGCTGTCGCCGAGTAGGATCTAAGGAGAGAACATGACTGATTCGCGTAACTCGCGTAAGGTCCGTACGGGTGTCGTTACCTCCGTCTCCGGTGCCAAGACCATCGTTGTCACCATCACCGAGCGCAAGCGTCACCCCAAGTACGGCAAGATGATGACCAGCTCCAAGAAGCTGCACGCTCACGACGAGGAGTGCACGGCTGGCGTGGGCGACACCGTCCGCGTTATGGAGACCCGTCCTATGTCCAAGATGAAGCGTTGGCGCCTCATCGAGGTCGTCGAGCGCGCTAAATAAGCAGTCGCTCTTACGACTTGTACGTTTCCGAAGATGTGCGTATGCCTGGCTTGCATACCACGGGCCGTATAAAGGCTGCGCACCTCTCTTCGGTTCTTAGTTCGGAGGAACATCTACCATGATTCAGATGCAAACCATGCTGAACGTCGCCGACAACTCCGGCGCTCGCAAGATTCGCTGCATCAAGGTGCTTGGCGGTTCCAAGCGTCGTTATGCAGGCATCGGCGATGTGTTCATCGGTGCTGTCCAGGAGGCTACCCCTGGCGCCAACGTCAAGAAGAAGGACGTTGTACGTTGCGTCGTCGTTCGCACCGTTAAGGAGATCCGCCGCAAGGATGGCTCCTACATTCGCTTTGATGAGAACGCCTGCGTTGTCATCAACAACGATGGTTCGCCCGTCGGCACCCGTATCTTCGGGCCTGTCGCTCGCGAGCTTCGTGACAAGAAGTACATGAAGATCGTCTCGCTCGCTCCCGAGACCCTGTAGTTAGGGGAGATATATGTATATCAAGAAGGGCGATAAGGTCCAGGTTCTCTCTGGTAAGGATCGCGGCAAGCAGGGCGTTGTCCTGCGTGCTCTCCCCGCCGAGAACAAGGTCGTTGTCGAGGGCGTTTCGGTCGTCAAGAAGGCCGTCAAGCCCAACGCTGCCAACCAGCAGGGCGGCATCGTTTCGCAGGAGGCTCCCATCGACGCCTCCAACGTCAATCTCGTTTGCCCCGAGTGCGGTAAGGTTACCCGCGTCGGTCACGAGAAGGACGGCAAGAACAAGCTGCGCGTCTGCAAGAAGTGCGGCCACAAGTTCTAAGCTGCCCGCAACATTAAGTTGCTAGCAAAGGCCCGGATGCCACGGCACCCGGGCCTTTTTTGATTCCTACTCATTGGGTACTCATTGGGGACAGACTTAGATGAGTAGTTGTTGGGGACGTTCTTAAATGACTAGTCAATGGGGACAGTCTTGTAACGAAAGCGTCACATGTGGTCATTGGGGACAGACTTAAATGCGTGGCCGTTGAATGCCGACACCTGGGTACTCATTGGGGACAGGTTTAAATGAGTGGGGAACGCCCCCCCAGGTGCCGGCAGCTGGGGACAGTCCCTTTGTGCCGCCAGTTTGGGACGGTCCTTTGATGTCTGATGTCCCCAGGAGGGGTGAAGTAATACAGCTGGCTCTGTCTTTAGGGCTTTGGTGCTCCGCCCCTATATGTTTCACAAGGATTGTCGCATGCGCATTTACGCGCAGAGTCTTGCGCGATGATGCGCATGGCCGCGCAAACATCTGTCAACCATGGCCAAATAATGACCGAAAAGCAAATATACACGCAAATACAAGCAAATGTGCGCTCATTTGTGCGAATATAAGGCTATTGGAAATGAAGAACTTCCGATGACTCAGGAGGCACATAATGGCAGATTCCAAGCAGGCTCCACTCGATTCCGCGGCAGCCGCAAAGGCAGCGTTCGCTTCGGTTCAGGACAAGCCATTCCCCGATGATATCTTTACGGCTCCCGAGCTCCGCTGGGCCGTGATCGGTTGTGGCGTTATCGCCAACCAGATGGCCCAGTCTTTAGCTCTTGCCGGCCGCAAGCTTGCGGGCGTCGCAAACCGTACGCTATCCAAGGCTCAAGCTTTTGCCGAGCAGTATGGCATCGAGAAGGTCTATGAGACGGTTGAGGACCTCTACGCCGATCCGGATATCGACGCCGTCTATATCACCACGCCGCACAACACACATATCACCTACCTGCGAGCCGCTCTGGCAGCTGGCAAGCACGTGCTCTGCGAAAAGGCCATTACCCTCAACTCTGCCGAGCTCGGCGAGGCCCGTGCCATCGCCGACGAGCACAACGTGGTCCTTATGGATGCCACCACGGTGCTCCACATGCCGCTGTATCAGGAGCTGCGCCGTCGCATGGATGCGGGCGACTTTGGCCGCATGAACCTCGTCCAGCTCAACTTTGGCAGCTATAAGGAGTACGGCGACCTGACCAACCGTTTCTACAACCGCAGTCTTGCCGGCGGCGCCATGCTCGACATTGGCGTGTATGCCCTGTCCGTCATGCGCCTGTTTATGGCCAGCCAGCCAACCGAGGTCGTGTCTCTGGGCAATACCTGCGAGACTGGCGTTGACGTCGCGGGTGGCATTGTCTGCCGTAATGCTGAGCAGCAGCTGGGCGTCGTGAGCCTTACGCTCCACTCCAAGCAGCCCAAGCGCTCGGTCATCAGCTTCGATAAGTGCTATATCGAGGTCAACGAGTATCCGCGTGTCGACCATGCGACCATCGTGTGGACTGCGGACGGTCACCGTGAGGAGGTCCACGCTGGCACCGAGGCATACGCTCTGTGCTACGAGATGGCCGACCTGGAGAAGGCCGTTGCCGGCGATGATTCGAAGCGCGAGCTTCTGGGCTATGCTTCTGATGTTATGGAGCTGATGACCAAGCTCCGCGCCGACTGGGGAGTCGTGTACCCCGAGGAGGAGTAAGCGATGCTTGCGGAAGATAGGCTCAACGCGATCGTGACGATGGTGCAGCAGGCCGGCTCGGTTACCGTGCCGGAGCTTGCTGAAGCCCTGGGCGTGACGGCGTCTACCATTCGGCGCGACCTGCAGGCGCTCGACCGCGCACACCGTATCGCCAAGGTGCACGGTGGCGCGACAAGTCTTGAGCGCGCGCACGTGACGCGCGACCTAACGATCAGTGAGCGCAGCGATCTCCATAACGACGACAAGGAGCGTATCTGCGCCCGCGCCGCGGCGCTTGTGGAGCCCGATAGCTTTGTGTATATCGATTCGGGATCCACGACCCTCAAGCTCATCGAGCATCTTCCGCGCCTTGAGGGCGTCACCTATGTGACCGATTCCGTGCTCCATGCCCAGCATCTCGCTCTGCGCGGCATGCGCACCGTGGTGCTGGGCGGCGAGCTCAAGCCCGAGACCGAGGCACTCGTCGGTCCCGATGCCTTGGCAACCCTGGACCGCTATAACTTCAACTGCGGTTTTTGGGGTTCCAATGGCATCGCCGCCGAGCAAGGTCTCACCACACCGGATATCGAGGAAGCGCAGGTCAAGCGTATCTCGATGCGCCATACCGCCAAACGCTTCGTAATCTCGGACGCCAGCAAATTTGGCATGGTGGCGCCCGTCAAGTTTGCGGACTTCCGCGACGCAACGATTATTACTGCGGGCGAAGTACCCGCCAAGTACCAGTCGATGGACAACGTCATCACGGTCTAGCGACGGGACAAGGCCAAAACCACCACAAAGGTGCCTGTCCCCATTGTGGTGGTTACGCCGTTCCTTTATCTCGATCTGTAACATCTGGGGCCGATTTTGCCGAGTTACTGTTACAGATCGAGACGTTTTGGGACCGCGGCTGAGCCATTGGGGCAAAACCACCACAAAGGTGCCTGTCCCCATTGTGGTGGTTTAGGGCTCCCAGGGGCAGGGGGCTTCGATGTGGATGTGCTCGCCGGTTACGGGATGCGTAAAGGACACGCTGTGGGCATGGAGCATCAGGCCGCAGGGACGCGGCGTGCCGTAGAGCTCGTCGCCTACCAGGGGATGACGCTCGCTGGCCAGATGCACACGGATCTGATGCTTGCGGCCGGTGAGCAGCTCGACATCGATATACGAGCGCGTGGGCAGGCCACGACGGCTCTTAAGACGCTTGAGCACCTTCACGCGCGTTTGAGACGGCTTGCCGCTGGCGCCGACGCGCATCTTTCGGCTGTCGTGGCGGTCGCGGGCGATGGGCTTGTCGATGAGCTTTTCGTTCCAGTCGATCTTGCCCTCGGCCAGCGCCAGATAGTGCTTTTCGAAGGCGTGGTCGATCACCATTTGGTCAAAGGCGGGCTGCGTCTGCTTGTCGAGCGAGAACAGCACCACGCCGGTGGTGTCGCGGTCCAGGCGGTTAAGCGGCTGCATGTCGGTCGCGGCAAAGCCGTCGCCCATCGCCAACAGCAGGTCGCTGGCGTAGTCGGTAAGCGTGCGCTCGCCGGTGCCGTCGCCGTGGACGATCATGCCGGCGGGCTTGTCGATGGCCATGAGCCAGGCGTCGCAGTAGAGGACTTGAGGTTCTTCGTTCACGTGTAAGCCTTTCGGTTAGCTGATTCCCACAAACATGCAGCCCGAGGTCGCCCCGCGCAGGCGGGCGGCGGGCTTGCGGCCGGCTTGCGCGGCCTCGACGGCGCGACGAACGCGGGCGACGGCGCGGCCCACCTCATCCGTCTCGAGCAGCGTTCCGTCCACCATGAGACGACGCACGCCGGCATCGAGCAGCTGAGGGACCTGCGGCGTGAGGTCGATGGGATAGGCATCGTACAGGCGAGAGCGGCCGTGGATATCGGTGCGGACAGGCATGACCTTTCCGTCGATATTCTTGAGCGAGAGCTTGCGGGCGCGCAGGCGGCAGTTGGCGCAATCGTGGATGCAGCCGTTGGTAACCTGCAGAATGCAGTGCTCGCTTGTCATGACGCGCGGGCGGCCAAAGACGGTGATGCCCAGAGCCGCGGGCGCGGCGGCGCCGAGCGAGACAATCTCGTCGAGCGTGATTTCGGGCGAGAGCCAAAACGCACCGGCTCCGCGCTCGGCAAGCGCCTCCATGCAGGGCGTGTTGTGCACCGGCAGGCAAGAGCGAATCTCGGCCGTGGCGCCGGCATGCGCGGCTACGGCGAGCTCAGAGATATTGCCGACGGCGACGGTGATTCCAGCATTGATCCAGGGATCGACGCGCTCGTGGTCGACGGCGCGGCAGACCTCGTCGAGTACAGGCACGATATCCTGCTCAAATGCATCGGCGGGGGAGAGCTCGGCCGTATCGAGCGCGTCGGTGGTCATGTAGATGCGCGTGGCGCCCTCGGCACGAGCTGCCTCGGCGGCTTCGAGCGTGGTGACGGTGGCGCAGATCTGCGGCTCGTCGCGGTAATGCTCGGGCATGGCGCGGGAATCACTGGTTACAATCGCCGGCAACTCGAGCGTTTTCGCGCGCTCCTCGTACGGCGCCAGAATGGCCTCCTCTAAGGCTTTACAAGCGGCGGCGCGCACCTTGTGCACGGCGGAGAAGCCCATACCGCAGCCGGCGTCGAGCGAAACGTCAAAGCTCGCTGCCTCAAAGGGCGAGGAGCCCATGCGGCCCACATGCTCCACCAGATCGGACGCCTCGACCGCACGGGTCTTGGCGGCCTCGACGGTAAAGCCGGTGGCGGTGGCGGTGAGCGCGGGGTCGTCGCAGCAGGTGAGCGTAACGGTAAACGGCTCGCCCAGGCGCGCCACGACGGACACATCAACAGCTCGGCGGCGCAGCACATCGCGCTTGAGCGCGGCACCGGCGGCGTCGATGGCACGCTGACTGCGAATCACGCGGACGCGGCAGCCCTCGGGCATGCTGCGGGGCACGCGGCACTCGATAACATCGCCCGCGGCGGCATCATCGGCGGCAATGGTGGTCAGGAACTGGTCAAACTCGTTATCGTGGCGAAGTTCCAACAAGTCGCCCTTGCCCACGGGTTCAAACAGCTCAATGCGGGCGATGGCGGCGCGGCGACGGCGGTCGTCGGGCTTGAGGCCACGCACATCGCGGTTGGCCGGGCGGCTGCCCAGCACCGTGCCCACGATCTGGCCGCGGTTGTTGGAGCGCTCGTAGCTCATCATCTCGTCGCCCGAGGTGCCGTCCTGATAGGCGTGCGTAAAGTCGCGGTTGAAGCAGCGCTTGAGCTGGCGCTGGCGGGCGGCTTCCTCGTCCTTGGCAACGGTGGCTCCGGATAGCATGTCGTCAATTTCGCGACGATACACATCAACGATGGAGTACACGTAATCGGGCGCCTTCATGCGGCCCTCGAGCTTGAGCGACGCGGCGCCGGCGTCATACAGACGGCGAACAAGCTGCGAAGTGTTGGTGTCGCGCGGGCATAGCGCACGCTCGCGGCCGGCGGGGGAGAGCGCGCGGCCGTTCTCGTCGATCAGCTCGTAAGGCAGGCGACAGGGCTGAGCGCACATGCCACGGTTGGCCGAGCGGCCCGCCATGGCAAAGCTCGACAGCAGGCACAGACCCGAGTAGCAAAAGCAGATGGCGCCGTGGCTAAAGACCTCAAGGTCCACATCGGGCGCGGCATCGTGAATGGCGGCAATCTCGTCGATGGAAAGCTCGCGCGAGAGGGTTACGCGGTCGGCGCCCTGCTCGCGGCACCAGATAGTCCCGCGGTCGTCATGGATGTTCGCCTGGGTCGAGATATGTGTCTCGATGCCGGGCATCGTACGCTTGACCTCAAAGAACAGGCCCCAGTCTTGGATGATGAAGGCGTCGGCGCCCAGCGTGGAGCAACGATGGATGAGTTGCAGCACATCGCCCATCTCGGACTGCTTGATGACGATGTTGACCGTGACGTAGACGCGCGACCCGGCCAGGTGTGCAGCACGGCAGGCCTGCTCAAAGGCCTCGTCGGTAAAGTTGGTGGCCTTGCGGCGGGCGTTGAAGCTGCCCATGCCGCAGTAGATGGCGTCTGCCCCGGCAGCGAGTGCGGCGGCAAAGGGCTCCGGGCCTCCGGCGGGGGCCAAGAGCTCGGGCCTGCGGTTGGTGGTTCGACTGGCGGTTGCGGTCATATCCTGCCTTTCAAAATGCTCAGATACTCAAAAGTATAGTGGTGCTGTTGCGGCGGACGAGCCCTGTGGCCCAAGCAGGATAAAGTCTTCAGCAGCCCTTGCAGCAAAAATGATCCGTTTCCCTCCGTCCCCTATGGATCGCCTGATCCGATGGGGACGGAGGGAAACGGATTATTTTGAGCTTCACCGTCCGGTCGTGCCGTTCAGCGGCTGACAGGCGCCGTTGAGCGATAAAATATTCTCGCAGTGTGATAATAATCTTGCATCGCGCGGAAACCTTGAGTACTATCCCAAATCAAGCGCGGTGTTCAGACCGAACTGTGCCTCCCGGTGTGAACACCGCGCTCACGCTCTCTATTTGATCGTAAGGAGAAAAACATGAGCAAGGCCGTCGTGTCTTCCGATAACGCACCCGCAGCCATCGGCCCGTATTCCCCCGGCATCCAGACCGGCAACATGGTGTTCCTGTCCGGCCAGCTGGGCATCGACCCCGCAACCGGCAAGATGCCCGAGGGCGTCGAGGCCCAGGCTAAGCAGTCCCTTGCTAACGTCGAGGCTCTGCTGACCGCTGCCGGCGCCACCTTTGCCGATGTCGTCAAGACCACGGTCTACCTGGCCGACATTGCCGACTTCGCTGCCGTGAACGAGATCTACGCTTCCAAGTTCGAGGCTCCGTTCCCCGCGCGCAGCGCTTTCCAGGTTGCCGCTCTTCCGGCCGGCGGTCTGGTCGAGATCGAGGTCGTCGCCGCTCTCTAAGACGTTGGCGAAAACAAAACATGACATGCAAAAAGACCCTGCAGTGCGCGTGAACTGCAGGGTCTTTTGTCAAGCGATGCGACAAAAATGATCCGTTTCCCTCCGTCCCCAAGGGTTAACGTTTAGCCTTCCTTGCGGACTTTTTGCAGGTAGCGGTAGACGCTGGGCTCCGAGATGCCCAGCGCGGTGGCGGCGCAGGCCACGGCGCCCTTGAGCATGAACACCCCGTTGCCGTTGAGGTGGCGAATGACGTCCACGCGGTCGCTCTGACCAAGCGACGCTACATCCAGCCCGCGCGCGCTCAGCAACTCGGAAATACTGCGGTCGATGAGTTCCTGCGTAGACTCCGAAAGGCTTTCGACCTCGATAGACGCGGGCTCCGCCTGTCTAGGCGCCGCGTCGAAGCAGGCCATGAGCTGCTGCGCCATGGCGTTGATGGAGCGCACGGTCGAGAGGTCGGTGTTGACGCAGAGCATACCGACAATCTCGTCATTCTCGCGGATAAAGTACGTCGCCGACTCCAACGTCTTGCCACCGGCACCGCGCCCCTCGTAGCCCGTAATAAACGGCAGGTCGCGATACTTGGCGTCGTGCATGATCTTGAGTGCCAGGTCGGTGGCGGGACCGCCGACCTTGCGGCCGCTCACGATGCCGTTGCGAATATCGACGATGGCGTGGTCGGGATCCGAGAAATCGTGCAGCACGATTTCGCTGTTTTTGCCGAGTATCTGCTCCAGGAAATCGACCATCGGCAAAAAGCGACGTACGGTCTCGTTCACGGGCAACTCCTTTTGGTTCTATCGAAGTGTTCATAACAATTTTTTATCATGGTAACACGCTGCTCATCATCTCGTATATCAGCAGGTACATTGCGTAATACAGACGAACGGTAGGAATTTGGCGGTAAACGGTTGACCAAAAGAAAAGTTAGATGTTATTTTGACCAGACACTTTCCTGACCTGCGGAAATGCGTTATCTCAGCTGAAGAATAGTCTGATAACAAAAAATTATTATTGAGAATGAGAATCATCTTTAATACGATATGCAACGAAGGCACAACCTCAACCCCGCACTGCGTCACAATAGAGCGTTAGATGCGAAAACAACTATTTCGAGGATTGGTGGTCAAATGACCCAGGAGACGGTTACGAACGGCACTGAAGCCCTGTTCACTCGCGAAGGCATGCCGCCCGTTAAGGAAATGATCCCGTGTGCCCTCCAGCATGTACTGGCATCGTTTGCCGGCATCATTACACCGGCGGTCATCATGGCCGGTGTCTACGGCTTTAATAGCCAGCAGAGCACCGACATCATCCAGGTTGCACTCATTCTTTCGGCAATCGACACGGCCCTTCAGGCCTTCGCTCCCTTCCGTCGTATCGGCGGCGGCCTGCCCATCGTCATGGGCGTTTCGTTCGCGTTCCTGCCGGCCCTTCAGGCCATGGGCGCCTCGGGCTTTAGCTTTGGCGCGCTGCTGGGCGGCGAGATCGTCGGCGGTGCCGTTGCGGTTCTCTTTGGTCTGGCCTACAGCAAGATCAAGTGGCTGTTCCCGCCCGTCGTGACCGGTACGGTCATCTTCTCCATTGGCGTCTCTCTCTATCCCACGGCCGTCAAGTACATGGCCGGCGGTATGGGTACGCCGCTGTGGGGCACCCCGCAGGCCTGGTGCGTCGCTCTTATCACCTTCGCCGTGGTCTTTGCGCTCGCCAACTTTGGCAAGGGCACGCTCAAGCTGGGATCCGTGTTCTTTGGCATGATCGTTGGCATGATCGTCTCCATCCCCTTTGGCATGATCGACTTCTCCAGCGTCGCCACCGCTCAGGTCTTCGCCCTTCCCAAGCTTATGCCCTACGCGCTCGAGTTTGATCCCGAGGTCTGCATTACCCTCGCTGTCGTGTTCCCCATGGTTGCCATCCAGGTTATCGGTGACGTTTCCGCCGCCTGCCTGGGCTCCATCGACCGTATGCCCACCGAGCGCGAGCTCTCCGGCGCTATTGTGTCTCAGGGCCTCACCTCTATGGTCGGCGGCCTGCTGGGCGGTCTTCCCACCAGCGCCCTTGGCCAGAACGTGGGCATCATCTGCTCCAACAAGGTCGTCAACAAGTGGGTCTTTGTGATCATCGCGGCCGTCTTTGCCATCGCCGGCCTGTTCCCGCAGCTCTCTGCCGTCCTTTCCGCCATCCCGCAGCCTGTCATCGGCGGCGCGACCGTCGGCGTCTTTGGCACCATCACCATGAACGGTGTGCGCATGTTCACCCGCGAGGGCCTCACGCAGCGCACCACCACCATCGTCGGCACCTCGGTCGTCTTTGGCCTGGGTATCTGGATGGCCAGCGGTTGCCTTGCCGGCGAGGGCATGCCCACCTGGGTGTCCACCGTCATCGGCTCCAACGCCGTGACCCCCACCGCCATCATGGCCATTGTCCTTAACCTGATCCTTCCGCAGACGCCGGTCGTGGCTCAGCACATCGATGCCGCCAAGGATGCCGCTGTGGATCTGGTCCTGCCCGAGAGCAAGAAGTAACCAATTCGGTGCTATTCGCCGGCGGACGCATCGCCTCGTCCGCCGGCGCCATGCGGCGCCAAGCCGCACTTCAAAGGGCTTGTCCCTTTGGTGAAGCGTTGACGGGAGAGGGCCCGTTTCCGGTGTAGGCCGGCGCTTCGCACTTCCGCCATGTCAGAGGTGTCAAACCCCGCCTCTGATGTTGAAGGGAGCATTTATGCTTCTGGTCGCTAACGGTTCCGTCTTTACCCGCAACGCTCAGACTCCGTTCATTCCCAACGGTGCGGTCGCCATTGACGGAGATACGATCGTCGAAGTGGGCCCCGAGCGCGAGCTCAAGGCCAAGTACTCGGATGCCGAGTACGTCGACGCCCAGGGCAACCTCATCATGCCCGGACTTATCAACTGCCACACCCACATCTACTCGGGTCTGGCCCGCGGCCTTGCCATTAAGGGCTGCAACCCCACCAACTTCCTGGAGAATCTTGAGCAGCAGTGGTGGAAGATCGACGACAACCTGACGCTCGACGGCACCAAGGCCAGCGCCTATGCCACGATTCTGGATTCCATCCGCGACGGCGTCACCACGATCTTCGATCACCATGCGAGCTTCTGCGAGATTCCGGGCAGCCTCTTTACCATTAAGGACGCCGCTCAGGAGCTGGGCATGCGTTCGTGCCTGTGCTACGAGGTTTCCGACCGCCGTGGTCAGGAAAAGTGCGACCAGGCTATTGCCGAGAACGCCGAGTTTGCCCAGTGGGCCGCCAAGGAGCGTCGCGATAACGATAACCACATGATCGCCGCCATGTTTGGCGGACATGCCACCTTTACGCTGTCGGACGAGACCATGGACAAGATGGCCGAGGCCAACAACAGCCTGACCGGCTTCCACATCCACGTGTGCGAGGGCATGAACGATGTGTGGGACTCCCGCCTCAACCGCGGCGGCATCAGCCCCGTCGAGCGCCTGCTGCAGCACAACCTGCTCGGTCCCGACACCATGCTCGGCCACTGCATCCATGTGACGCCCGCCGAGATGGATATCGTCAAGGAGTCCGGCACCTGGCTGGTCAACAACCCCGAATCCAATATGGGAAACGCCGTGGGCTGCGCCCCCGTGCTCGAGTTCTTCCGCCGCGGCATCCCCGTGTGCATGGGCACCGACGCCTACACCCACGATATGCTCGAGAGCCTCAAGGTTTTCCTGATCATCCAACGCCACAACGCCGCTATGCCCAACGTGGGCTGGTGCGAGGCCATGACGATGCTGTTCGAGAACAACGCCAAGATGGCGAGCAAGTACTTCGATCGCAAGCTCGGTGTGCTCGAGGCCGGCGCTGCCGCCGACGTCATCGTCATGGACTACAAGCCCTTTACGCCGCTGAGCGAGGAGAACATCGACGGCCACATGCTCTTTGGCATGATGGGCAAAAACTGCCGCACCACCATCATCAACGGCCGCGTCCTGTACAAGGATCGCGAGTTCGTTGGCATTGATGAGGACAAGATCAACGCGTGGACCATGGCTGAGTCCAAGAAGCTCTGGAGCACGCTCAACGAACGCACCTACTAATTACAAGTAGATTCACGCGCGTCGGATGTTTCGCCGCGTTCGACGCGCGTATAGGCGGCCTCCGCGGGGTCGCCGGCGCTGTGCTAGCGCTACACCGTATTTGCGCCCGTCGCGCGGTCTCGCCGGGCGTTACAGAGAGGAGCTCATTATGAGCGACATCATGAGGCCGATCCCGTTTTCGCAGCTGATGAACTGGATCATCGAGGAGCACAAGACTCAGGGCGCCGTCTTTGGCGTGCGCAAGATGGTCACGACCAACCAGGAGGGCGCGCTTCCCATTTTTGACGAGCGCATCGAGACTCCGTTTGGCCCGGCCGCCGGTCCCAATACGCAGCTGGCCCAGAACATCGTGGCATCCTACGTGGCCGGTTCCCGCTTCTTTGAGCTCAAGACCGTTCAGGTTATGGACGGCGAGGAGCTCTCCAAGTGTGTGAACAAGCCCTGCATCGTGGCGCAGGACGAGTGCTACAACTGCGAGTGGTCGACCGAGCTCGAGGTTCCGCAGGCCTTTGCCGAGTACGTGAAGGCATGGTTTGCCTGCCACCTGATCGCTCGCGAGTACGGCCTGGGCAGCCCGGATGGTTTTGTCTTCAACATGTCCGTGGGTTATGACCTCGAGGGCATCAAGAGCCCCAAGGTCGATGCATACATTGAGGGCATGAAGGACGCCAGCGGCTCCGAGGTTTGGAACGAGTGCCGCACGTGGGCGCTCGCTAACCTGGACAAGTTTGAGAATGTCGATGCCGCGTTTGTCGAGTCCATCCCGGCGCGCGTCTCCAACTCCATTACCGAGTCCACGCTGCATGGCTGCCCGCCGGCGGAGATCGAGCGCATCGCGACCTATCTGATTACCGAGAAGGGTCTCAACACCTACATCAAGTGCAACCCCACGCTGCTGGGCTATGAGTTTGCTCGCCAGCGCCTCAACGAGCTGGGCTTCGACTACATCGTCTTCGATGACACGCACTTCCGCGAGGATCTGCAGTGGGTCGACGCTGTGCCCATGTTTGAGCGTCTGATTGCCCTGTGTGCCGAGCGCGGCCTGGAGTTTGGCGTCAAGCTGACCAACACGTTCCCCGTCGACGTGACGAGGAACGAGCTGCCCTCCACCGAGATGTACATGTCCGGCCGTTCGCTGTTCTCGCTGACCATCGAGGCCGCCCGTCGCATTACCGAGCAGTTCGATGGCAAGCTGCGCATTAGCTACTCTGGCGGTGCTACGGTCTACAACATCCGCGCCCTGTACGATGCCGGCATTTGGCCCGTCACCCTGGCGACCGACGTACTCAAGCCTGGTGGCTACGAGCGCTTTAGCCAGATGGCTGGCGAGTTTACCGACCTGGATGGCAAGCCGTTCGCGGGCGTCTCTCTCGAGGCCGTGACTGCGATCCAGACCGACTCGCTCACCAACCCGCTCTACAAGAAGCCGCTGCGCCCGCTGCCCGACCGCAAGGTCGCCGGCAAGAGCCCGCTTTCCGACTGCTTTACCACGCCGTGCCGCACGAGCTGCCCCATCCAGCAGGATATTCCCGCCTATCTGGCGGCTGTTGACGAGGGCCGCTACGAGGACGCACTCAACATCATCATCGAGCGCAACGCCCTGCCGTTCATCACCGGTACCATCTGCCCGCATCCCTGCGGCCGTGCCTGCGAGCGTGCGTTCTACGAGCCCGAGGGCGCCCAGATCCGCGCCAGCAAGCTCAAGGCCGCCCGCGAGGCCATGACGGCCGTGCTGCCCAAGCTGCGCGCCCAGGCCATCGCCAACGACGGCGAGCGCAACGTTGCCGTTATCGGCGGCGGCCCGGCCGGCCTGGCGACGGCGTTCTTCCTGACGCGTGCCGGCGTGCCCGTCACCATCTTCGAGGCCCGCGATTCGCTCGGCGGCGTGGTCCGTCACGTGATCCCCGAGTTCCGTATCGCCAGTGACGATATCTTTCACGATGCCGAGCTCTGCTTGGCCTTTGGCGCCAAGGTACAGCTCAATGCTCGCGTGGATTCCATTGAAGAGCTCAAGGCCCAGGGCTTTACCAACGTGGTCGTGGCCACCGGTGCCTGGATGCCCGGCTCTGCGGGCTTGGGCGAGGGTGCCGAGCTCGACGTGCTGGAGTTCCTCGAGGCCGCCAAGAAGGGCGAGAAGCTCGAGCTGGGCGAGGATGTCGTAGTCATTGGCGCCGGTAACACCGCTATGGATGCGGCTCGCGTGGCCAAGCGCCTGGCTGGTGTGAAGAACGTGCGTCTGGTGTATCGTCGCACCAAGAAGCAGATGCCCGCCGACGAGGAAGAGCTTGATCTTGCTCTTGCCGACGGCGTTGAGTTCTGCGAGCTGCTGGCGCCCAAGGCACTCAACGGCGCCGTGCTGACCTGCGACGTTATGGGGCTTGGCGAGCCGGATGCAAGCGGCCGCCGCAGCCCCGTCGCCACGGGCGAGACCGTCGAGCTTCCCGCCACCACGGTGATCTGCGCCGTGGGCGAGGGCATCGATGCCAGCCTGTACGACGCCGCGGGCGTCGAGCACGACCGTCGCGGCCGCCTTGCCGCCACCTCCACCGGCGTCGAGGGCGTTTGGGCTGCCGGTGACTGCCGTCGCGGTCCGGCCACCGTGGTCGAGGCTATCGCCGACGCCGCCGAGGTCGCCCGCGCCATCGCCGGCGTGGACTTTAACAAGTACGCCGACTGCAACGAGCAGGCCGGCCGCGAGGACACCTGCTACGAGCGCAAGGGGTCGCTGTGCCGCGACAAGCGCAACTGCACCAAGACCCGCTGCCTGGGCTGCGGCTCGGTGTGCGAGGTCTGCTGCGATGTGTGCCCCAACCGCGCCAACGTGGCAATTAAGGTGCCGGGCCTGGCCAAGCATCAGGTCGTCCATGTCGACGGCATGTGCAACGAATGCGGTAACTGCGCCGTGTTCTGCCCCTACCAGGAGGGTCGTCCCTACAAGGACAAGCTCACCCTGTTCTGGAGCGAGCAGGACATGGAGAACTCCGAGAACGAGGGCTTCCTGGCCGTGGACGAGGACCACTTTAAGGTTCGCGTCGCCGGCACGGTCCGCACCGTCTCGGTCGATGCCGTCAACACCGGTCTTCCCGAGGCCGTCCGCCTGACCATCAGGGCCGTGCGCGACAACTATTCGTACCTTCTTAAGAAATAGGCGAGTCTCTTATGGCCAAATCCATTCAACATAACGTGGCCTACGTTGCCTGCGGAAGTGGTTGCGCTTCCGCAGGCGGCGACGCCCGCTGCAGCGAAGGCTGCATTGGCTGTGGCGCCTGCGTCACGGCCTGCCCCTACGGCGCCATTGCGCTGGTCGATGGCATCGCCCGCGTGGATCGCTCCAAGTGCACGGGCTGTGGCCTGTGCGGCATGGCGTGCCCGCAGCGCGTGATTGCCTTCGTTCCCGGCTACCAGAACATTCTGGTGCGCTGCAACAACACCGATAAGGGCGCCATCGCTCGCAAGATCTGCGACACGAGCTGCATCGGTTGCGGCATGTGCGCTAAAAAGTGCCCTGCCGGCGCTATCCGCATCGAGGACAACTGCGCCCATATCGACGGCGTGGACTGCCTGTCGTGCGGCATGTGCGCCGTCGTCTGCCCGCATGGCGCCATCCACGACCGCACCGGCATCGCCGCCGGCGTGTAGAAGGGAATCACCATGGCACAGGAATTCACTTTTACCGTTAACGGCGTCGAGCGCACGACGACGGAGAATAAACCGCTGCTGCGCTACCTGCGCGACGACCTGCATATCCATTCCGCCAAGGATGGCTGCTCCGAAGGCGCTTGCGGCACCTGCACCATCCATGTGGACGGTGCGGCCGTCAAGGCGTGCGTACTGACCACCGCTCTTGCCGCCGGTCGCAACATCGTGACCGTCGAGGGCCTGCCCGAGGACGTGCGCGAGGCCTTTGTGTACGCCTTTGGTGCCGTGGGCGCCGTGCAGTGCGGTTTTTGCATCCCCGGCATGGTCATGGCGGGCGCGGCGCTCATCGCTGAGGACCCCGAGCCCACCGAGGAGCAGATCAAGTACGCCATTCGCGGTAACGTCTGCCGCTGCACCGGCTACAAGAAGATCATCGAGGGCATTTCGCTGGCAGCTGCGGTGCTCCGCGGCGAAAAGCAGATCGACGAGGACCTGGAGCGCGGCGACGACTACGGTGTGGGCAAGCGCGCCTTCCGCATCGACGTGCGCAAGAAGGTGCTCGGCGAGGGCAAGTATCCCGACGACATCGACGAGCTCGATCAGCCGGGCCTGACCTATGCTAGCGCCGTGCGCTCCAAGTATCCGCGCGCCCGCGTGCTCTCCATTGATACCTCCAAGGCCGAGGCCCTGCCCGGTGTGGTGGGCATCCTGCGCGCCGAGGACGTGCCGGTCAACCAGGTCGGCCACCTTATCCAGGACTGGGATGTCATGATCGCCCAGGGCGATATCACCCGCTGCGTGGGTGACGCCATCGTGCTGGTGGTTGCCGAGGACGAGGCGACGCTCGAGAAGGCTAAGAAGCTCGTAAAGATTGATTACGAGCCGCTGGAGCCCGTGCGCAACATTGTCGAGGCTAGGGCTGCCGACGCCCCGCGCCTGCATGACAGTTTCTTTGCCTTTGGCAACACGGTGGAACTCAAGGACAACGTGTGCCAGAGCCGTCACGTGACGCGCGGCGACGCCGCCAAGGCGCTAGCGGAGAGCGCGTTCACCGTGACGCAGCGCTTTACCACGCCCTTTACCGAGCATGCCTTCTTGGAGCCCGAGTGCGCCGTCGCCTTCCCGTACAAGAACGGCGTCAAGGTGCAGTCGACCGACCAGGGTGCCTACGATACGCGCAAAGAGTGCGCCCACATGTTTGGCTGGGACAACGAGCCCGAGCGTGTGGTTGTCGAGACCATGCTTGTGGGCGGCGGTTTTGGCGGCAAGGAGGACGTTTCGATCCAGCACCTGGCCGCGCTTGCTGCCTATAAGCTCCAGCGTCCTGTGAAGTGCAAGCTCACACGTGCCGAGTCGCTCGCGTTCCATCCCAAGCGCCACGCCATGGACGGCACCTTTACGCTGGGCTGCGACGCCGAGGGCAACTTTACCGGTCTGGACTGCGAGATCAACTTTGACACCGGCGCCTACGCGTCGCTGTGCGGCCCGGTGCTCGAGCGCGCCTGCACGCATGCCGTCGGCCCCTACAAGTACCAGAACACCGACATTCGCGGTTTTGGCTACTACACCAACAACCCGCCCGCCGGCGCGTACCGCGGCTTTGGCGTTTGCCAGTCCGAGTTTGCGCTCGAGAGCCTGATCGACCTGCTGGCAGAGAAGGTCGGCCTGGATCCGTGGGAGATTCGTTACCGTAATGCCATCGAGCCGGGTGAGGTTTTGCCCAACGGCCAGATCGCCGATTGCTCCACGGCGCTGAAGGAGACGCTGCTCGAGGTCAAGGATGCCTACTATGCGCATCCCGGACACGCCGGTATCGCCTGCGCCATGAAGAACGCCGGCGTGGGCGTGGGCCTGCCCGATGCCGGCCGCTGCAAGATCCGCATCGAGAACGGCGTGGCCGTGGTCTATGCCGCCACGTCCGACATCGGCCAGGGCTGCAACACCGTCTTTTTGCAGGACGTTGCCGAGGCATGCGGCCTGCCGCTGAGCTGCATCGCCAACGGCGAGTGCTCCACCGAGAACGCTCCCGACTCCGGCACCACGTCTGGTTCGCGTCAGACGGTCGTGACCGGCGAGGCCGTGCGCGGCGCCGCCTTCCTGCTGCGCGATGCCATGCTTGACATCGAGGCCGGCAAGCCCGCGCCCGATGCTCCCGTGAGTGCGCATGGCGACGGCGTCAAGATCGAGTACGACGACGGTCACGCCTATCAGCTGCGTACACAGGAACTCGTCGCCGGCCAGGGTATGCATCCTCAGGATCCCGCGGCCGCCATCAAGGCACTCGAGGGATGCGAGTTTGGCTACGTGTACCTGGAGCCGACCGACAAGCTGGGTGCGGATGTTCCCAACCCCAAGAGCCACATCTGCTACGGCTTTGCCACGCATGTGGTCATTTTGGATGATGACGGCCGCGTGAGCGAGGTCTATGCCGCGCACGATTCCGGCAAGGTGGTCAACCCCATCTCCATCCAGGGTCAGATCGAAGGCGGCGTGCTCATGGGTATGGGCTATGCGCTTACTGAGGACTGGCCGCTCAAGGACTGCGTGCCCCAGGCAAGGTACGGTACGCTCGGGTTGTTCCGTGCACCCGAGATCCCGGATATCCATGCCATCTACGTGGAGAAGGACGAGCTGCTGCCCGTGGCATACGGCGGCAAGGGCATCGGCGAGATCGCGACGATCCCCACGGCGCCCGCCGTACAGAACGCCTATCGCGCATTCGACGGCAAGCTGCGTCCGGATCTGCCCATGGTGGATACGCCGTACAGCCGCGTTCGCAACCGCGGGTAGGGTGGGGCGCGGACGACCATTGCTGATGGGCTGTTCGCGCTCAACATCAACTGTATATGCTGCGCCTTTGGCCCCGGCCCCATCGCGAGCCGGAGCCTTTTGTTTGGAGCGGAAACTGTGACCCGGAATTGCCACTCGGAATGGGACGTGCTTTCCGGATGGCATGCTTGGCGGAAACTACGGCCCAGTTTTTGGCTCCAGAACGGGATACAGTTTCCGGAACGGTCCACGTGCGGGGGTGTACCGCCCCTTTTCGTGCTCCGCTTGTCGAATTAAGTTATAGCTAGCTATATTATAGGAAGGTATAATATAGCTAGCTATAACGTAAAGGAAGGATGGTCTATGTTTGTCGGAAGAACAGCGGAAATGTCCGAGCTCAATCGACTGTATGGCACGGACTCCTTTGAGATGCCTGTGATTTACGGCCGCCGTCGTGTGGGTAAAACGCGCCTTATCACAGAGTTCATCCAAGGCAAGAAGGCTATTTACTTTCAAGCTCGTCGTACCAATGCGGAGGCAAACCTGCACGGCTTTAGCCAGGCGATACTTGCAGGCTCGGTTGGTGCTGCAGGCGTGTCGTTTCGTAGTTTTGACGAAGCGTTCGATGCATTGGCCACCATGGCTCGCACGGAACGTTTGGTTGTCGTGATTGACGAGTATCCCTATCTCGCCCAATCGAATTCCGAAATCAGCTCGTTGCTGCAAGACAAGATCGACCACTTATACAAAGAGACCAGGCTAATGCTGATCCTATGCGGCTCGTCTCTTTCGTTTATGGAGGAACAGGTGTTGGGCTACGAGAGCCCACTATACGGTAGGCGTACGGCCCAGTTTAAGATTATGCCGCTCGATTTTACGACGACCCTCGGGTTGTGGCAGAGCATGGGTCGCGAAGACGCTGCAGTTTGCTATGGCATGACGGGCGGCATTCCTGCATATATCGAGAAAGTCGATCCTGCCGTATCGCTCAAGGACAACATCAAACGTCTTTTTCTTACTCCTACGGGCTATCTCTTTGAGGAGCCGAGTAACCTGCTGTTGCAAGAGTGCCGCAATCCCGAGCAATATGATGCGATTGTGCAAGCAATTGCTCAGGGGCGCTCGAGGATCTCGGAGATTGCGAGCTCTACGGGAATCCCTGCGAGCAACGTAAAGAGCTATGTGGATAAGCTGGCGTCGCTTGGGATTGTCGAGCGCGAGCTGCCCCTAAACGAGACGAGCAATAAGCGAGCCGTGTATCTGCTGAGCGACCAGATGTTTAGGTTCTGGTACAAGTTTGTTCCGCAGAACATCGGGCTGATTCAAAACGACATGGCCGAGATGGCGTATAAGCGCATTGAGCCGCACGTATCGGATTACATGGGTACGGTCTTTGAGCTTATATGCAGACAATACGTGTACGAACTCGCGCGCGCGGGCCGGCTCGACGTGGTTCCGGCGAGCGTCGGGCGCTGGTGGGGGACGGATAATCGCACGCATACGCAGGAAGAAATCGACTTAATTGTTGACGATGGCGAGGGCACTGCTCTGTTTGCGGAGTGCAAATGGCGCAATGAACCGGTGGGCGAAGACGTGCTGCAAAAGCTCGTGCACCGAAGCGAGCTCTTTAGACGGCAACGAAAAAGCTATGCACTATTCTCAAAAAGCGGCTTTACGCAGGGATGTCGGGATGCCGCGGAGAGCAGGGGAGACGTCAAGCTGATCTCGTTTGCCGAGATGTGCGAGCGGAGATAACCAAGCGCGCTCTGATGTGATGCTCGGAATGGGACGCGCTTTCCCTTTGGCGGAAAGCGCGTCCCAGATTTCGGCCTCAGAGTGGGACGCATTTTCCGGTAGAGGCCTGGAGCGGAAAGCACGTCCCAGAATCCGGGCAATTCGCTGGTCCGGTGGTTGAGCAAGCGCCGCGCCAAGGATGCCGAGCGTAAAACCTACAATGAAAACGGCGTAAAAACTGCATTGAGAATGGCGTAATTTCGCAGGATGACGTCGCCCGCTGGTGCTGCAGGAGCGGTGACCTGCAAACCTTGGGTTTTCGGACGAGCTTGCGCGAGAGAGCAGGTCAGTATGTGCGCTCGAAGGCCCGCGTTCGCGTGCGCCCCAAGCGCTACTTCTGTGACCCGTCACTTGCGGCGGCGTTGCTGGGGGCTACCCCTGAGCGGCTGCTTGGCAATATGCAAACGCTGGGGATGCTCTTTGAGAATCTCATCCTGCGCGACGTGCGCGTGTTCCTTTCCACCTACGGCGGTGTCGACAGTTCGATAACGCCACCGCTCTGTTTCTAAATCATTGCAATCCCGCGCACGGCACTCAGCAGCTCGTACTCCCTTTGACTCCACTGGCGCAGCTCGGCAGCCTCGACGGCGTCGTGGCACAGATCCAAAAACACCTCGGCGCCCTCGCAGAAGCACTCGCGGGCAAAGGCGCCGGATCCGTCCGCAACGCACACGCTGTCGGCGAAGAGCATCCATCTGGACGGCTCACGATGGTCATCTCCGAGCAGCTTGATCTGCAGCACGTGCGGGTCGCCGGCGGCGCAGAGCTCTTCCTCGAGCACCTGCACGGTAAAGCGCATCTGGTGGGAGAGACTGTTCTTGACCATGGCCGAGGCATAGCCGCTCGGCTCGTCCAGAAGATGCATTCGTTTTGGCTTGGCTGCCAGGTTGTGGAAGTTGCGCTCACTGCGCACGGAGAAATTGTCCATA
Organism: Collinsella sp.; assembly: GCA_036298675.1. GTDB lineage: Bacteria > Actinomycetota > Coriobacteriia > Coriobacteriales > Coriobacteriaceae > Collinsella. The sequence goes on along the minus strand of JAXJIO010000001.1, from coordinate 42,376 downwards.
CGGACTCCTTTCATCGATGTTGGCAGGGCCACCGTGCCTCTTGGCCGGTTGGCGTCGGGATCGTGGAGCCAACTCTCTACCCCGACTCTGGATAAAACGCGCCCGCTGCTTGCGGGCAAGAGGAAGTCTATCAGCGTGTACGGACGGAAATCAAACGCCGCCTGCGAAATGACGCGTGAACGGCGTTAGTTTCCCAAGTGATTATTCGGCTTTCATCCGGAAAAGTGTCGAAATAGGCACCTTAAAACTTCGGAAAAGTGTCAAATTCGATAGGCAAATTATCCGGAAAAGTGTAGCTGGATGCCAAAACAGCACTTAGAAGCCGGTGCTGGATGCGGGATCCTGTGGTCGCCTTCAGCCCTCGCTACTCGTCGTCCTCGTCGTTGGGGTCGCCCTTGAGGGTGTTGATGTCCAGGTACTGGTTATCGTCCTCTTTTTGCTGGGTTTCCGACTCCGCTTGGGTGGGGCCGCGGAACAGCTGGAATCCCTCAAACGCAATGACACCGAGCAGGGCAATGACAATGGCGATAAAGGCAACCTTGACTGCCTGCGGAAATTCCGAGAAACGCAGCGCCTTTTCCTTGGTGTAATAATCGGCGAAGCGCTCTTCGCCCGTGCTTTTGGTATACGCCGGCGCGGACGCGGCCTCCGGGTCATATTCCGGTGCAGGCGTGGCAGCGTACGGATCGTTGAGATAATCGCTCGATGCGGTGCCATAACCCTCGGTCTCGATGCGACCATTGCCAGCATAGTCATCGGAATAATCGGAATATGCTGCACCGCCCTCATAGTCCACGGCGCTCGTGTTGGTGGCAAAAAGCGGGTTAACTGGAACGTCGAGCGCCGGCATGCCGGTAGAGGTCTCATCCAGATCGGCTGTGGCCCAGGAATCGTAGGCAACCTGATGGGCAACGGGCTCGTCGAGCCTTGCGATCGGAGGCTTGCGTGCCGCAGGAACAGGCAACTGCTGGGCGCTGTACATAACGGTGCTGTCGGCCGATTTGCCCTGCGTCGCTGCAGCGAGAAATGCCGCGGTCTCGGACGGGTCGCTTGCGGGGCGGGGAGCGGTCGTGGGCGCCGAAGTGGGTGCGGGCGTAGGCGCGGGCGTCGAAACAGCCAACTGCGCAGGAGTCGGCGCAGATGCGGTCTTAGGCGCAAGTGCGGGATTGGGGTTTGACGGGCGAGTCCCGCCGCCCATGAGTTCGTCGGCGGTCCACGGGCGATCATTCATCACGTCGTCAAGGCTCAGCGAAAACAGGTCGTCTTCACTCTCATCGAACATGCGGTGCACATGTCCACCAATTGCCGGAATCAATCCGCGACCGGTGCATGATGCCTTGCTCAACGCCATTCTGTTCCATCCTTTCGAAATATTAATGACATCGATTATATGGAACTTCCCAAGCGGCTCGGTCTTGGATTCGTGCTTTCCAGAACTCGCGCCCAAAAGGGGAGGGTCAATCCGGGCGAGTGCCTACTTGTCGCCGGCCGCCGCCTTGGCCTCATTGAGGTAGCTATAGAAGCTGTATTTGGAGATGCCAAAGAACTCGCAGGCGCGCTCGCTCGACTTGGAAATGAGGAAGGCGCCGCGACGGTCGAGGTAGCCAATGGCACGAATGCGCTCGTCTTTGGTCATGAGTGCCGCGGGCTTGCCCACAAACTGCTCGCACTCGTGCAGCAGGTCCTCGAGCAGGTCGCCGATGTTCTTGGTAATGGGCTCGGGCTCGGTATAGCCCGTGCCGCCGGTGCCGGTAAAGGCGTCGAGCGAACGCTCAAAAGCCTTCATAAGCGTAATGTCAAAGTTGATGCCCAAAATGCCGACGGGTTTGCCCTCATCGTTGCGGATAAAGATCGTCGAGGACTTGAGCAGCTTACCGTCGGTGGTTTTAGTGAGGTACGGCTCGCGGTCGTGTACATCGGTGGCGCCCTCGTGCATGGACTCAAACACGATATGGCTGGGGCCGTCACCCAGTTTGCGCCCGCTGACGTGGCCGTTTTCGATCACTACGATGGAGTGGTCTACGTCCTCGGTCTCCAGATCGTGGACGACGACTTCGCAGTTGGGGCCAAATTGGAGCGCCAGGCCGTGTGCGAGGCGCTTGTAAAACTCAATCTGTGCGGGGGTCATGGGTACCTTCCTAAAAATTAGTTTGGGCTCACTGTGCCATAAACCACACCTGTTCGCAAATAACGAAAGCGTCGCTGCGTTATGTGACCGTTCGGCGGCGAAAAAGTACCGATTACGGCAACAAACAATTCGTTAGGTATGCCAATCAAAAAGTGTGATAGAACATTACTAACAAACTTTTTGTTTGGCATCCACATAAAAGTTCAGCCGTGTGAATGGGATCGGGCTGAAACGCGTATGCGGGGGCCGGCAAGAGAGAACCTAAGGAGTTCACCGTATGGCCGATAAGATCCAGTGGGCGAGCAACACGATGCCCAAGAGCGATGACAAGCACTTGGGAATCATGAGTCTCGACCACGTGAAGAAGGCCCGCGCCTTCCACCAGTCGTTCCCCCAGTACACCGTCACTCCGCTTGCCCGCCTGGACGGCCAGGCCGCGCGTCTGGGCCTGTCCAACCTGTGCGTTAAGGACGAGAGCTATCGCTTTGGCCTCAACGCCTTTAAGGTCCTGGGCGGCTCGTTTGCCATGGCCAACTACATTGCCGACGAGACCGGCAAGGACGTTGCCGAGTGCACCTTCGATTACCTGACTTCCGATCAGCTTGCCAAGGACTTTGGCCAGGCTACCTTCTTTACCGCCACCGACGGCAACCATGGCCGCGGCGTGGCATGGGCTGCCAACAAGCTGGGCCAGAAGGCTGTCGTGCACATGCCCAAGGGTTCCACCAAGCCCCGCTTCGATAACATCGCCGCCGAGGGCGCCACGGTGACCATCGAAGAGGTCAACTACGACGAGTGCGTGCGCATGGCGGCCGCCGAGGCCGACGCCTGCGAGCGCGGCGTTATCGTTCAGGACACCGCCTGGGAGGGCTACGAGAAGATCCCGTCTTGGATCATGGAGGGCTACGGCACCATGGCTTCCGAGGCTGCCGAGCAGCTGCGCGAGATGGCCATCAACCGCCCGACGCACGTCTTTGTCCAGGCTGGCGTGGGCTCGCTGGCCGGCGCCGTGGTGGGCTACTTCACCAACCTGTATCCCGATAACCCGCCGACCTTTGTTGTGGTCGAGTGCGCGCCTGCCGCCTGCCTGTACAAGGGTGCTGCCGCCGGCGATGGCGATCCGCGTATCGTGGACGGCGACATGCCTTCCATCATGGCCGGCCTGTGCTGCGGCGAGCCCAACATCCTGGGCTGGGATATCCTGCGCAACCACACCACCGCCTTCGTGTCTTGCCCCGACTGGGTCACCGCTCGCGGCATGCGTACCCTGGGCGCTCCCGAGAAGGGCGACCCGCGCGTCATCTCCGGCGAGTCCGGCGCAGTGACCACCGGCCTGGTCGAGACCATCATGCTCGATCCCGAGTACGCCGAGCTCAAGGAGCTCATCGGCCTGGACAAGACGAGCTCCGTGCTCTGCTTCTCCACCGAGGGCGACACCGATCCGGATCAGTACCGTCGCATCGTCTGGGAGGGCGAGTACCCCACCTGTTAGCGAGTCTAACCTGTCCGGGTGGCGGAGCATATGTTTGCTCCCTGCTCGAACAGTCCTGCGCAAGACGGAAAGCACATTAAGTGCTTTCCTTTGCGTGCGGAACTCGCGACGGAGCAAACACATGCTCCGCCACCCTACGTTTACTTGCTTGCCGGGTGCTCGACCTCACGCTGCTTGGCACAAGTGATCTATCTGAAAGAAATCCACCTGTAGGTAAATCCTTGTAGAAAGGTTGACTGTTATGACTAAGGAACTCGATTTCGAGGCAATTAAAAACGCTGCCGAGTCCCACCGTGCCGATATGACTCGCTTCCTGCGCGCTATGATTTCCCACCCCTCTGAGTCTTGCGAGGAGGGTGAGGTTGTTGCCTGCATCAAGGCCGAGATGGAGAGCCTTGGCTATGACGAGGTCAAGGTCGACGGCCTGGGCAACGTCATGGGCTTTATGGGCGAGGGCGACAAGATCATCGCCATCGACTCCCACATCGACACCGTCGGCATCGGCAACATCGAGAACTGGGATGCCGATCCCTACGAGGGCTACGAGACCGACGAGATCATCTACGGCCGCGGCGGCTCCGACCAGGAGGGCGGCATGGCTTCTGCTACCTACGCCGCCAAGATGATGAAGGACATGGGCCTCATCCCCGAGGGCTACAAGATCATGGTCGTCGGCACCGTCCAGGAAGAGGACTGCGACGGCATGTGCTGGCAGTACATCTACAACAAGGACGGCATTAAGCCCGAGTTCGTCATTTCCACCGAGCCTACCGACGGCGGCATCTATCGCGGTCACCGCGGCCGCATGGAGATCCGCGTCGACGTTCACGGCACCTCCTGCCACGGCTCCGCTCCCGACCGCGGCGACAACGCCATCTACAAGATGGCCGACATCATCGCCGACGTCCGCGCCCTCAACAACAACGGCTGCGACGAGTCGACCGACATCAAGGGCCTCGTCAAGATGCTCGACCCCAAGTACAACCCCGAGCACTTCGAGGACGCCCGCTTCCTGGGCCGCGGCACCTGCACCGTCAGCCAGATCTTCTACACCAGCCCCAGCCGCTGCGCTGTCGCTGACTCCTGCGCCATCTCCATCGACCGTCGCATGACCGCTGGTGAGACCTGGGAGTCCTGCCTGGACGAGATCCGCAACCTGCCGGCCGCCAAGAAGTACGGCGACGACGTGAAGGTCTCTATGTACATGTACGACCGTCCGTCCTGGACCGGCGAGGTCTACGAGACCGAGGCTTACTTCCCCACGTGGATCAACAAGGAGACCGCTCCGCACGTCAAGGCCCTCGTCGACGCCCACAAGGCCATGTTCGGTGACGAGCGCATCGGCTGCGAGCCCAGCATGGACAAGCGCACCGGTCGCCCGCTGTGCGACAAGTGGACCTTCTCCACGAACTGCGTTTCCATCCAGGGCCGCTACGGCATCCCCTGCGTGGGCTTTGGCCCGGGTGCCGAGTCTCAGGCTCACGCTCCCAACGAGGTCACCTACAAGGACGACCTGGTCACCGCTGCCGCCATGTACGTGGCTGCCCTGAACCTCTACGATCCGAGCCAGGCCGATGGCGACGCCACCGTGTTCCGCGCCGGTCTGACCAACAACAAGATCGACTAGTCCCATTCCTCGATTTTGTTGAGCCGGGGACAGTTTATGCCCCCGGCGCCTCCTGTTGACTTGGGGCCCGCGGTCGTTATCTCCCATGCTTCCTCAACGGTGGCGGGTCCTCGTCATGGTGCTCTGCATGTTCTAGCCACACGCGCATGCCGGAGCACATCTACTCACTGCGATCGTTTCATCTTTAGAAAGGACATTTCCATGGACGCCAAGTTTACCGAGCTCGTCGAGCAGCTGAACGGCCTCGATTTTAAGGGTATGTACGGCAGCGACTTCCTGCACACCTGGGACAAGACCACCGATGAGCTCAAGGCTCTCTACATCGTCGCCGACGCCCTGCGCGAGCTGCGCGAGAACAACGTCTCGTCCAAGATCTTCGACTCGGGCCTGGCTGTCTCGCTGTTCCGCGACAACTCCACCCGTACGCGCTTCTCCTTCTCTAAGGCCGCCAACCTGCTCGGTCTTGAGCTGCAGGACCTGGACGAGAAGAAGTCCCAGATCGCTCACGGCGAGACCGTCCGCGAGACCGCTACCATGATCTCCTTCATGGCCGACGTCATCGGCATCCGCGACGACATGTACATCGGCAAGGGCGATGCCTACATGGCCGAGGTCTCCGAGTCCGTGCAGCAGGCCTACGAGGACGGCGTTCTGGATCACCGTCCCACGCTCATCTCCCTGCAGTCCGACTCCGATCACCCCACGCAGTCCTCTGCCGACATGCTCTACCTCATCAACGAGTTTGGCGGCCTCGAGAACCTCAAGGGCAAGAAGGTTGCCGTCACCTGGGCCTATTCGCCCTCTTACGGCAAGCCGCTGTCCTGCCCGCAGTCGCTGATCAGCCTGCTGCCCCGTTTTGGCATGGACGTCACCCTGGCCCACCCCGAGGGCTACGACCTCATGCCCGAGGTCGTCGAGCGCGCCCGCGGCTATGCCGCCGAGTCCGGCACCACCTTTAAGCAGGTCAACACCATGGCCGAGGCCTTCGAGGGCGCCGACATCGTGATCCCCAAGAGCTGGGCTCCGTTTGCCGCCATGGAGAAGCGTACCAACCTGTACGCTGAGGGCGACGACGCCGGCATCGCAGCGCTCGAGAAGGAGCTGCTCGCCCAGAACGCTACCCATCAGGACTGGTGCTCCACGACCGAGCTCATGGAGAATACCGCCAACGGCCAGGACACCATCTTTATGCACCCGCTGCCCGCCGACATCTCCGGTGTCTCCTGCGAGCACGGCGAGGTTAACGCTGACGTCTTCGACATGCACCGCGTGGGCATGTACAAGGAGGCCAGCTACAAGCCGTATGCCATCGCAGCCATGATGTTCCTGCAGAAGGTTGCCGATCCCGCCGCTACCCTCAAGGCCCTCGACGAGCGCAACACCGCCCGTTGGCTCCAGGCCTAAAGCCGGGTTGAGAAATGGCTAAGCGTATCGTTGTCGCCCTGGGCGGAAACGCCCTCGGCGCCAACCTTCCCGAGCAGATGGAGGCCGTCAAGACGACTTCCAAGGCTATCGTCGACCTGATCGAGGAGGGCAACGAGGTCGTCGTCGTGCATGGCAACGGTCCCCAGGTGGGCATGATCGCCAACGCGATGGCTGAGCTCACGCGCTCTAATCCTCAGAAGTACGTTCCCTGCCCCTTGTCCGTTTGCGGCGCCATGAGCCAGGGCTACATTGGCTATGACCTGCAAAATGCGCTGCGCGAGGAAATGCTCGACCGCAATATCGACAAGGGTGTCGCCACCGTGCTCACCCAGGTCGAGGTTGCGGCGGACGATCCGGCCTTTGCCGACCCGGTCAAGCCGATCGGTCCGTGGATGAGCGAGGCCGAGGCCAAGGAGCTGGAGGCCGATCGCGGCTATCAGTTCATCCACGACGAGAAGCAGGGCTTCCGTCGCGTGGTTGCCTCGCCCAAGCCCGTGAACATCGTCGAGCTCGACACCATTAAGTCGCTCGTCGAGTCCAACCATGTGGTGATCTCCTGCGGCGGCGGTGGCATTCCCGTCACCAAGGCCCAGGGCAACCACCTTAAGGGCGCTGCCGCCGTCATCGATAAGGACTTTGCGGCCGAGAAGCTCGCCGAACAGCTCGATGCCGATGCCCTGATCATCCTGACGGCCGTGGAGAAGGTTGCCATTGGCTTTGGCACCGACCACGAGCAGTGGCTCGACACGCTGACCGCGGCTGACGTAAAGCGTCTGTCCGAGGCCAACGAGTTCGGTCGCGGCTCCATGCTGCCCAAGGTCCAGGCAGCCTCGACATTTGCCGAGAGCAAGCCGGGCCGCACGGCGCTCATCACGCTGCTCGAGAAGGCGCGCGATGGCCTTGCTGGCAAGACCGGTACCACGTTTACCGGCGACGCTGAGTAGGCATATCTGCACCATTGAGGAGGGTGCCCTGCGTCGCGGGGTGCCCTCCTTTGTGCTATGGAGAGCCAAGGGGCGTTCGCTGGAAAACGAGCGCATGCCTGTTCTGACGGAGTGCGAGCTTGGTATGGTGGGTATAGCAACTATGGTGTCCAAGGTGGCCAGGGGAGGTTTGCGGAGATGAAACTCGGTTGCGTGATTATGGCCTCGGGCGAGGGCAAGCGGTTTGGCTCCAACAAGATGCTCGCCGATATCTATGGCGAGCCGCTGATTGCCCGGACCATCGATTCGGTTCCCCAGGGCTTCGATGTCGTGGTTTCGACGCGTTGGCCCGAGGTCGCCCGGATTTGTGAGGACAAGCATTGCCCGTGCGTGCTGCACGATGGCGAGCTGCGCAGCGAAAGCGTCCGTGCGGGCCTTTCGTGGGGAGTCGAACGCAACTGGAAAGGCTACCTCTTTTTGCCGGGCGACCAGCCGCTCGTGAGTTCGGATTCTTTTGAGGCTATGGTTCGTGCATTTGACGAGTGTGGCCGCAAGCATCCGGTGCGTCTTGCGTGCAACGGTGAGCCTTCGAGCCCGGTGCTCTTTCCGGCGGAACTGTTCGATGCGCTCATGCGTCTTGAGGGCAAGGACGGCGGCGGTTCGATCCTCAAGGAGCGTACCGACGTGGTGCTGGTCGAGGCGCGTGCCTACGAGCTGTGGGATGTCGATACCGCCAAGGGACAGCGACGCATAGCGGAGCATATCGCCGCCTGCTCGTATTTTGATCGCGTGGCCAACTGCATAAATCAATAAGGAGCAATTATGATCATCATCAAAAACGGCGCGCTCGTGACGCCCCAGGGGCTTCGCCGCGCCGATCTTGCCATGGAGGGCGATAAGATCGTGCGGATCGCCGCGGCGATTGAGCCGGCCGAGGGCGATACCGTCGAGGATGCCGCGGGCTGCTGGGTGTTTCCCGGCTTTATCGACGGCCACACACACATGCAGTGCTGGACCGGCATGGATTGGACAGCCGATAGCTTTGAGACCGGCACGCGCGCGGCTGTCTGCGGCGGTACGACGACCATCGTGGACTACGCGACGGCCGATCGTGGCGTGACCATGCCCGATGCCTTGGCCGAGTGGCATCGCCGCGCCGACGGCACCTGCACGGCAAACTACGCCTTTCATATGGCACTCGCCGAGTGGAACGAGCGCAACCGCGCCGACCTTTTGGCCATGCGCGAGGCGGGCGTATCGTCGTTTAAGACCTACTTTGCCTATGACCACCTGCGCCTGGACGATGCCGAGACGCTCGAGGTGCTCGAGGAGCTCAAGCATATTGGCGGCATACTGTGCGTGCATTGCGAGAACGGCACGCTGGTGAATGAGCTGCAGAAGCGCGTGTTTGAGCAAGGTATCCACGGGCCCGAGGGCCACGCGCTCAGCCGTCCGGACGTGTGCGAGGCCGAGGCAGTGAGCCGCCTGCTATATCTGGCGCACCTGGCCGGCGACGTACCGGTCAACGTGGTTCACCTTTCGACCAAGCTGGGGCTCGAGGCCATCCGTGCCGCCAAGGCGCGCGGGCAGAAGAATATCTATGTCGAGACCTGCCCTCAGTATCTGATGCTCGACGATACGTGCTATTTGGAGCAGGGCGAGGACGGCTTTGCGGGCGCCAAATATGTGATGAGCCCGCCGCTGCGCCATGCGGGCGACCGTGCGGCACTGCGCGAGGCGCTTGTGGCCGGCGAGATCGATACGATCGCGACCGACCACTGCAGCTTTAACCTGCACGGGCAAAAGGACCGCGGGCGCGACGACTTCCGCGCGATTCCCAACGGCGGGCCCGGTGTGGAGCATCGCCCCGTCGCGATCGCTACGAGCTTTGAGGGACAGCTGGGTCCCGAGGATCTGTGCCGCTTGATGAGCGAGAACCCGGCGCGCGTCTTTGGCATGTATCCGCGCAAGGGATGTCTTGCCGAGGGCTCCGATGCCGATGTGTGCGTGTGGGATCCCAAGGCGCGCTGGACGATCAGCGCCGCGACGCAGCATCAGGCCGTGGACTACACGCCGCTCGAGGGCTTTGAGGCGCACGGCCGCGCCAAGGCAGTGTTTGTGAACGGCGTGCTGGCCGCGTGCGACGGCGAGCCCACCGGAGCCCAACCCGGCCGCTACGTCCCCCGCTAACAGGAAGATCACCGGATTCCCCTCCGCAGTTGCGGTGAAATACGGACTGTTTGCGGCCGTTTGGCGGCCAAACAGTCCGTATTTCACCGCAACTGACGAGATGGGGCCGGCTACTTGAGGCTGGTGGCGATGAGGGGGCGGCCGAGGGCTGCCTCGAAGCGGTCGGCCATCGTGGGGTCGCTGAGCGTGTCGACTTGGTTGAGCATGACGCGGGCATTGTTGAGGTTCAGTATCCGCAGCTCGGCATTGAGCACCTGGGCGACGCGCTCTGGGGTGGCAGTGTCGGTGAGCTCGCAGCCGCAACGCTCGCAAAAGAGCTCGGGGCGGTGGACAACCTCGGCGACGGGTTTGCCCAGTCCCGAGGCGCCGACGACCCAGACAACGTTTGCCGTGGCGGCGGGAATTACCGGCTCCCAGGCGGCATGCGCCTTGAGCGGGAGTCGCTTGCTGCCATCTGCCTCGGCCAACACATAGTCAAAGCGCTGCGCCAGCTCGTTGAGCGGCTCGGCGGGGGCGGAGAGCTTGCCTGTCTCCGGGTCCAAGATGCCTGCCTGGCAGATGCCTCCGCGTGCAAGGCCCGCGCAGGCCTCGCAGGTGCAACCGGGGACATGCGAGGCGCCCGGCTTCCAAGGCACGGCGTCCAGGCGACGATTCGACCCGTCCCATGGCACGCCGGCAACGGGAAGCATATGCGTGGTGGTGCAGAGGAGCACGCGGCCGCCAGCGCGCATGAGCTCAAGACCCAGCGTTTTGAGCAACGTCGACTTGCCGCCGCTGCCGATAATCGCGGTAATGTCCGGCTCGATCCTGAGCGCCGAGGCAAGATTGCCGCTAACCGTTTCCATCTGTTCACCGCCGTATAATACTGTGATAATAAATAATCATCAGAGTAGCGGTCGAGCCGCTTTTGCTCTGCTCAAACCGTAGCACAGGGAGGTGCCCCGGGAATGCTCGTTTATGTTCGCGGCGCCGGCGATATCGCCACGGGTGTCGCCGCTCGCTTGGTGCGCGCCGGCGTGTCGGTCGTTATGGCCGATATCGCGGTTCCCACGTGCATCCGCCGCACAATCAGTTTTTGCGAGGCTATTCGCCTGGGCGAGGTCCAGGTCGAGGGCATTCGCGCTCGCTTGGCGCAGACGCCGGCAGAGGCGCTCGAGATTACCCAAGCGGGGGATGTTGCCGTCGTGGTGGACCCTCAGGCCAAGATGCTCGATGAGCTTAAACCCGCGGCTGTGGTCGACGCGATTTTGGCCAAGCGCAACCTGGGCACCACGCGCGACATGGCGCCTACCGTCATCGCCGTGGGGCCGGGCTTTACCGCGCCGGTCGATTGCGACGCCGTGGTCGAGACCATGCGCGGGCATTTTTTGGGCCGCGTCATTACCCAGGGCTCGCCCCAGCCCAACACGGGCGTGCCGGGCGTGATCGCCGGCTATGGCAAGGAGCGCGTTATCCACAGCCCCGCCGCCGGCGTGTTTCGGTCCGACCGCGCAATCGGCGACATCGTGAGCGCCGGAGACGTGATTGGCTACGCGGACGATACGCCCATGTGCACGCAGATCGATGGCTGCCTGCGCGGGCTTTTGGCGAACGGCGTGCAGGTGACTGAGGGCTTTAAATGCGCCGATGTCGATCCGCGTGGCGATGCCAGCTATATCAACTACATTTCGGACAAGGCGACGTCGGTCGGCGGCGGCGTGCTCGAGGCACTCGCTATGCTCACCGATATCTTTAGAGGATAGAAGGCGGCAATGGAAAAGCTCGATGTTGTGAATGCGGCGCTTGTCGCCCTGCGTGCTGGCGAGACGTGCGAGCTCGTGGTCGTAGCCGGCACGGCGGGGTCGTCGCCGCGCGGCGTGGGCGCCTGGATGGCCGTCTTTGCCGACGGTAGCCAGGCGGGCACCATCGGCGGCGGCAAGATCGAGCTCTTTGCGCTGGACGAGGCGCGCGAACTCCTGAGCGCGGGACAGTCGCGTCTGGTCCGCTACACCATGGGCGGCGAGAACTCCGATACCGGCATGATCTGCGGCGGAGCCATCTGCCTGTGCTACCTACATCTGGATGCGACTCAGGCACCGTTGTTCCAGGAAATTGCCGACGTCTTGGTCTATCGGCGCATCGGCGACTTCGTCATCGACTTTGAACCGTTTATCGCGAGCGCGCTCGAGGGCGATGTGGCCGAGTACCATGGCGAGGCATCGCGCCATACCATTGCGGGCTGCCCCGGGCTTTCACTGGTGGAGGAGGGGAGTAACGTCACCTACACTAACGCCGCCTCCGAGATTCCCGCGGCGCACGTCGAGACGCTCTGCCCCGAGGGCCTGACCTACATCTTTGGCTGCGGACACGTGGGCGCCGCGACGGCGCGCGTGCTCACGGCGGCGGGCTTTGCCGTCGTGGCCTGCGATGACCGCCCCGGCACGTTGACGCCCGAATGGGTGCCCGGTGTCTACGATCGTCGCCTGGTCGATTACAAGAACCTGAGCGAGCTGTGTCCCATCGGTCCGCGCGACTTGGTGGTCGTCGCCACGGCGGGTCACAAGTCCGATATCGACGTGGTGATTCAGGCCATGCGTGCCAAGCCTGCCTACCTGGGCTGTCTGGGTTCGCGCCGCAAGACGGCCTTTGTGCGCGCTCGCCTGGAGCAGGAGGGCTTCACGCAGGACCAGATCGACGGGCTGCACCTTCCGATCGGCGTTGCCATCGAGGCCGAGGACCCCGAGGAGATCGCCATCTCCATCGCCGCCGAGATGATCCACCTGCGCCGCACCAAACTCGTCCCCCGCAAGCGCTAATCGCATCCCCACCAATTAAGTTGCGGTGAAATACGGATTGTTTAAGCCTGTTAGGCCGCCCAACAGTCTCTATTTCACCGCAACTGCTTTTTGGGATCCATTTGTGCGGGGGAGTTGTGGAGTTGTGCAGGCAGACGAGGTTTTTCTGGAAATACGCTCCCGATGCGCGTATAGTACCGATTGTTTTGTCGGCTCCTGCTGCGTCGAGTCCAAACCGCGAAATGCCATGAGCGGCGCGGATGCAGCCAGGAGGCACGAGGACAACCCATCGTGGCCACGCCCCGTGCTTAAAACCCCAAGAAGGAGTGAACAATGGCAGAAGAGAAGTATGTGCCGCGTCTGAAGACCAAGTACAACAACGAGGTCAAGCAGCAGCTTCAGGACAAGTTTCAGTACGAGAACGTCATGATGATCCCCAAGTTTGAGAAGATCGTCGTGAACATGGGTGTCGGCGAGGCCGCTACCGATTCCAAGGCCATCGACGGTGCCGTGCGCGACCTGCGCGCCATCACCGGCCAGCAGCCGATGATTACCCGTGCCCGCAAGTCCATCGCTACCTTCCGCCTGCGCGCTGGTATGCCGATCGGCTGCAAGGTTACCCTGCGTGGCGACCGTATGTGGGAGTTCTTCGATCGTCTGACCTCCGTCGCGATTCCCCGTATCCGCGACTTCCGCGGCATCTCCGCCAAGAGCTTCGACGGCCGTGGTAACTTCTCCATGGGCGTCACCGAGCAGCTCATCTTCCCCGAGATCGACTTCGATTCCGTCGATCACCAGCGTGGTATGGACATCACTTTCGTGACCACCGCCAACACCGATGAGGAGGCCAAGGCCCTTCTGGACGCCTTCGGTTTCCCGTTCAAGAAATAGGTTCACCTGCCCTATAAGCGCCGTTCCCACAAGGGGGCGGCGCTTGGGGCGAACAATACTCTATGTGAGGAGGATATAAGTGGCTAAGACATCGATGATCGTCAAGTGCAATCGCAAGCAGAAGTTCTCTACTCGTGAGTACACGCGCTGCCAGCGCTGCGGCCGTCCGCACTCTGTGTACCGCAAGTTCGGCCTGTGCCGTGTCTGCTTCCGCGAGCTTGCACTCAAGGGCGAGCTTCCCGGCGTTAAGAAGGCCAGCTGGTAAGTCACTACCAGCGTTTCAAGCATCAGTTTGGAACAGGGAAAACGCGCTAAAAAGGCTTTGCCGTTAAGGGCGGCGAAGAACCAAGAGCACGTGTTCATCAAGAACGAAGGAGAATCTGTATGAACCTTACAGACCCGATCGCAGATATGCTTACGCGCATCCGTAACGCTAACTCTGTGAACAAGGCCACGGTCTCCATGCCGAGCAGCAAGAAGCTCGTCGAGATCGCTCGTGTTCTGCACGAGGAGGGCTACATCGAGGGCTACGATGTCGAGGACACCGTTCCCCAGAAGACTCTGCACATCACGCTTAAGTATGGTCCCAAGAAGGCTAAGGTCATCAACGGCATCCGCCGCATTTCCAAGCCGGGCCTGCGTAAGTACACCGGCGTTGCCGACATGCCCCGCGTCCGCGGTGGCCTTGGTACCGCCATTATTTCCACCAGCCATGGCGTCATGACCGACCGCGATGCTCGCAAGCACAACGTCGGCGGCGAGATCATCGCTTACGTCTGGTAATTCGCTCGGTAGGTAGAAGGAAAGGAGATCACCGTGTCTCGTATCGGTAATAAGCCTGTCCAGATTCCCGCCGGAGTCGAAGTGGCAGTCAACGGCAACAACGTTGTCGTCAAGGGCCCCAAGGGCCAGCTCGAGCTCGATGTCTTTGAGAAGCTCGCTATCAACGTCGAGGACAACGTCCTCACCGTTTCCCGTCCCGACGACGAGCGTGAGACCCGTGCCCGCCACGGCCTCACCCGCGCCCTCATCCACAACATGGTTGTTGGCGTTTCCGAGGGCTTCGAGAAGAAGCTCGAGCTCGCCGGCGTCGGTTACCGCGTGCAGCAGAAGGGCAAGAACCTCGAGTTCTCCCTGGGCTTCTCGCACCCCGTGATCGTCGAGGCTCCCGAGGGCATCACCTTCGAGGTTCCCGACAACACCCACGTGAACGTCAAGGGTATCAACAAGCAGCAGGTCGGTCAGATCGCCGCTGAGATCCGCGGCCATCGTCCTCCCGAGCCTTACAAGGGCAAGGGTATCCACTACGTTGGCGAGCACATCCGCCGCAAGCTGGGTAAGGCCGCCAAGTAGTCGTAACCGACTCACTCGCATAAGACCAGCACCCCGTCAGGTGCTGGCAAGATCAACCTTTTTAGGAGTTTACGTATGAACAAGCATAAGGCGAAGCTGGAAGGCCTCAAGCGTCGTCAGCGTCGTGTTCGCGGCAAGGTCTCGGGTACCTCCGAGCGTCCGCGTCTTCGCGTGACCCGTACTAACGCCAACATCTATGCCCAGATCATCGACGACAGCAAGGGCTCCAGCCTGACGCTCGTCTCTGCCTCGACCCTCGAGGCCGAGTTCAAGGGCACCCACACCTCGAACAAGGAGGCTGCGGAGAAGGTCGGTCAGCTCGTTGGCAAGCGCGCCATCGAGGCCGGCATCACCAAGGTCGCCTTCGATCGCGGTGGCCGTATCTACCATGGCCGCGTCAAGGCCCTCGCCGACGGTGCTCGTGCCGCCGGTCTCGAGTTCTAGGAGGTATGTAGCACATGGCTCGTAATCAGAAGCAGCAGCGCGAGGCCTCCGAGTTCGAGGAGCGCGTCGTTTACATCAACCGCGTGTCGAAGACCGTCAAGGGTGGTCGTCGCATGAGCCTCGTCGCTCTCGTCGTCGTTGGCGACGGCAAGGGCAACGTCGGCGTTGGCATGGGCAAGTCCGCTGAGGTGCCCATGGCCATCTCCAAGGCATCTCTCGATGCCAAGAAGAACATGTTCCACGTGCCGGTGACCGAGCAGGGCACCATCCCGCACGAGGTTCTCGGCCACTTTGGTGCCGGCCGCATCATCATCAAGCCCGCTGTCGAGGGTACCGGCGTTATCGCCGGCGGCGCTGTGCGTCCCCTCTTTGAGCTTGCTGGCATCAAGAACGTCCTGTCCAAGTCCCTCGGTACCGACAACGGCCTCAACATCATCAAGGCTGCCGTCGAGGGCCTCAAGGAGCTCTCCAGCCCTGAGGACGTCGCGGCTCGCCGTGGCCTGACGGTCTCCGAGATGTTCGTCGGTAAGGAGAACTAAGCATGGCTGACACCATCAAGATCAAGCAGGTCCGCAGCACCAACGGTTGCAAGCAGGACCAGGTCCGTACTGTCCGTGCCCTCGGTCTCCACAGGATCCGCGAGGTTCGCGAGATTGCTGACAACGAGTCCGTCCGCGGCATGATCTTCAAGGTCAAGCACCTTGTCGAGATTGTAGAGGAGTAGCAAATGCAGCTTCACGATCTTACTCCCGCGCCCGGTTCCACCAAGAACCGCAAGCGCGTCGGCCGTGGCAATTCTTCGGGTCACGGCACCACTTCTGGCCGCGGCCAGAAGGGCCAGGGTTCCCGCTCTGGCGGCACCAAGGGTGCCGGCTTCGAGGGTGGCCAGACTCCGCTGGCTATGCGCCTGCCCAAGCTTCCGGGCTTCCGCAACCCCCGTCGTATCGAGTACACCGCTGTTAACGTTGAGCGTCTCGAGCGTAAGTTCGAGGACGGCGCTGTGATCGACGGTGCCGCTCTTAAGGCCGCTCGCATCACCAAGAGCGAGTTCGAGCCCGTCAAGGTGCTCGGCAATGGTGAGCTCACCAAGAAGTTCACGGTCAAGGTCGACAAGGTCAGCGCTTCTGCGCAGGCCAAGATCGAGGCCGCCGGCGGAAAGGTCGAGCTGCCGTGCTAAATGGTCTTAAGAATGCTTTCCGCATCAAAGAATTGCGCGAAAAGATTCTTTTTACCATAGCTATGCTCGTCGTGTACCGCATTGGTGCGCACGTTCCTGTGCCCGGCATTCCCTTCCAGGGGATGCTGGGCCTTTTCTCGACCGATAACAATTCGGTCGCCGCAGGTGCTATGGCCCTCCTGAATCTTTTCTCTGGCGGCGCGTTGAGCTATGTGTCGGTGTTTTCGCTGGGCATCATGCCTTACATCACCAGCTCGATCATCCTCCAGATGCTCCAGGCCGTCGTGCCTTCCCTGCATGAGCTTGCCCGCGAGGGCGAGGTCGGTCAGACAAAGATTACGCAGTATTCGCGTTACCTCACCCTGGCTCTGGCAATCCTCAACTCCGTGGGTTACCTCTTCCTCTTTATCTTCCTCTTTAAGAGCTTCGGCATCAGCTTTAATGGCGCCGGCGCTCCCGAGATCATCTTCGACCTCATGATCATCGGCACGCTCACCGCGGGCGCCATGCTGATCATGTGGATCGGTGAGCTCATCACCCAGCGCGGTATCGGCAATGGCATGTCGCTGATCATCTTTGCGAACATCATGGCCGGTCTGCCGCAGGCTATCTTCTCCAGCACCGAGGGCAATGCCGGTGGCATCATCACCATGGTGATCATCTGCGCCATCATCCTGCTGGTTATCCCGCTGATTGTTTTCCTTGAGCGCGGCCAGCGCCGCATCCCGGTCTCCTACGCTAAGCGCGTCGTGGGCCGTCGCATGATGGGTGGCCAGACCACCTACCTGCCCATCAAGGTCAACACCGCGGGTGTCGTGCCGATCATCTTCGCTTCGGCGCTGCTGTACTTCCCGGCTCAGATTGCCGTGTTCTTCCCCGGCATCGGCTGGATCCAGGCAGTTGCCTCCGCGCTTTCGACCGGTTGGCTCAACTGGGTGCTTAACGTTGTCCTCATCGTGTTCTTCGCGTACTTCTACACCTCCATGGTGTTCAACCCCGATGACACGGCCGATAACCTTAAGAAGCAGGGCGGCTTTATTCCGGGCGTCCGTCCGGGTAGGGCTACCGCGGCCTACATCAAGAACGCGCTCAACAAGATCACGCTTCCCAGCGCTGTCTTTTTGGCGCTCATCGCCATCGTGCCTTCGATCATCTTCTCCTTCACGGGTAACCATCTGATCCAGGCATTTGGCGGCACGTCCATCCTCATCATGGTCGGCGTCGTGCTCGACACGGTCGATAAGCTCGAAGGCCAGATCAAGATGTATGATTACGATGGATTCTTTAAATAGGCTAGAGGAGGATTGCTCATGAACCTCGTATTGCTCGGAGCTCCGGGTGCCGGTAAGGGCACCGTCGCACAGGAGCTCGTCGCCGAGTTTGGCGTCGCCCATATTTCCACGGGCGACCTGCTGCGTGCTGCCGTCAAGGGTGGCACCGAGCTTGGTATTCAGGCTAAGAAGTACATGGACGCTGGCGAGCTCGTTCCCGACCAGCTCGTGATCGACCTTGTCAAGGAGCGCCTTGCCGCCGATGACGCCCAGCAGGGCTTCATCCTCGACGGCTTCCCGCGCAACACCGCCCAGGCTGTGACGCTCGATTCCGAGCTCTCCGCCATGGGTCGCGAGATCGATTGCGCCCTTCTGGTCGATGTGGCCCCCGAGGTCATTATCGATCGTCTGTCTTCGCGTCGCACCTGCCGCGCATGCGGTTACACCGGCACCGCTGCCGATGCTACCTGCCCCAAGTGTGGCGGCGAGATGTATCAGCGCGACGACGACAAGCCCGAGACCATCAAGAACCGTCTCGACGTCTACGAGAAGTCCACGAGTCCGCTCGTCGACTACTATCGTGGCCAGGGTCTGCTCAAGTCGGTCAACGGTGACCAGGCTCGCGAGACCGTGTACGGGGATGTCAAAGAGGCTCTCGGTCTATGATCAAGATTAAGTCTGCAACGCAAATCGAGCAGATGAAGAAGGCAGGAGCGCTATCTAAGATGGCGCTCCGCCACGTTGGAGCCATGGTGCGCCCCGGCGTTTCGACTTTTGAGCTTGATCAGCTCGCGGAGCAGATTATCCGCATGCATGGCGGCACCCCGGCCTTTAAGGGTTACGGCGGGTTCCCCGGTACCATTTGTGCATCGATTAACGATGCTGTGGTCCACGGTATTCCCAACCCCGACATGATCCTGCGCGATGGCGATATCATCTCCATCGATACGGGAGCCGTTGTCGACGGTTGGGTCGGCGATAACGCTTGGACGTTTTTCGTCGGCACCCCCACGCCCGAAGCCAAGGCTTTGTGCGAGGTCACGCGCGATTGTCTTAAGGCTGCCATCGAGCAGGCTGTTCCCGGTAACCATATCGGGGACGTTGGTTATGCCGTTCAGTCCCTCGCCGAGTCTCACGGTTACGGCGTGCTTCGTGATTATGTGGGACATGGCATCGGCCGCGTGATGCACGAGGACCCCAACGTTCCTAACTATGGAAAGAAGGGGAGGGGCGTTCGCCTCCAGGCCGGCATGGTCATTGCCATCGAGCCGATGGTTACGATGGGTTCCAACCATGTGAGCACAGGCTCCGACGGTTGGATCGTCACGACCAACGACCACCTGCCCGCCGCGCACTACGAGAACACCGTCGCCATTACCAATGACGGTCCGGTGATTCTCACCACGGATGCGCAAGGTGCTTGGTGTTCGCTCCAAGGCGGAGAAATGTAACAAGTTCCACTTAGTTGTGGAGCCATTACGAAGTTATTACGATACGTGCATGCGTATTGTAGAATACTCAATCGCTGTCGTTTTCTAGAGAAAGATGATTGCTTGTGAAGAAGGAAGACGCAATTGAGCTCGAGGGTACGGTAAAGGAACCGTTGCCCAATGCCATGTTTAAGGTTGAGCTCGAGAACGGTCATTCGGTTCTGTGCAACATTTCTGGCAAGATCCGAATGAATTACATCCGTATTCTCCCCGGTGACAGGGTTGTCGTGGAGCTTTCCCCGTACGACCTGACCCGCGGCCGCATCACCTATCGCTACAAATAGCGGCACGCATACACGCACTCCATTTCCGGCTGCAGGCTTAGCTCAACCTACGGTCGGATTGTGTGTGAAGACCAGCCATAGTTTTAAACGCCTGCGGCTGGGCGAGTAGATAGTAGGGAAGTAGTTTGAGCGCTACCGAAAGGAAGAACGATGAAGGTACGTCCTTCGGTCAAGAAGATGTGCGATAAGTGCAAAATCATTAGGCGCCATGGCAAGGTCCTCGTCATTTGCGAGAACCCCCGTCATAAGCAGCGTCAGGGTTAAGAGAGGAGACTACGTTGGCCCGTATTAATGGTGTCGACCTCCCGCGTGAGAAGCGCGTTGAGATCGGTCTGACCTACATTTACGGCATCGGCCGCACCACTGCGACGAAGATTTGCGTCGAGTGCAATGTTAACGTGAATACGCGCGTTAAGGACCTCACCGAGGATGAGGTTAACGCCATCCGCGATTATATCGATAAGAACCAGATCATGGTTGAGGGCGACCTCCGCCGTGAGCGCAACCAGAACGTCAAGCGCCTTATGGACATCGGCTGCAACCGCGGCCTTCGTCACCGCAAGGGCCTCCCGGTCCGCGGCCAGCGCACCCACACTAACGCTCGTACCCGCAAGGGCCCGAAGCGTCAGATCGGTGCTAAGAAGAAGAAATAAGGAGCGCTAGATAGATGGCTACTGCTAAGAAGAACGTTCGCGCTGCCCGTCTGAAGCGCGCGGACCGTAAGAACATTTCCGTGGGCCAGGCTCACATTCGTTCTACGTTCAACAACACGATCGTTTCGATCACCGATCCCCAGGGCAACGTCATTTCCTGGAAGTCGGCTGGCCAGGTGGGCTTTAAGGGCTCCCGTAAGTCCACGCCGTTCGCTGCCCAGATGGCTGCCGAGGCTGCTGCCAAGCAGGCCATGGAGCACGGTATGAAGAAGGTTTCCGTCTTCGTCAAGGGCCCCGGCTCCGGTCGTGAGACCGCCATCCGCTCCCTCCAGGCTGCTGGCCTCGAGGTCTCGAGCATCCAGGACAAGACCCCCATTCCGCACAACGGCTGCCGCCCCAAGAAGCGTCGCCGCGTGTAACTGAAAGGATCGTATCAATATGGCAATCGACAGGACTCCTGTTCTTAAGCGCTGCCGTCAGCTCGGGATCGATCCCGCTGAGCTCGGTTATAGCAGCAAGAAGGAATCTATCCGTCAGCCCAAGCGCCGTCGCAAGGAATCTGAGTACGGCATGCAGCTGCGCGAGAAGCAGAAGGTCAAGTTCATCTATGGCGTTCTGGAGAAGCAGTTCCACGGCTACTTCAACAAGGCCCGCAAGATGAACGGCGTCACCGGTGAGAACCTCATGATCATCCTTGAGTCTCGCCTCGACAACGTCGTCTTCCGTCTTGGCTTCGCCCGCACCCGCAAAGAGGCTCGTCAGTCCGTCCGTCACGGTCACTTCACCGTGAACGGCAAGCGCGTGGACATCCCGTCCTACCGCGTCAAGGCCGGCGACGTCGTCGCTGTCGGCGAGAAGTTCCGTGACCTCCTCCCCATCAAGGAGGCCCTGATTTCCTCCGAGCGCTTTGAGGTCCCTGGCTGGCTCGAGGTCGATATCGAGAAGCTGTCTGGTAACGTGCTCGCTCTGCCGACGCGTGAGCAGATCAGCGGTGATATCAACGAGCAGCTCATCGTCGAGCTCTACTCTAAGTAGTCCATCCGGGCTGCTGAGGCTGGAGGTAATACATGTCAGAATTCATTAGGCCTCAGGTTCAGGTCGAAGAGATCAACGAGACGTCTGCTCGTGTCTCCGTCGAGCCGCTCGAGCGTGGTTACGGCGATACGCTGGGTAACTCCCTTCGTCGCGTTCTTCTGTCCTCGCTCGAGGGTGCCGCCGTCGAGGCTATTCAGATCGATGGCGCGCAGCACGAGTTCATGACCATCCCTAACATGGTCGAGGATGTCACCGACATCGTCCTGAATGTCAAGGGTCTTGTCTTCAGGGCTCTCGGCACGACCGACGAGGCGACCGCCACCATCTCGGTTGACGGCCCCTGCGAGGTCACCGGTGCGGACTTCTTTATTCCGTCCGAGTTTGAGCTGGTCAACCCCGAGCAGCACATCGCAACGCTCACCGAGGGTGGCCATCTCACCATGAGCATGCGCATCGGCTATGGCCGCGGCTATGTTTCTGGCGAGGCCAACAAGCGCGACAACGATCCCATCGGTGTGATCCACGTCGACTCGCTGTACTCGCCGGTTTCCCGTTGCGCCAAGCTCGTTGAGGCTTGCCGTGTCGGTCAGCACACCGACTACGACCGCCTTGTCCTCGAGATCGAGACCAACGGCTCCATCGCCCCGCGCGACGCCGTGGTCCAGGCTGCCAATATCATCAACCAGCATATGGCCGCCTTTATGAACCTTGCCGAGACCCCCGAGGTCGAGGAGGAGGCTTCGATCTTCGCTCCCGAGGTCACCAACGACAACGCCGAGCTGGACAAGCAGATCGAGGATCTGGACCTTTCCGTCCGTTCCTACAACTGCCTTAAGCGCGCCAGCATTCACTCGGTCCGTCAGCTCGTTGAGTTCTCGGAGAACGATCTGCTCAACATCCGTAACTTCGGTGTTAAGTCGATCGAGGAAGTGAAGGACAAGCTTGAGTCCATGGGCCTGAGCCTGAAGGCTTAATGCTTCGCATATTTGAGGAGAAACAAGACCATGCGTCACAACGTTAAGAAGGGCCTGAAGCTCGGCACCGATGCGAGCCACACCAAGGCCATGAAGAAGAGCCTTGCTAAGGCCCTCTTCGAGAACGACCGCATCAAGACCACCGAGACCCGCGCTAAGGCGCTGCGTTCGGTCGTCGATCCGATCATCACCTGGGCCAAGAAGGGCGACCTGCATTCTCGTCGTCTGGCTATCGCCAAGCTCGGCGATAAGCAGCTCGTTGCCGAGATTTTCGACAAGGCTGCTCAGGGCATGTGGCAGGACCGCAACGGCGGTTACACCCGCATCATGAAGCTCGGTAACCGCAAGGGCGACAACGCTCCCATCGTTATCATGGAGCTCGTCACCGAGCCCTGCACGCCTAAGGCCAAGAAGGCTGCTCCGGCCCCCAAGAAGGCCGCTGCTCCCAAGAAGGTCGAGGCTGTCGAGGAGGCTCCTGCTGAGGAGACCGCTGAGTAGACATTCCGTCTGCATAGGCTATATTCGAGGGGTACGTTCGCGTACCCCTCTTTTTTTGTCGCGATACCGTTGCTTTTTTGTTGGGAGCGCCCATGACTGCGCCGTCTGATTTCAATTCGATTTCCGAGCTTGACGCCACGCTCGTATTTCGCGTGGCCTATGATGGCTCGTCGTATAGCGGATTTGCCGAGCAGCCGGGACAGACGACGGTTGCGGGTGAGCTACGTCGAGCCATCGAGACGCTGCTTCGCCGCCCGATCGATCTGACGTGCGCGGGGCGTACCGATGCCGGCGTACATGCCGTGGCTCAGTACATCAGCGTGCCCGTAACGGACGCTGAGCTCGCCTTGACGCGCCGTAGGTGGCTGCGGGCTATGGATGCCCTGCTGCCCAAAGATATCGCCATAAACGAGGTCTACAAGGCCCGTAAAGGCTTTTCTGCACGCTTTGATGCGCGTTCACGTACATATACGTACCGTATTGCCGATCGCGATGCGCGCCCCGTGCTGTCCCGTGGTGCCGTGTGGTGGCATCGCTATCCCTTGGACGTCGAGGCCATGTCTGCGGCCTGTCCCGCGCTTTTGGGTGAGCAGGACTTTAAGAGCTTTTGCAAGGTCGCCTCTGCCGTGGGCAAGCCTACACACCGCTGCGTGATGCGGGCCGAGTTTGGCCATGAGGTGGCCTTTGGCGAGGATATCCTGACGTTTACCATTGAGGGCAATGCGTTTCTGCATTCGATGGTCCGCACGATCGTGGGCACGCTTGTCGAGATTGGCACGCATCGCCGTGAACCCGAGTGGATGCGCGAGGTCATCGATGCTTGCGACCGTATCGCTGCGGGCCCCACGGCTCCTGCCTGCGGCCTTACGTTTATGGGCGTGGATTACGATCCCGCCGAGCTTGTCGTGCTCGACTAGGGGAGGGCTCGACGCGTCGTGCGTCGGCACCTGTCATCTGTGGGCTGCGCGTGTGCAACATCTGTTCTTGGCGTGCAATACAACCGGTGTCTCATTGCTTTTATTGCCGGGGTGTACCATGAACCACGGTTTGATTCATTGCTGTCGAGAGGACGGATAACTTGGTTCGACGTGGCTCGCATCCGCGACTTTCGGTGATCCTTGTGGTAGAAGGTTCGCCCAGCTATGCGATGCGTGCGCTCGAGAGTATCCAGAACCAAGACCTCTATGATTTGCAGATTGTTGTTGTCTGCCGCGATGCTGCGCCCGGTGTGCGCCATTCGCTTCAAGTTGCTGCCGACAGGGACATCCATATTGATTTGATTGACGTCGAGGACGCGAAGCGAGGTGCTTGTCTTCGTGCCGGTTTTGCTGCCTCGCGTGGCTCTCAAATCATCGCTATGAACGCCGATGAGTGGTTTGCTCCGCAGTCCCTTTCCAAGATGGTCGATATCGCGTGCGATACCGCGGCAGACATAGTGTTCCCCACGGTGTCGCTCGACCGCTATGATGCACATCGAGAGCGCCATTCGCGCGTCTTGGATGCTGCTCATATTTCCATTGATGGCAAATCTTCGATGGTGGCCGGGCTGCCTCAGTTGATTTTAGGCGGCCTTGTCGTTCAGACCTCTGGTGTGATGTACAGCTGCTCGCTGTTTGAGGCATGCCTTTTGTGCGACAAGGTGTTTCGCACAGTTGGGTTTATGACATGCGCGCTTTCGCAGGCACGATGCGTGTCCGGCTGCGGCGATGCTTGTTTCCACGCGGCGGCACCTAAGCTTACAGATGCCTTTGATCCCACCATGTATGCCAAGGTATCCGATGACACTCGAGCGCTCGACGAGCTTGCGGACTCACTCTCGGAAGCAGATAGCGGTGGTCGGCTCAAGCTGGCAAGCCAGAAGTTCTACTTTGCCGGACTGGTCGCCTGCATCGAGAATTTGTGTCTGAGCCCGCATGGGGTGTCGTCAATCGAGCGTTCCGCCCGCATGCGTGATATGCTCGAGGCGCCTCGAACCCGTCAGATGGTCGCCGCGCTCAAGGATAACCATCGGGGACTCGGTCTGTTGTTTGGGCCGATCGCCAGCGCCAAGCCCGCGCGCTGCGTGATGTGTACGCATCTGGCAGCTTTTCTTAACCGGACGGGCGCAAAAACCGCCTAAACGGCTCATTTCGAAACAAATTTGCATAGAATTGTTTCGAAATGCGTTCTTATTCACAAATACCCTTAAATAGCGCTAAACTATTCAATCACTGATTGATTGTCTCCGCCATCTATGGAGTGAGGTTTTGTATGGCTAAAAAACGCAATGGGCGCCAGGATGCCATTAGAGATATCGTGCGCAATAAGGATGTCCGCACGCAGCGCGTGCTGGTCGATGAGCTCCGTGCTATGGGTTTTGATTGCACGCAGGCGACTGTCTCTCGCGATATTGCCGATATGGGGCTGCGTAAGCTCCCTGAGGGCATCTATGTTCTGGCAGAGGACCTGCACCTGCAGCGTATGGTTTCCGAGCTCGTAACGGGCGTTCTGCGTACCGATAATCTGGTCATGATCAAGGCTCAGCCTGGTACGGCTTCCGGTATCGCCGCCGCCGTTGATGCGGCAGAGTTGCCCGATGTGCTTGGCTCGCTTGCCGGCAACGATACGATTTTGGTTATTGCCCAGACGGCCGAGGACGGCGAGCGTCTCGAGGCGCTGATCAATAAGCTGAGCAATTCTCGCAAGTAGGCGTGCGGGTCGTGCGCTCGGCACTGTGCGCGCTGACATAGTGGCTTGTAAGGGGTATCGACGTTGGTCGGTACCCCCTTTTTTTGTCTGCCGGTATAAAGACCGCCCATCAGGTCGCATTAAACTAAAAAGGCCCCCGAGCAGTTTAATAAGCTGCTCGGGGGCCTTGTTGCTTATGGCCGGATGATTTCTAGCCGACCGTATCGTCAGGCGTGGGCGAGGGGTCGGGAGTGGGCGTAGGCGTAGGCGTGCCGCCATCGCCGCCGGTCGAACCACCAGTGGAGCCACCCGTCGAGCCACCGGTCGTACCGGTGCCGCCGGTGGTGTCGCCGCCCGTGGTCTCGGTGGTCGTGGTCGTCGTTGTCGTCGTTGTGGTGGTTTCCTCTTCGTCCTCGTTCTCGTCCTTGTCGTCGTTCTCCGTCTTCTTGGTGTTGTTGGTGCCGTAGAACTTCCAGACGCTGTTGTTCTTGTAGGTGGGCGCCGTTCCGGTCGCAAACTCCTCGCGCTCGGTACCGGTCAGAACGGTGTTCATAAACCGCTTAAAGACAGGCAGGTTGGTGCTGTCGCCCAGCAGGTCTGTGCCGTATTTTTGGATAGGGATCTCGCCCGCGGAATAGCCGGTCCACAGGGCGCACGCCAGCTGCGGGGTATAGCCGCAGAACCACAGGTTGGTGGTGTTGTCGGTGGTGCCCGTCTTGCCGGCATAGGGCTGGTTGACGCTCAGGGCACCGGCAGCACCCGTACCGCCGCCCTGCATGACGCCGGACAGAACATCGGTGACCGCGGCGGCCTCGCCCTCGGTAAGCACCTGTGAGGGATTGTCGGTGTGCTGGTGCAGCACCGAACCGGTACGAGAGTCAATCTCGGTGATGGCGATCGGCTGGCGATAGTAGCCGCCGTTGGCAAACGTCGCGTAGGCGGCGGCCATCTCGAGCGGCGAGATCGAGCCGGTGCCGAGCGTCATGACGGGAACGTCCTCGATGTTGTCCTTGGCGGGATCGATGCCGAGCTTTTTGACGAGCGAGATGATCTTGCTGTTGCCGACGGCTTCCGCCACCTGGATGTAGCCGGTGTTGGAGGAGTATGCCGTCGCCTGCTTAAGCGTGATGTTGCCATAGCTATGGTTGGCGTAGTTTTGGACCTCGGTCGTGGTGCCCTTGGCCTTGAGCGGCGAGTTGCAGTTGAGGGTGACGTTGGGGTTCATGCCGTTTTGGATGGCAGTTGCCAGTGTAAAGGCCTTGAAGGTGGAGCCGACGGGACGCTTGGCCGTGGCATGGTTTACGTGGTTCTCGTCGGCGTTGTAGTCGTAGCCGCCCACCATGCACTTGATGTAGCCGGTCTTGGGGTCGACGACGACCATGCCCATGTCCAGGCCGTCGAGTGAGAGCGTGTCGAGCTGCTCGCGGACGGCATTCTCTGCCACCTGCTGCATCGTGGGGTCGATGGTGGTCTTGACGGTCAGGCCGCCCTTAAAGAGCACGTCGGTCGAGAACTCCTGCTCCAGCAGCTGCTTAACATAGGCGACAAAGTAGGGCTGCGAGTATACGTCGACGCCGCTGCCCGAAATCTCGGTCACGTTGAGGGTGATGGGCTCGGCCTGTGCGGCATCGTGCTCCTCCTGGGTGATGTGGCCCAGGCGCAGCATGTTGTCGAGGACCTTGTTGCGGCGAGACAGTGCCAGGTCGGGATTGACCGTGGGGTCGTACTGCGAAGGCGAGTTGGGAAGGCCGATGAGCAGCGCGGCTTCGCTCAGGGTGAGGTCGGCGGTGCTCTTGGACAGGTAGGTCTCGGCTGCGGCCTCGATGCCGTAGGCGCCGTGGCCGTAATAGATGGTGTTGAGGTACATCATGAGGATCTCGTCTTTGGAGTACATGTCCTCCATCTTGATGGCGATGTAGGCCTCGCGCACCTTACGCTCGATGGTCGAGTCGAACTGCTCCTCCTGCAGGATGGTGTTGCGCACCAGCTGCTGGGTGATAGTCGAGGCGCCTTCGTGCCCGCCGCCGAGGGTTGCCACCGCAGCACGCGCGATACCCCACAGGTCGATACCGCCGTGCTCGTAGAAGCGCTCGTCCTCGACGTCAACGGTGCCCTGCAGCACGTAGGGGGAGACCTCGTCCTTGGTGATGGACTTGCGGTTTTGCGTGTAGAAGCTCGCGATCTTGTTGCCGTTGCAGTCGACGATCTCGGTGGGCTCGCTCACCAGATACGCGTTGGCGTCGGTGTAGTCGGGCAGATCGGACAGCCAGCGGTTGACGTTGCCGACCATGCCGATGCCAAACGCCACGCCCGCGATAAGCAAAAAGCCCAAAAACGAGAGCAGGATTATGGGCAGGGCATGCGTCTTTGAACGGCTGCGTCCCTGTCGTTGGCGAGGACCCATATATTGACCTCCAGGTATGTCGTGCCGGACGGCGGATGTGCCGTCGGGGCAGGATGGACATAAGTTATTACACGATAAACCAAACGGGGCGCGCGAGGCCTCGTGTATGCTGGAAGACGGCATTTTTCAGAGTGAATGCATACCTTGGTAAGGAGTTTGCCGATGGCGATTCGGACGATGGGGCCGAGCGGACAACACAAGACTGGATTGGATGCTGCCGGTGCGGCGCTGCCCGAGCTGCTGGCGCCGGCGGGCGGGCTCGACCAGATGCTTGCGGCCATCGCCGCGGGCGCCGATGCCATCTATGCGGGGTTGGGCGGCTTTAACGCCCGTGTGAGCGCTCATGGCTTTACGGATGACGAGTTTGCGCGCGGTTGCGCCGTGGCGCATGCCCATGGCGTGCGCGTGTACGTGACGCTCAACGTGTTCGTGTTTGACGATGAGCTGTCCGACGCGGTGGCGTTGGGAGCTCATGCACTGGAGCTGGGCGCCGATGCTCTGATTGTCGCCGATGCCGGGCTGGCCTGCGCGCTGCGCACGGCGATTCCCGGGGTCGAGATTCACCTGTCCACGCAGGCGGGCGTTCATAGCGAGGGTGCCGTGCGGCTTGCCGCCGATGAGCTGGGGGTCGAGCGCGTGACGACGGCGCGCGAGCTGACGGTCGACGAGATTGCGGCGCTATGTGCCACGGGCGTGCCCATCGAGGTATTCTGCCACGGTGCGATTTGCATCGGCTATTCGGGGGCGTGCGAGTTCTCGGCCCTGCGGCGTGGGCGCTCGGCGATGCGCGGCGACTGCACGCAGCCGTGCCGTCTGGCGTACGACCTGGTGGACGAGGCGGGGCAGAGCGTTGTCGCCGTCGAGGGAGATCGCCTGCTGTGCCCGCGCGACTATCTGGGTATTGCGCATCTGCCCGAGCTTGTAGATGCCGGCGTGGCGTCGCTCAAGATCGAGGGGCGCATGAAGAACCCCGATTACGTATTCAACGTGGTGCGGGTGTGGCGCCGGGCACTCGATATGCTGTGCGACGGCGCGTGGGACCCCGGTGCCGTGGAAGAGCTTGAGCGCGAGCTGGGAAGGTCGTTTAACCGTGGGTTTACCGATGCGTACCTGCGAGGGCGTTCGGGTGCCGAGCTGATGAGCTTTGAGCGCGCAATTAACCAGGGCGTGCGCGTGGGGCGCTTGGTCGCTGTGGGCCACGAAGAGGTGACCGTTGAGCTCGACGCCGCCGTGGCGGCGGGTGACACGCTCGAGATTCGGTTCTATCCGGGTGTCGACGCGCGTCCCGATGTGCCCAAGCGCTGGCCGCAGGTGCCCTGCCCGGTGGATGCCGCAGCGGGGAAGCGCGCCGTCGTGCATTGCAAGCGTAAGGTGGACGCGGGCTGCGAGGTATACCTGATTCGCAGCGCCGACGTGTTGGATCAGACGGCGGCGGTGTTGGAGCGCATGCGGGCCGAGGCGGATGCGATTGCGCCCGTTGCGCGTGCCGTTGAGGTGCTGCCCTTTGAGGACGTTGCGGTGGATGGCGGTGCGTCGACGGAGTTGGTGGAGTGCGCGGTTCCCGCTCGCATGGTTTTTGCTTGGCAGCTGATGGATGCCGACCCGCGCGGAGAACTCGATTTGTCCGACGCTGTTGTGGTGCTTGACGAGGTGTGCCGCGCGAGTGACGCTGACCGGACCCGCTCACTGATGCAGCGTGCCGGGCGCGTCGTCTGCCGCAACCTGGGACAGGTGGTGATCGCTCGCGAGCTGGGCGTGACGTTTGACGTGGCGGCGCCGGTGTTCTGCGCGAATCGGGCCACGCTTACCTGGCTGCGCGGACTCGGTGCGGGGCGGGTGTACTTGCCGGCCGAGTTGCTCGGCAATGATGCGGAGCGTATTGCCGAACTGGCTGCTGAACCCGGCGTCTTGGGTCCGGTCGACGCCGACCGTCCCGAGCTTATGGTGTGCGAGCACTGCCTGCTGACCGCCGAGGGCGTCTGCGCCACCGATGCGACGGGACAGGTCCGTTGCCGCGACTGCTTGCGTCGTCGGCAGGTACGCTATCTGGTCGAGCGTGACGGTACACGTCTGCCAGTTGCCATCGACGCATGCGGCAGGACGAGGATTTTCCTGTCGTAGGTGCTGCGTCGCGTCAGTTTGTTATCATATGAGAGTTTATGGACTTCCAGCACCGCCGTTTTCGGCGAGGGTGCTATAGCAAAAGGAGGATACCCAATGCTGTCTGTTGACGAGCAAATGCGTATCATCACCTCGGGCGCTGCGAAGATCGTCCCCGAGGCCGACCTTCGCAAGAAGCTTGAGAAGGGCGAGCCCCTCAACATCAAGCTCGGCGTCGATCCCACCAGCCCCGACCTGCACCTGGGCCACGCCGTGCCGCTGCGCAAGATGCGTCAGTTCCAGGACCTGGGCCACAACGTCACCCTCATCATCGGCAACGGTACCGCACTGATCGGCGACCCCTCGGGCAAGAATTCCACCCGCCCGCAGCTTTCTCAGGAGCAGATCGAGGCCAATGCCGAGACCTACGTGAGCCAGGCCATGAAGATCCTGGACCCCGAGAAGACCACCATCGTGCACAACGGCGACTGGATCTTGTCGATGGATCTGGCCGGTCTGCTGCAGGTGTGCTCCAAGTTCACCGTCGCCCGCATTCTTGAGCGCGATGACTTTACCAAGCGCTACCAGTCCCAGACGCCGATCGCCCTGCACGAGTTCCTGTATCCCGTGATGCAGGCATACGATTCGGTCATGATTAAGGCTGACGTGGAGATGGGCGGCACCGACCAGCTTTTCAACCTGCTCGCCGGCCGTGAGCTCATGGAGAAGATGGGCATGGAGCCCCAGATCGCGCTCACCATGCCGCTGCTCGAGGGCACCGATGGCGTTCGTAAGATGTCCAAGTCCTACGGTAACTACATCGGCCTGACCGACGCGCCCAAGGACATGTTCGGCAAGACCATGTCCATCCCCGACGAGATGATCGGCAAGTACTACCGCCTGGCGAGCTCGCTCACCCCGGCCGAGGTCGACAAGATCGACGCTGCCCTGGCCGATGGTTCTGCCGACCCCTACGAGCTCAAGCGCGCTCTGGGCCGCGACCTGTGCGACACCTACCACGGCGTCGGTGCCGGCGACGAGGCTCAGGCCGAGTTCGACCGCGTGTTCAAGGAGGGCCAGCTCGCCGACTTCCCCGAGAAGCACGTTGAGCTGACTGTTAACGACGAGGGCCAGATCTACCTCGCCGGCCTGCTCAAGGACTTGGGTCTTTCGGCGAGCGCCGGCCAGGCTCGTCGCGATATCGACGGCGGCGGCGTCAAGATCAACGGCAAGGCCGTGGCTCCCAAGAGCTATAACATCGATCCCAGCGCTCTCAAGCTGGGCGACACCCTCTCCGTGGGCAAGCGCAAGGGCTTCAAGTTGGTTTAGTTACGCGGTTTTACCAAACCGCGTAACGACTCGACGCTGCGCGGGCCGCATTTGGACAATCTGACGTTCAACTTCAAGGGCGCGACCAGAAGGTCAGCGCCCTTTCGTTTCACGTCACCTTGTCTCAAATGCGGCCCGCTCGCTGTCGTTGCCAAAACATCGGCGCTTCCGTTGTTGGCACTTTGGGACGTTCCTTTTGTGCCGGCACTTTGGGACACTCCTTGTCATTGGTGCAAAGCAACCTCTCCTCATTGCGCCAAGCGACGTGTGCCGTTAAGCGGAGAGGCGTATTGTTGACCCATCGTTTGGGCATACAATGGCTATTGACTTGCTGCGGTGAAGGCCTGTCCGCTCCGCAGCTGTTTTCTACGGTTAAAGGAGTATGTATGTCCGTTGAGGTCATGAGGTCTGTGATCGATGCTGCCGAGGGGCGCGTGCCCGTCGACACGCTGTTTACCAATGCGCAGATTGTCGACGTGTATGGCCAGCGTGTGGCGCCCGGCAGCGTTGCCGTCAAGGACGGTGTGATCATCGGCGTGCTCTACGATGGTCGCGACGATGCCGCTGGCACCTACGAGGCTGCCGAGGTTATCGACTGCCAGGGTCGCTATCTCGCTCCCGGTTTTATTGACGGGCATCTGCATATCGAGTCTTCGAACATCCGTCCCGCCGAGTATGCTCGCATGGCCGCGACGCGCGGTACCACCACCGCCATTGCCGACAGCCACGAGATTGCCAATGTTGCCGGTCTCGACGGCTTGCGCTTTATGATCGAGGACGGCCGCCGCGCACCCATCTCCATCAAGTATATGATGCCTTCGTGCGTGCCCGCGCTGCCCGACGAGCAGGCCGGTGCCGTTATTTCGGCTGCCGATATGCAGGCGTTTTTTGCCGAGCATCCGGGCGATGTTTTTGGTCTGGGCGAAATGATGAACTTGCCGGGCGTCTTTATGGCCGACCCCGAGACCTGTGCTCGCATCGATGCTGCCAACCAGACGCCGTCCAAGCAGGTTGACGGCCACGCGCCGCTCGTTGCCGGTAAGGACCTCAACGCCTATGCCGCAGCGGGCATTATCGCCGACCACGAGTCGACGATTCCCGAGGAGGCACTCGACAAGCTGTCTCGTGGCATGTACGTGATGCTCCGCGAGGGTACGTGCAGCCATGACTTGGCCAACCTGTCGCCGATGCTGCTGGAGAATCCCGCTCGCGCCCGCCGCTGCTGCTTTGCGACTGACGACCGTGCCCCTTCCGATGCGCTTGCGACCGGCATGATCGACAATGCCTGCCGCGTGGCCATCGAGGTCGGCGTCGACCCGGTGGTCGCTATCTCCATGGCGTCCCTCTCCACGGCCGAGGCGTTTGGCCTGGATCACGGCTGCCGCGACCCGCACGAGCTACGCGGTGCGATTGCCCCGGGCAAGCGTGCCGACCTGTTGGTGCTCAATGACCTGACGTTTGCCACGGCTCCGCATCGCGTATATGCCGCCGGTGCTCTGGTGGCGCAGGACGGCACCTTTGTGGGCGAGATTGCACCCGAGATGGCCGAGGTTGCGGCCCTTGCGGATGAGCTGCGCGCCTCCGTTAAGCTGCCGAAGCTATCGCTCGACGTGTTCGACTATGCCTTTAAGCCGGGCGAGGCCGTGATTGACGTGGTGCCGGGCAAGGCCATCACGGGCATGGTTCGTCCTGAGACTGACGAGGACTTGCGCCGCATTATGCTGATCGAGCGCCACGGCCGCGGCGTGTCGCTGCAGGCCGAGGGCGCCGATGGCGACGGCCCCGCTGGCCTGGGCCTGGTCGGCAAGCACATCGGTCGCGGCTGGGTGCGCGGCTTTACCATCACGGGCGGCGCTATCGCCTCGACGATCGGTCACGACTCGCACAACGTGTGCGTGGTGGGCGACAATGCGGCGGATATGATGGCTGCCGTTGAGGCCGTGGGCCAGGGCGGCCACGTGCTGGTGCGCAACGGCGAGGTCGTGGCGCGCATTCCGCTGGCGCTCGGTGGCCTTATGAGCGAAGGCACGGCCGAGGACGTTGCCGCGCAGCACGACGACTTTATGGTCAAGGCGCGCGCCATGGGTATTGAGCCGCCGCTCGACCCCATCATGGGCATCATCTTCCTGCCCCTGCCGGTCATCCCGACGCTTCGCATCCGCCCCGAGGGCATGTTCGACGTCACGACCTTCACCTACGCCGACTAGTCATCGGGGACGTTCTTAAACGACTAGTCATCGGGGACACTCTTTGGCGGGCTGCTTGACGCCGCGACCGTAGGATCTCTGGCATGTGTGAGCTATTTGCTAGGTCCTTGTAACGTTTACGCCCGCAGAGTCTTATTTGAGCTCCCTTTGGGTACGTTGGAATTGGATATACGTCCGATTCCATCAAGCCCGAAGGGAGCTTTTCTATGTTTAAACTGATTGCATCCGATATGGACGGCACGTTGCTTGACGAAAACGGCCAGGTGCCTCCCGAGACCTATGAACTGATTCTGGCGCTACACGAGCATGGCGTGCATTTCGCCGCATCGTCAGGTCGTCGCTACGATCGCCTGTGCGAGTTCTTTGCGCCCGTTCGCGACAAGATGGACTTTGTCGCCGCTAACGGCGCCCAAGTCTACGCCGACGGTAAGATGGTAGACCGTGAGGTGTATTCCCACCTGGCGATTCGAAGGCTCGCCCAAGCCGTCAGGACGTTTCCCAATCTGCATCTTGCGCTCTTTGACCGAACCAAGTCCTTCCTGCTCGATGACGAGTGCAAGTTCGTGCGTGAGGTCGATAAGGACCTTCCCAATGCCGAGCGCATTTGGGAGCTGCCCGATCCCAGCGTAAATATCATCAAAGCGAGTATCTTTTGCGACGACAGTGCGGTTATGGACAGTGCGTACGTGCTACAGCGCGAACTCGGTCAGCTCTTTACCTTTGCGCCTTCGGGCAACGCGTGGATTGATGCCATGCAGCCCGGTGTGTCGAAGGCCTCGGGTATTGCACAGCTCGCGGAGCATTACGGCATTGGGCGCGACGAGGTCATGGCGTTTGGCGACTCGATGAACGACTACGAGATCATTCGCTTTGTCGGCACGGGCTGCGCGATGGAAAACGCGCGCCCTGCGCTCAGGGCGGTTGCCGATCGCGTGGTGGGTCGTAACCGCGACCACGCCGTTCAGCAGGAGCTCCGCCGCGTGCTAGAGGGCCTCGCTTAATCCGGCAGCTGGGGACGTTCCCGTTCTGCCGGCAGTGGGGGACAGTCCTTGCAGCTTTTCACGAAGAGTGTCCCCAACGACTAGTCATTCAAGAACGTCCCCAATGACTAGCCGATGACTAGGCGAGGGCGGCCATGATGGTGCGGGCGACGCCGTCGTGGTCGTTGTCGAACTCGGTGATGGCGTCGGCGGCGTCGCGGTCTTCGGGCTCGCCGTTGATCATGGCTATGCCGTGGCCTGCTGCCTGCAGCATGGGAATGTCGTTGATGTTGTCGCCGAAGCCCCAGGCGTCGGCGAGACGCTCGCCCAGGTGCTCGCATAGCCATGTGAGGGCCGTTCCCTTGGTGGCGCCCTCGCCCATGACCTCGATATTCATGGCGTACGAACGCGTGACCTCAATGCCTCCGAGCGTGTCGAGCTCCGCCGCGATGGCGTCGCGATCGGCCGGGTCGTGCCAGTACATGGCGATGCGTTCGAGTGTCTCGACCTCGTCGATCTTACTGTCGATATCCATGTCGATCGGTGTTCGTGTGCGCTTGAGCGAAGCCGCGATGTGGGGGTCGCCGCCGCAGAACTCGTCTAGGCGCTCATAGAGCGAGCGGGGGAGGAAGCACTGGCCGTCGGCGAAGATATCGAAGGTCACATCGTGGCCGGCGGCGATGCGATGGATGCGATGGGCGATGCCACGGTCGAGCGGTCGGCTCAAGATACGTTTGGCGCGTGAGGCATCGGTAGGCGCATCTTCGTCGAGCTGCCAGACGCTGGCACCATTGGCGCAGACCGCGTAGTGCACGGCAGGATGGGCGAGGATAGGCTCAAAGATGCCCGACAGCGGGCGCCCCGTGCAGGGCACAAACTCAATACCGCGGCGCGCAAGCTCGTCGAGCATTGCCCAAGTGGCGTCGCTCATCTGCTTATCGCTCGTCAGCAGCGTTCCATCCATATCGGAAAACACAATCATTCGCTGCGATCCTTTCTACTGGCATAAAAAGCGTGGCCGAGGGCGGTGATGCCCTGGCCACGCTCGGGTTCTATAACGGTCTGCGTCCTAACGATCGGCGAGCGGCTTGTACTCCAGCGGCTCGATAACCGGGCGATACGCGGGACGGATGATGCGGTGCGCGCAGAAGAGCTCTTCCATGCGGTGTGCCGACCAGCCGGCCATGCGGGCGACGGCGAACAGCGGCGTAAAGAGCGTCTCGGGCACGCCGAGCATCTTGTAGATAAAGCCCGTGTACAGGTCGATGTTGGCGCAGATGGGCTTGGTCATGCCGTGATCGCGCATCACTTGCGGGGCCAGGCGCTCGATGCGCTCGATGAGCGCGAACTCCTCGCCCAGGTCCTTCTTGGCTGCCAGCGAGCGCGCGTAACGACGGCACACCTCGGCACGCGGGTCGCTCAGCGTGTAGACGGCGTGGCCCATGCCGTAGATGAGGCCCGTGCCGTCGAAGGCCTGCTTGTCGAGGATCTTGCTCAGGTAGGCTGCGACCTCGTCCTCGTCCTCCCAGTTGGAGACATGCGCACGGATGTCCTCGTGCATGGACACGACCTTGGCGTTGGCGCCGCCGTGGCGCGGGCCCTTGAGCGAGCCGATGGCCGCGGCGTAGGCGGAATACGGGTCGGTGGCCGAGGAGGACAGCACGCGGCAGGCAAACGTGGAGTTGTTGCCGCCGCCGTGCTCTGCATGCAGCATGAGCATCACGTCGAGCAGCATGGCCTCATCGCGGGTGAACGCCATACCGCCGCGGAGCACCTGTAGGATGGTCTCGGCGGTGGAGAGGCCGGGCGTGGGGTGCGGCACGTGAACCTCGGAGCCGCGAAGCTTGGCGATCGAGGCCATGTGTGCGAAGGCGGCGATGCGCGGGAGACGTGCGAGCATGGAAATAGCCACGTCGATCTCATGCTCGGGCGTGATCACGTCTGGTTCGGCATCGAAGGCGTAGAGCAGCAGCACGGCGCGCTGGAGCACGTTCATGATGCTCGACGACACCGTGGTCATAGGGAACTCTTTGACGTACTCGTCGCTCAGATGTCTAAAGGCGCCCAGGCGCTCGCAAAAGCCGTCGAGCTCTTCCTTGTTGGGCAGCGAACCCGTGATAAGCAGATAGGCGACTTCCTCGTAGCCGTAGCGATTCTCGGCCTGGGCATTGTTGACCAGATCCTCGATGCTGTAGCCGCGAAGCGTGAGCTTGCCCTGATCGGGCACGACCTTTCCGTCGACCTTGTTGTAGCCGTGCACATCCGAGATGCGAGTGAGGCCCGCGACCACGCCCGAGCCGTCGGCATTGCGCAGGCCGCGCTTGACATTGTGCTCAACAAACAGGCCCTCGTCATAAGGGTCGGTCGGCAGGCCGTGGTAGAGGCTTTCGCTCTCAGGCGAAATCTGGCGGCTTGCTTCGTAATCCAGAACCAGGCGGCTCAAGTGGTCATCGAAGCGGTAATAGATTTTCTTGGCGTCGTAGGCCATGCGCGCTCCTCTCCGGGCCGCATCGGGGTGACTTGCATGGGCATGCGCGCGTCAGGCTATCCCCAGCGGCTTGCTCGCTACAGGCGGTACATAAAGTTGAAGACGTCCTCGCGCTGGATGGACACGTTGACGCCCGAAAGCTCGCCGGCCTCGGCCAGCGCCTTCTGCAGCTCGGCGAAGTCGAGCTTGGACTCGGCGGTATCGGCCAGCATGGTCATGGTGAAGATGTCCTCGATAATGGACTGCGTGATGTCGCGGATGTCGACGTTGGCCTCGCCTAGGACACGGGTGACGCCGGCGACGATGCCGGGGCGGTTCTTGCCAAGGACGGTGATGACGATACGGGAGGACGAGATCTCGGCCATGGGAAACCCTTTCGCGTGGTTGCGGCGCGCGGGGCGCTCCGCTACGGTACAGTGTTCATCATTGTACCTGTCTGGCGCCAAAAGGGGTGTGCTTACTGCGGCGTTACACGTCTGCAACATGAGCGTAAGGGGGAAGGCCGTACGGGGAAGAGCCGTCTGGCGCGTGTCCGGCTCGTGTTGGGTTGATTTCCGATCTCAGCCGAACACATTGAGCGGACAGGCCGTTCCCGCAGTCAGCCGAACGCCTCCGACGGCTGATTCCGAACTGGAAGCGGAGGGCATCCCCGCCCTTCGGTAGGGGATACCGCTCCGCGGCGCATGCCGCGGGCGGCGCCCCTATCGGACCACCGTGACCTCAGTTGGGATGGGCCCAGCACTGCCGCGTACTCGGTGAGCTAGAGCCAACTGTTCGTCTTCACGTCGCGTGTGGCGATATTTCGGTCGTCCGGCTCGGTGATGCCGTAGCCGAACGCCTGGAGCGTCTCGATGGACTCCTGGATCCTCTGTTGGAACATGGGACCCGGATCGACCCTCGGCCCGAGGTGCCCGCGCCAAAGGCACGGCGTGGCGCGCAGCATGTTATGGATTTTGGAGATGGGCTCGATGTCGGCGTAGACGTTGAGCGTCGCCATGGCGTCCTTGTGGCCGAGGATCGATTGGAGCGCCTTGATATCGCCGCCTTGGCGGATCCACTGCGTTGCGAACGTGTGGCGAAGGCCGTGGAACGTGATCAGCTCGTCGTTGGTGCCCATGAGGCCGTTGGTCTCCGAGAACGTCTTGAACGCCCTGCGGATATAGCTTGTCGTCGCGAAGGTCGCGCCCGGCTCCGACAGGATGTAGCAGTCCCCGATCTCGACCGCCCCGGTAAGGCCGCGCAAGCGCAGCTTTCCGCAGTCGATCTCGTGGGTCTCCTTCAGGAAGGGGAGTAGGCCGACCGGGTCGATGGGGATACCCCTGGCGTCATGGGTCTTGGTGTCCTTGATGAACGAACCCATTCCCTTCGCGTACGCCACCGAGTGTCTGATCGAGATCAGGCCCGTCTCGAAATCCACATCGCACCACCGAAGGCCGCAGACCTCGCCGATTCGCATCCCCGTGTGCAGGGCGAGTACGACCGCCCTCTAATCCTCGGCGGACCAATCGAGTCCGAACTCCTTTCGGGCATCCTCTTCGCTCATGACTTCGAGAAGGTCTCCGGGTTGGCAACGAAGGGCGAGGCATAGCTGCTCGAGTGTGTTGAAGCGAATGCCGCGAATATGCCCTTTTTTAATACGGGACAGGTTCACGGGCGTGGTTCCAATCCTTTCGGCAAGTTCGTTCGAGGAAATCTTTCGCTCGGCCATGATCTTGTCGAGGCGAACAATTACGGGCATGACGTGTCCTTACGCAATCTCGTCGGAGTCGAGGTACAGCTCTCGAGCGTACAAGAAGAGCTGGGAGAGCATGAACAAGACGATGCCGAGAACCAGAGAGGTCCAGTCGAATGATGAAGCGATCTCTTGGGCGCCGACGGCCCCCTCGCCGCCAAACATCAAGACGGAGGTTTCGAGTGAGCCGGCGTAGAGGCTGGTGGCAGCTTGAACAACGAAGAGAATGCCGAGTACCTTCAAGCATGTCGCAGAGCCTTTCTTGAAGGGGTCTCCGCTCTTGATCGTCCACACGAGAACGGCGCTGAGGACGGTCGTGGCGATACCGATGACGGCAGGGGCCAATGTCGAGATCGCAAGGGCTGGATACGCGGGGGAGTCTGCAATTACAGGGTTGTCGAGCACTTCGATTGCTGGCTTTAAGGAGAACGCCACTTGTGCGATGGCGGTGACGCAAAGGGCCGCAGAGGCTATCGCACATGCGATGCGGAAGGAATGAAGCCGGGGAGTGCGATTGTCGGAACTCATAATAACCTCCGAAGAATTTAAAAAACTCAGGTTACTTTTTAACAGTTTATGTTAAATTGACTTTGCCGGCAAGTAATCACAGCATGCTGCAATCACTAGATGCGAGGCGGGGCCGAGCATTTTGTTCAGCCCCGCTGTTCCAGGTGGATGGGGTTAAGGTTGGCGATGAATATGCTCAAAATCTCGAAGGCAATCTTTAGGTCGCTCATCTCCTCCAGGTCGCTCTGTGTTGCCGTTGTTGCGCTGATGGTTCTTTGTGCTTTGCCCGTCTTCAGGAGCGCGGCTGGCATCGACGGACGGGTCGAATACCTCGAGTCGGGAATAACCCGTGTTGAGCAGGAATTGTCAGCATCCTATGCGGATGCGCTTGTGAATGCGGGGGAGGAGGGTGTCTATACCTCTTCATCAAGCATGCCCGCGCTTCTGTACCCTCTTGCCGCGGGGCGTCTTGTCTTGGCGCCGCTCTCTACTCTGCTTCCGTTTCTGCAGGTATCGGATGGAGCGTACTCCTTTTATGACGGATCGAAGGAGTACTTGCTATGGGCCGCAACGGCCGTTGCCGTCTCGTTCCTTGCCGCGCGTCTTAACAAACGTGAAAAACTCATCATCCAGGCACCGATGGGTGAGCTGGGCAGGCTTGTTGCATCGAGCGTATGGGCGAGTGTTTTTGCGATGCTTGCCGTCTTCGCCGTCAATCTTCCAGGGATAATCGCCGCACTTGTGAAGAATGGCCCGGGCTCGCTGTTCTATCCGATAGGCTACGTTCAATATGCGACTCCGGTTATCAAACCGGCTTGGCTGGTGTTCGCACAGACGGCCATCTTGCAATTCTTGGTGGCGGCGTTCATCTCGCTCGTCGTTCACCTTGCCGTGAAGATTGCCAATAACCCTACGCTTGGAATCGTGTTCGTATGTGCCCTGATGGGGGCGACGATGGTTCCCGGGTATTACGGAAGATCCATCGCTTTACGTGAGTTCGCCCTGTTGAATCCCCTTACGTATGCGAACACTGAGTTGACCGTCGGCGCCTATAGCCCGTACCCGACAACGCAGATAGTGAATCTGCCTGGACTTTGCTTCGAGCGTGGCGCGATTACCCTCGTATGCGCAATCGGGATCGAGGTGCTGGCAATTAGCCTGCTTTGCGTTGCTGGAAAGAGCGGCTGCGCGCGCCCGATGTCCCCGATTTGTCTTGAGAGAGGTTCCTTCACCGCATCGAGAACGACAGCCCGTTCGAGCGCTTGTGCCTCCGCCGTTGCATACGTAAGAACGATGGGGAAGCTGCTCCTGCATTCTCCTGCCCTCGCCGTATGCGCGATTGCAATGTCGACGGCGATGCTGGCCCCGGCTCTGGTCGAGATGTTTCCTGACGCTGATAACGTTTCCGCTGTTCGGTATAGGGATGGGGAGCTCCGTTCAATAGATCGGTATCTAGAGCAGGACGCTGCGAATATGGACGTCGAGGGCAAAGCGGCCCTGGAAGGCATGCGAGATGCTCTTTCGGGTTTCGTGTACGCGCCCACGCCTGCGGAGGGGTTTCGAAGCCTTGCGACGTACGAGCGCGCTCGAGGCGAGCTGGGCGCGGCAGATGCGACCCTCCTGCAATCGATCGGAATCGAGCCGGAGACTCCTTCTCGTGCGGAGGCGCGCGCCCTTCTGCTCGAGTCGATCGCGAGCTTGCCGGACCCCAAGGTTTACGAGTTAAGTACGAAGATGCCCCCGTTAATCCTCCTTTCCTATCTCCAGGCAGCGCTTCCTTCCTTGTTTTGGCTGTTGCCCGTGGTTGTCACATCGCTTGCGTGCACCTACCTGCGGTGCCGTTCCCTTCTGGTTTTCCAAGTCCCCGCAACGGCGCATGTGCGTTTTCTGACGGCTGTTGCGCTGTCTCTCCTGCTTGGCTTGGCGCTGCTTTTGGTGTCGATGGTTCCCGCTGCGGTTGTGTCCTTGATTAAGAACGGTGCGGGTGGATCGGAGTATCCCGTCGCTCTCATTCGGGCGGGAGCTTCGACAACGTCCATGGTGGGGGAGGCGGTGTTGTGCAGTATTCCGTTGCTGGTCATGGCATACGGCGTGATTTCCGTCGTCGCTGCGTTGACAGCAGCGATTAGCCGCAACCCCGTTGTCACCGGAGTGGTTTGCGCGGTTCTCCTGGTGTTGGGTTCGTTGAGCGCTCATGTTGAAAGCGCGGGCATGGGCGTCGCGCTGCTGGCTCCATTCGCCTCGTTTGATCCCGCTTCCCAGGTGGGGACGATTGGGTTCCTTGGGCGAGGGACGAACGCGATGCCTTTTGGAGAGGTCGTCGGCGCATCGGGCGCTCTGCTGGTGGTCTTGGGCGCCGTATCTCCGTTGATGGTGCGCCTGAGTGTTCCAAAGATCGAAAGGGGATGATCTCGATGATTGGCCTTCAAACGCTGACGATCTCTTATGGAAAGAAGGTGCTCGTAGATTCGGTGAACGCTGAGTTTGCCCCGGGTACGGTCTACGGTCTCGTCGCTCCGAACGGGCATGGAAAGACGACGTTGCTACGTGCGATGGCAGGTTTGCCGGGTCCTCGCGTGGACGGGAGCATCGTTCTGGATGAGGTGCAGGGTACGGGTGCGAGAGAGGTCCGTTCTATGATCTTCTATGCACCTGGTGAGGGGACGCTGCTGTATCCCGGATTGCGTGCGGAAGATCACCTCAAGATGGTTTGCGATATGTGGCCGCATGCTCGCGATATCGAAGAGATAGTGGAACAAACGCAGATAGGCGAGTTCGCGAAGATGAGGATCCGCACTCTGAGCCAGGGCATGAAGCAGCAGCTTACCCTGGCGATTGCGTATGCGACGGGTGCGCGGTACCTTCTATTAGATGAGCCCATGAACGCGCTCGACCCCAGCAGGGTGGACTTGCATTCCGAGATTTTCAGGAAGCTGGCCGATTCTGGTACGTGCATCATCATGTCATCCCACATCTTGGATTCGGTCGATAGGCTGTGCGATGAGATTCTGTTTTTGAAGGATGGGAGGCTCATTAGAAGCATTCCGCAAGATGATGCTGCGCCGAAGTCTCCTGGATCCCATTTCGCAAAGCCTGCCGGACGCGCCGAGGGTGCGCTAAGCACGTATCGGCGACTCTACGAAAAGGGCGGGTAGAAATGCAAGTTAAAATCTATGTGGTCAATATAATACCGTTGAACCCGCATATCGATACCGCTCAGCCATTCGCCTCGCCCCCATCGCACGCATCTTCATTCGGTCTGTCATTATTAATCTAACGATGCTTTGAGAAATGTAGGTGCTTCTAAATGTACTGTCGACTTCTTCTCAAACT